>CAZTOK010000039.1:0-9549 GCA_964615445.1 uncultured Candidatus Saccharibacteria bacterium | reverse complement strand
AATATGCGACCTTCCCAAGGTCGAGAGCAGAGTTCGATTCTCTGTACCCGCACCAAAATAGTATGAAAGAAACTATCACTAAATCCATTAAGTTAGTACTTGAAGATCGTTTTGTTACGGTACTTATTGCTATACTTCTTCTCGCTTGTATTGCGTATTGTATTTACGTTGGCCTTTCGTTAAGGCCAAGCGACTTGCAAGTAGCGGTACATTATACAGCTTTTGGTGAGACAAATTTCTATAGGGAAAAATGGTATTATCTCATAACTTTCATCGTTTTTGGAGCCCTTATAGGTGGTATGCATACTATACTTGCAACAAAATTATATGCACAAGGTCGTCGTCAAATTGCCATTGCTTTCATCATTTTAAGCCTTCTGCTCATAGTAATTGCCTGGATCATCACTCGGGCTATATTAAAAGTAGCCTTTCTCTAATATATGATTGACCTTGAAATTCCACTTGGAAAACGAACGAAACTGTATCGTTTTTTTGAGATGTTCCCGGCTATCCTTAGCTATGGCATGCTCCTCCTTCTTGTAGTTCTATCGCTTATAAGCCCGCTTACTGCGGCGATTTACTTGCTTCTTATTATCATTACGATGCTCGTGAAGGCGATTGGTATTGCTGTTCATACAGTTACAGGCAGAGAGCGGCTTAACCGAGCTCAAAACGTCAATTGGCATGAGCGTTTGTTGCAGCTTGAAGATCCTGTGGCGAATTATAGTAAAGTTTCTCGTGAATATTCCCATAGTTTTGGGTTTGACGCTCACAAAGAAAACTTGCGTCTGATGGCGGCCGATCCCACACTTTTTCCAAAACCATCGGAGCTTTTTAATGCTGTTATTATTGCTGCATACAATGAATCATATGAAGTACTTGAGCCTACTGTCCAGTCGGTCATTAATACTACCTATGACAACGATAAACTCATAGTCGTCCTTGCTTATGAAGAGCGAGGGGGTACCTCTATTGAAAATACGGCTAGGGCACTTCAAAAAAAATTTGGCCATCACTTTAAGGCTTTTCATATCGTAAAGCATCCAAAAGATATGCCACATGAAGTGATCGGTAAGGGTGGAAATATCACCTATGCTGGCTTTTTCCTAAAAGAATGGCTCAAAGATCAAGGTATTGCTGATCGCAATGTGATGGTGACTACCCTCGATAGTGACAATAGACCGCACGCCACTTATTTCGACTACGTCACATATGAGTATATTGTTCACGAAGATCGTAAACACCTCTCGTATCAACCTGTGGCGTTATTTCTCAATAATATTTGGGATGCGCCAGCTCCTATGCGCGTTTTGGCAACAGGTAACTCGTTTTGGAACATTATTAGCTCTATGAGACCGCACACGCTTCGCAACTTCGCTTCGCATTCACAGTCAATGGATGCGCTTGTGGAGATGAACTTCTGGAGTACGCGTAGCATCGTCGAAGACGGTCATCAATATTGGCGAAGCTACTTTTACTTTGGCGGGAACTACTCCGTGACGCCAATTTATGTGCCAATCTATCAAGATGCCGTGCTTTCTGATACATACAGACGTACTCTCAAAGCTCAGTTTATTCAACTTCGTCGTTGGGCGTATGGAGCTTCTGACATACCCTACGTGGCGACGCGTATCTTTACGAAGCATCGCAATGTACCTTTTGCAGGCGGCCTGGCGCGTCTTTTACGACTCATAGATGGTCACATTACACTCGCTAGCGTTCCTATCCTTGTTGCTGTTGGTGGATGGGTACCGCTTCTTATTAATAGTCAGGCGGCACGTGATATTGCAGCACACCAGCTTCCAGAAGTAGTGAGCGGTATTCAACGCGTTGCTATGGTAGGTCTATTTGTAACGGTCTTTCTTGGTTTTAAGATGCTACCACCTCGTCCTGAGCGTTATAAAAGGCGGCGTACTCTATGGATGTTGTTGCAATGGTGTTTAATGCCTGTTACGGCCATCGTGTATAGTGCAGCCTCTGCCTTCAACTCTCAAACACATCTTTTCCTTGGTAAATACCTCGATAAGTTTGACGTTACTGAGAAGGCAACGCATCAGTCCGTGGCACGCGCTCGCGCAGCGAAGGCCGCCCGCGCTTCCGGGCCGAAGAGATAAGGTGATGCTGGGCGGCATATTGCATGGCGGCCAGCTCATCAAAACGCTTTAGAACCTGATGGGTAGCAGCCTCAATGTCTTCAGGGGTAATTGTCTGCCTTTGAGTCGACAGCGTTTCTTCTACCGTTTGCGCTAACCATAGAGCATTGGCTTCTATATCTTTTGGAGCATGAGTAAAGGCTTTTGCGATGCTAAGGATTAACTTTCCTAAGTTAAACGTAGTGCAGGAGCCATCAGAGAGATTTATCTGTATGTTATCTTGCAAAGAAGGGCGTTCATGTGTAGTAAATATGTGTCTACACACTGTACACTTACGCCGTCTCCACACCTGAGGATGTTTTTTATTTGAACGTGAATTAATAACGTTGGTTGAACCTTGAAAGCAATTTATGCAAAACATGTATATATATTGTCATAAGGCTTATAAAAATACTAGTGGAAAACGTGCATGGCAAGTGGGGATAAATAAATAACCCCTCTTAGAGGGGTTATTTATTTGGAACTTCTTTTCTATTCTTTGTGAGTGCGAATTCGAATTGCCTTTTTCGCATCTTTCCAACTAACGTCGTACTCAAATGAGATGGGGGTTTTAGCAAGAACAGATTGGATTTGAGTGTCTTTACTCATGTAAGTATATTAGCATAAGCTGTATTAAATGTCAATTAGGCGGAAACTTAATCGTATATCATAAGTGATATGTTAAGGTTAGCTAAAAAAATAAGAAGCCACGAATGGCTCTTTAAATAAACTCGTCTGGTGGGCGATAGAGGATTTGAACCTCTGACTTCCACAACGTCAATGTGGCGCTCTAGCCAGCTGAGCTAATCGCCCTCAGCTCCTAGTAGCATAACAAACAGAGGAGCTACTTGCAATAACGGAGGTAGGCGATTATTATAAAGACAAGCAATGACGCGGAGTAACCGCCCGCCGAGCTTCGTGGGTGTCTGGCGTGCGTAACGCTATGTCATAAGTGCCTAGAAATGCTAGGAAGTCCGGTGGAACCACCCTAAAAAGGGCCCGAGACATGCGATATATGGATTTAATGTCTATTAAAACCAGTCATCGCATGTTTTTAATTATCAAAAAAGGAGTCAGTTATGAACGAAGAACAACTTCATGCAATGCGTCATAGCCTTGCGCATATCGCTGCTGCTGCAGTAAAGCGCCTATGGCCAGAAGCAAAATTTGGCGTAGGCCCTGTGGTCGACAATGGATTTTATTACGATATTGATCTTGGTGATCAAAAAATATCTGAGGCACAATTTGGAAAAATTGAAAAGACCATGCGTCGGATCATTAGTGAGGGGCAAGACTTCGAGCGTTTCACAATGCCAATAGACGAAGCTACCTCTTGGGCAAGGAGTAATCATCAGCCATATAAGGAAGAGCTACTAAATGATCTCAAGCGGGCTGGCACTACCATTGCCAAAGACCTTGATAAAGAAGAACTTGGAACGATTGCCGAAGGTGACGCTGCTGTTAGTGAAGTATCCTTTTATAAAAATGGTGACTTCACAGATCTTTGTAGAGGACCTCATGTAGCCAATACGAAAGATGTTGGGGCATTTAAGCTTCTTCGCATTGCTGGAGCCTACTGGCGCGGTAACGAAAAGAACCCACAAATGCAACGTCTTTATGGCGTGGCCTTTGCCACTCAAGAAGAGCTCGACACTCACCTAGATAGATTGGAGCAGGCGAAACAACGCGATCATCGTAAGCTTGGCAAAGAACTTGATATTTATGCTACCTCAAATCTTATTGGTGCCGGTTTGCCGTTGTTTACACCTCGAGGAACAATACTTCGTGATAAGCTAAATGAACTTGCACAGTCATATCGGCTCAACGCAGGGTATGAAAAAGTATGGATTCCACATATCGCTAACCTCGAAACGTATAAAGTGTCAGGTCACTTTGAGAAATTTCCAGACTTGCTGCACTTTACATCAGTGGAATCAGGCGATGAGTTGGCGCTTAAGCCAGTAAACTGCCCGCATCATACTCAATTGTTTGCGTCGCGTCCTCGAAGCTACAAGGAACTTCCAATTAAATACCTTGAAACAACGACAGTCTATCGAGATGAAAAGAGTGGTGAGCTAGGTGGCCTTAATCGAGTCCGTTCTATTACTCAGGACGATTCGCATGTATTTTGTACAGAGGCACAGATAGAGGGTGTATTTGCTGAGTTGATTGAAAGCGCACAGCAGTTATATAACCTTGTTGATCTAAAACTGTCACTTCGTCTGTCATTTCGCGATGAGAGCGATTCTTATATTGGTGAACGTGAGATTTGGAGTCAGGCTGAAGCCTCAATTCAAAAACTTGCTGAAAAGTTTAAGCTCGAGCATGAGATCGGACTTGGTGAAGCAGCGATTTATGGACCAAAAATGGATTTTATGGCAACCGACGCTCTTGGACGTAAGTTTCAACTCGCTACGGTTCAGTTAGACTATATGATGCCAGAGCGTTTTGGACTTGAATACACCAGTGAAGATGGTAGCAAGCAACGACCAGTAATGGTTCATTGTGCACTACTCGGATCGATTGAGCGATTCCTTAGTATTTTTATTGAACATACCGCCGGGTGGTTTCCATTATGGATCGCGCCCGAGCAAGTGCGTATTCTGACTATTAATGACACAGTGCTGGATTATGTTGAAGAGATTGAGGCCGTGCTGTGCAATACAGTACTTATGAAGCCGGTCAAATATAATGAGCTACGATTTACCCGAGATGATCGTAATGAGTCTTTAGGAAAGAAGATCCGCGAAGCAACTGTATGGAAAATCCCAGTTCAGGTTATTGTTGGGCCGAAAGACAAAGAAACGCGTGAGGTGAGTATCCGGACGCAAAGTGGCGAGGAAAAGATATCGCTTGAAAAGCTAGCAGACTACCTACAGTCTCTATAAATTTTGGAAGGATAGTTATGAATGAACCAGGCAGTGATTTCAGAGATAAGATATACTGGCTTATGTTGCAAGTGCCTGCAGGTAAGGTGACTACATATGGTGACTTAGCTGGCCTTGCCGGCCATGCGTATGCGTCAAGGGTAGTAGGCGGGATTGCACACACTGGTCCAAGTGAACTTCCATGGCATCGTCTAGTGAACCGTTTTGGCGGGCTAGCCCTTGGCTTTCACGGTGGACGCGAGGCTCAACAGCAACTTCTTGAAGCGGAGGGGATTACTTGTACCGCTTTTATCGTTGATGATTTTGAGAAGCGACGATGGTATCCAGAAATCTAAAACTTCCGCTCATTGTCATCGTTGGTCCGACGGCAAGTGGTAAAACGGCGCTTGCTATTGATTTGGCTAAACAGTTTAACGGTGAGATTATATGTGCCGATTCACGGACTATCTATAAGGGTATGACTATTGGAACGGCCAAGCCAACCAGAGAAGAGCGCCAAGGAGTTCCTCACTGGGGATTAGATCTAGTGGAACCTGGCGAGCGATTTACAGCTGCCGATTTTCAAGAGTATACTCGCCGTAAAATACGAGAAATCAGGCAGAGAAATCGCATGCCTTTTTTGGTTGGCGGTACGGGGCTGTATATAGACGGAGTAGTGTTTAACTATGAATTTGATAGTCACTACAATCCTGAATTACGAAGTAAGTTAGCGGAAATGACACAGAAAGAGCTTATTAGATATTGTATAGAAAACAATATAAAACCACCAGAAAATGATAAAAACGAGCGCTATCTTATTCGTGCCATTGAGCGTAAGATAGCTCAGCCAAAGAGAGATAAGGTACCGATAAGCTCAAGCATTATTGTAGGTATATCAACAGACAAAGAAATTTTACGAGCAAGGATAGGACAACGAACCGAACAACTATTTAACGATGGTGTTGTAAAAGAAGCTAGTATGTTGAGCAAAAAATATGGATGGAATTCGGAAGCCATGACGGGAAATATTTATCCGTTAATTCGTGAATACCTTCAAAGCAGACTTACCTTAGACGAAGTAAAGGAGCGGTTCAATAACAAAGATTGGCAGTTAGCAAGGCGTCAGCTTACGTGGTTTAAGAGAAATCCATTTGTAAAATGGGGGACATTAGAAGAGGTGCGATTCTATCTTCTTTCGGAGCTCGCTAATGAGTGGAAAGCATGATATTATAGAACACGAAAGTTATTCTAGGTAGAGGTATGATTGACGCATTATTTGGCTCAAAAACAAGAGTGAAGCTGCTTCACCTATTCCTGAACAATCCAGGGAAGGCTTTTTATGTACGTGAAATTACCCGTCTTGTTGATGAACAAATAAATTCTGTGCGCCGTGAGCTTTCTAATATGCTTTCCGTGGGTATTATAACGAGTGACAATGCAGATAATAAGCTATACTACGAAGTTAATCAAAGGTACGAATATTACGTTCCATTTCGAGCTATTTTTGCAGATGAGCACATTGATATGAAAACAGACACACGCGTTGACTCAAGTTGGCATACGGTGATTAAGGAGCTGCCTGGAGTAAGGATAGCTCTTCTTGCTGGCATATTAGTAAAAGGTTCCTCGAGTAAGATCGATCTTCTGGTTGTGGGCGATGTATCAAGTGTTAAGTTAAAAAATGCTATAAAACAGATTGAGAAGAAGGAATCTCGTGAGTTAAACTATAGCGTCATTAGCTACGATGAATTCTACTATCGATTAAGCGTTCATGATAAATTTATAACGGAAATATTAAACGGAAAGTACGCCATTTTGCTTGATACCGATAATGTGCTGAAAGTGTAGTAAGGAGAGAATATGTTTGATATTGAATATAAGGGTGCAAATGGAGTAATTATCTCAACTAAAAAAACAACGGCGGTGATTGATCCAAAGCTATCGCTTGTGGGCTTAAAAGACCTGTCAGTAAAAGATGCTGTAGAGATAGTTACCGAGTCTCGTTTCGCTACCAATAATCAAGATGCACAGCTTGCCATTGATGGGCCTGGTGAGTATGAGGTAGGTGATTTGTCCATACGAGGCATTGGTGCAGTTCGCCATATTGATAATGAAACTGACGAAAAAAAGTCAACAATATATCAGATTAGTATTGCTGATGTAAAAATAGCAATGATCGGTAATATTAGCCCCAAATTAACAGATGATCAGCTTGAAGAAATAGGCGTTGTGGATATAGTTATCATCCCTATTGGCGGCAATGGCTATACCTTGGACGCAACAAGTGCCTCGGCCCTTGTACGCCAGATTGATCCTAAGGCTATCATCCCTATTCATTATGCCGATTCCGCGATTTCTTATGAAGTACCGCAAGAAGGGTTAGAGGTGTTCGTAAAAGAGCTTGGCGCGCCAGTTGAGACTGTCTCAAAGTACAGGCTAAAAGGTGCGTCTTCATTGCCATCTGTTCTCACGATTGTTGAGATTACCCGTGGCTAGTGGATATAAAGACAATTAAAAATATCCTCCTATAGGAGGATATTTTTAATTTAGATGCAGGTTAAGCGGCTTTTGCCAAAATGCCTTTTTTCTTAAGCGTACGAATTGCCTGTGTAGAAAGGATCATCGTTACTTTCTGACCGTCAACCATAAAAGTTTTTTTCTGAAGGTTGGGTTTAAAGACGCGTTTAGTGCGACGCAAAGAGAAGCTGACATTGTGGCCAAACTGCTTGCCTTTTCCGGTGAGTTCACATCGTGCTGCCATAATTATTACTTCCACTTACTTTTTACAATCTGTACCAGTTTACCCCTTTTGTTAACTTTAGTCAAGGTGAAGTCAAGTTTACTAGATAAATAAAAAATCGCTAGGTATTATTGAGAAAATACTAATACAGGAGATCGTTATGAGTTACGAGCCGGATGCGCATACTGCTCAAGCACATATACTACGTCATTTACTTTTTGTTCCGAAGGCTCAGTTTTCTGAATTACAGAGACAGACAGGCCTTAGTAGTGATCATTTTAATTTTCATATTAAAAAGTTAATAGAAGAAGAGTATGTAGAAAAAAATGAGAAATACTATCTTCTGACTCAAAAAGGCAAAGAATATGCCAATCGGATGGATACTGATGAGAACGAGATTGAAAAACAGCCCAAAGTTTCAGTAGTATTGAGCCTTGAGCGTAAAAACGAGTATGGTGAGCGTGAATTCTTATTTCAACAGCGTAAGAAACATCCTTATTTTGATTTTTGGGGCAGGGTAAGTGGAAAAATGCGCTGGGGAGAGACGATTATTGATGCAGCCAAGAGGGAGTTAAAGGAAGAGACGGGATTAAAAGCAGATCTTGAATATAAGCTACTATATCATAAACGAGACTTTGATAAAGCGTCAGGTAAGCTTCTTGAAGATAAAATCTTCCTTTGTGTATATGCGACGCATGTCTGGGGAGAACTTATTGACCAATTTGAGGGAGGACTTAATAAATGGATGACACAGAAGGAATTCGAAGATTTACCGAAGCGCTTTGAAAGCGTTGATGAAATTCAGGCATTAATTGATAAAGGCCAAACATTCGCTGAGAATGAGTTTTATTACGACGGAGCTGAATACTGACCCACTACCTTGCCAGTGTTATACTGGAAGAAATGAATATTGATATACTCCATATTATTGTAGTTATTGTCGTAATCTTATTTTCGATGACGCTTCATGAGGCGATGCACGCCTTTATGGGTTATTGGTTAGGTGATGATACGGCAAGGCTGAACGGTCGTCTAACACTTAATCCTATTAAGCATATAGATCCCTTCCTTACGCTTATTTTACCAATCACCCTAGCGATAATAGGTGCACCTGTTTTTGGTGGGGCTAAGCCAGTACCGTTTAATCCAAGCAGGGTAAGGTTTGAAGAATGGGGAGCGGCACTCGTAGCCTTAGCAGGCCCGCTGACGAACTTAGTCATTGCCTTTGTGCTCTTCGGTGTAGGAATAGCTACGTCTTCGTTGGTTTCCAATAGTTCACTTCTCGGGGACTTGATAGTAACTGGAGTGATGGTTAATCTTGGTTTCTTTGTATTCAATCTTATTCCAATCCCTCCTCTCGATGGTTCGCGCGTACTCTATGCATTGGCACCGGAATTTGTGAGAAGAGGAATGGAAGCAATTGAGCAATTTGGTGTTATGCTTATTTTCCTCATAGTCATTGTTGCTAATGGCATCGTGGGGAGTTTTATGCTTGCTGCGATGGATGTTATTTTAAGGTTATTCAATACAGTCTTCCATCTATTTTGATCACCGTAGGTGCTATAATAAAAGAGACCCAGGATCGCCGAGGCGCATATGATTTTCCTGAATATCATATTTGATAGGGAGCTCAATATGACTCATTTCCGTGGAAATGTCTTGAGAGTACCCACCTTGCACTTACGCGGGGAATATCAAACGCTTAAGGCTGATCCTTGGGTTTTTTGGTACTATCGGGGTGTGGCGCAGTTGGTAGCGCGCACGGCTGGGGGCCGTGAGGTCGCAAGTTCAAGTCTTGTCATCCCGACCA
>CAZTOK010000038.1:0-10181 GCA_964615445.1 uncultured Candidatus Saccharibacteria bacterium | reverse complement strand
CAGTAGATTTTCGCATGGATAGTTTATTGGTTGTTAATCAGATGAACGGCATCTATACCATTAAAAACCGAGAACTCTGGCCAATTAATGAACGGATCAGGGAAGTTGTTAAAAACTTTGATAAAGTGACGTTTAGCCATGTAAAGCGGGAATTTAATCAGCTTGCCGACGGTATGGTAAACAAGATTTTGAACGCACACGCTACTGAATAGGGTATAATAAGGGACAGACAGTTTGTTAGACGATCGCTTGCGTTTATTCGTAAGAGGAAAGTCCGGGCAGCGTAGGACATGACAGTCGCTAACGGCGACCGGGGGAGACCCTAGGGAAAGTGCCACAGAAACGAAACCGCTTTACGGCAACGTAGAGTAAGGGTGAAAGGAGTGGGGTAAGAGCTCACAGCGACACATGGTGACATGTGAAGGAGGTAAACCCTGTCTGCTGCAAGGAGATCTACATAAAGGTGTCCGCCTGTAGATCGCTATCCGCTTGATCTTATAGGCAACTATGAGGCTAGATAGATGATCGTCCTCGACAGAACCCGGCTTATCGACGAGCTGTCACTAAAAAACACCGCCTAAGACGGTGTTTTTTAGTGGAAAGGTTTAAAAGAATTACGCTTTTACGCTTTTAACAATTTCGCTGAATGCCTTAGGCTCGTTAACGGCAATTTCAGACAAGACCTTGCGATCGAGCTCTACATTAGCTACCTTTAATGCGGCAATGAGTTTACCATACGTCGTATTATTCTCTCGTGCGGCTGCGTTAATACGGGTGATCCATAGGCCGCGTAGGTCGCGCTTTTTATTACGACGGTCACGATAAGCGTACTGGAGTGCACGAATAACAGCTTGTTTAGCTAAGCGAAATGAACGCGTGCGGTTATGCTGCATTCCTTTTGCTAATTTGAGAATTTTTTTGTGTTTAGCTCGTGCCTCAACACCTCTTTTAACTCGCATATTATACTCCTAATGCTCGTTTAACGTTTTTAGCCATTGAACCAGTTACGGTTGCAGTGGTACCGATAGCTCGCTTGCGACTCTTACTCTTCTTCGCAAGAAAGTGGCCGCCAAATGCACGACGACGAGTCAATTTACCAGTACTGGTAAGCTTGATACGCTTTGCGGTACCCTTGTGGGTCTTTAGTTTTAGCTTTCCCATTATTTACTCCTTATTGCTATGCTCAAATTGCGACCAGCCATCTGAGGCTTCTGCTCAATTACAGCTTCATCTTCAAGAAGACCAATGATTCTATCCATCATTTCGTACCCTAATTCTTTGTGGGCCATTTCACGACCTCTAAAGAAAATAAGAATCTTTACCTTATGTCCTGCAGCTAGAAACTCACGAATCTTACGGAGCTTTATCTCAAGATCGTTCGCGCCAATCTTAAGACCAAGTCTCATTTGTTTTAATTCACTAGACTTGCTGCTACGACGGTTCTTTTGCAGTTCCTTCATCTTCTGGTATTGGTATTTCCCCCAGTCGATGATTTTAACAACGGGTGGATCTGCATTAGGTGAAATCTCGACAAGGTCAACTCCTGCTTCTTCAGCTGCTTTCAATGCGTCTTGACGACTCATGATCCCGAGCTGTTCGCCACTTGTGCTAATAACACGCAGTTGTGGAGCTTTGATTGCCTCGTTGATACGAATAGATGTATTGATTTCTGCTCTCCTTTTTGAGTTGCATAAAATTAAGCGTTACTCGATGTCTATTCTACCAGATAAGCCACCGAGGTTCAAGTATTTTGTCGATATTGTAATGCTCCTGAGATGTATTTTGGTTCAATGTGATTATTTTGGTCTAAGTCTGCGATAGTTTGAGCCACTTTCATAATTTTGAAGTAACTCCGTGCGCTTAAATTAAGGCGATCTTTAGTAGTAGGAGGAGTCGTTTGACATTGTCAGTTACATTGATGAAGCGTTTTAGACCTGATTTGTGGGGTTGTGTAGTCATATTCTCTTGTAAACTCCATAAAATCCACATGAACAGCAGTTTACGGTAGCATAAGCATAAAATTATACTGGATAGTTAGCATGTCCATTTGCTCTACCACTTCACATGATTCTATCTTCGAGAGGTTAGCCTTGCCTGGTTTAGCCCTGGTTCCATCTCCAAATAAGCACGATGCGACTTGCCATAGATGGGGAGCGAAAGGTCATTCTGTCATTATGGACCTACTATCTCACCGGTAAGGCTATGACTTTTATTTTGACGATTTTTCCTAAGGAGAAGCGGCAGGATACGAGCAAGTATCGTCTTCCTTGCGTCAGTTATCATCTATGTTTGAGAGGATGTAATCAGAATCTCTTTTTTCAGATAAAGACATAGAGATTTGAATGAGGAAATGTCATGATTTCGATATCATCGATAACAAAGGTATCCGTTAAATGAAACTCATACAACCATGACTTTTGGCTGTTTTAATGATGAAAATCATGCCTTTAGTGGGTCCATGCTACCCTGTAGTTAGAATATATATAGTATGTACCCGTAAACTATGGTATAATACTTTTGTCATTGGGGCTGATATAGCTTTCGACAGAAGGAACTTAATATATTATTTAGCAAGTCGACTATACGCGTAACGTATCTTTTTAATTGCAAACATTTCTGCAAAAGTAAAAGCAGCCGCTGCTTATGTAGCTAGTGCATTCCGCACGCCTGCATTCCGCATGCCTGCTTTTGCGACAATCGCAGCTTAATAAGCTCGATCATCATTTGCCGCTAGGTGACATACGGGCAAGTGGTGTCATATCTATGTCACTCACTTTCTTAGGGCGCAGTGGCCCTAAGAAAGGAAATACTACCACGCAAAATTTTGAGCGCTTTATGTCAGTTTTTTAGCTCAAATTTTGTTAATTTGTAAAGCTGACTAAACTTGTAGAAGGATAGTATATTACCTTTTGGACCGGGGGGCAGTACCCCGCAGCTCCACCAATGTATTGAAAGAACACCCAAACGGGTGATTTCTTTTTATTTACTTATAAAAACAACCACCTGCGAGTAGTGGTTGTTTCTTGTGGAGTGTTTTAGATTCGTTGTTTATTTTTGGCTTCTGTACAATTTATTTATTCAGAAGCTACCCCTATAATATGATGTCAAAGCGCTTGTGTCAATACAATTTTGGAAAAAAAGATTTATGAAAAATAAGCTGTGGATAAAGTTATAAACTTGCATATAATATGTGTACATTTGCCATGCTACGTAATTTACGCTTACGTTTAGAGTGCGGTTAACCTGTTTAGTAAAAAATCAGCCTCAAAGTTAGTCACTTTTTAATTAGCAAATAATAGTAATGGCAACATTTAGTGTCATATTGTGACTTTAAAAAAGGTCAGTACATATGCGTCGATTTTTCTAGTTGGGTAGGTAGGAAAAATAACTCTGGAGTCTAGCTAGTCACGTCTCATTTTTATTAGAATGACAAACGAGCCTTTTCGCTATATTGCTGCTAAATCCGAGTATAAATACGTTACAAGGCGGCCTTTTTAAGTTAGGCATTTCCTACAAATGCGGCTTTCTAAATAGAAGTATATTAAGGTGAGAGTTGGACTATTTGATGTTCTGAGAGGCTGTGCTTATAATGCAAAACACTAAAAAACAACGTTGATTAAATATCACCATGTATAATTTAACAGATTAGAATAAACGTATATATCTATATGATGTGAATAGAACAATAATTATTTACACCAAGTATCTTGATTATTTTGCTACAAAATGCTAAAGTTTAAATAAGCTTTTACAAAAACAAAAAAGCAAAAAACACATTTACAATCTGAATTTTGACGGAAAGTCGGTAGCGACACTCGCATTAAAATGACTTACCTTGTAAGCCACGTACTTTATAAATATGCTAGACTGTGACGCTGCCGATGCTCCGCCAAATAAGCGTCGAGCGCGCATTCAAGTACCAATATGCCTAGTTAATCCTTGATTAGGAAACTAGCAGTGAAACTACTAGGTATATTGTGGAACCAATGCATGAATGATATGCCCCAGGTTTATCCTGGAGCGGTCAGTTGCCTCGAGTAGGAAGCTGTCTTAGATACACGCGCCAAATATTTTATACAGCGGCGGATGTTGTCATCTAGACTTATAACTTTCTACTCAGGCTCTCTTGTTTGATGGTATAGTGGGGATATGTTAGGGAAAATAATCGGGGTCAGTTCTATTTTATCTTTTGTGGTACTGCTTGTTTTTCTACAAACAACAACTCCATCAACTGTGGGTCCGCTAAGTATTCTATTTGTATTCATTTTGATGTACATGTCAGCATTAGGAGTGTTGACCTTTTTAATTTTTGGGCTTAATCGATTGATTAATTATATTGCAGTTCCATTCTTGAAATTTCAACACCGCGATATGAGCCTAGTACGTTCTTATTATTTTGCTTCAATAATAGCTATTGCTCCTGTAATGCTGATTGCTATGCAATCCGTGGGCGAGATAACAATCTACGATATTTCATTGGTAACTATCTTCATCGCTCTAGGATGCATTTACATATCCAAAAGGGTAGCAAAATAATAGCCTAGAAATGTAATGATTATGCTATAATTACAGATATGGAACCTAAGCTGCCGGCACCGAATCTTGGACCCGAACAAATACCAAGCATGTATGGTCATAATATTGAGCGCCTACCTACGCAAGTAACGCCTGAGCAGGGCGCCGAACGACTCCATGAGCAGCATGAGAATCCATTGGAGTCAGCTATGAATGCCGCTCAAGGACAGGCCCCTGTACTGCCTGCACCTATTGCTCAACCCATATCTGTCGTCCAAAATACTGACGACAATACTGTGGCAACTGATGATATGCCCCTAGTAGCTGGTGACGATGATCTTATCGAAAAAGAGTGGGTAGATAAAGCTAAAAAGATTATTTCCGAAACGAAAGATGATCCATATAAACGTGAGCATGAGGTTGGTAAGCTTCAGGCTGACTATTTGCGGAAACGATATGGAAAAGAGTTAGGCACCACAGAATAATACTATGCCAGGTTTATTTATAAGTATCTTTATCTTCTTAGTGTTGGCCGGCTCAGTCGGTATTTTTGTATTTCTTCAATATCGTAAAACGTTGAGAGAAGCTAAGAATTATGAGCGTGGACTTAAGATGGTGCCGATGCTTATTCATCTACCTCCTTCGAGTGAGGACATTGAAAATAATGGGCGTGATGAACGTGACATCACTGAAGAGGTCTTATCACAAGCTCAAGTAATGTATAACATCATTGCGAGTACAGCCACCAAGGGCTTCAAAAGTAAAATTTATGGACAGCGTCATCTTTCTTTTGAGATAGTTGCAAATGGAGGCCTCGTGCATTATTACGCGGTCGTGCCGCTTGTACTTGTGGATGTTGTGCGTCAAGCGGTAGCTGCCGCATATCCCTCGGCGCGCTTGGAGGAGGTGGCAGAACATAACATTTTTAGCCAGGTGGGCAAGATTAGTGGAACTATTGGAGGGGAATTTACTCTTAAGAAAAACTTTGTTTACCCAATAGCTACATTTCAAGAATCAAAAAGAGATGCTTCTAGAGCCCTTCTTAATGCCTTATCAGCTGCGGGTCGTGAGGATGGTGTGGCAATTCAGATTTTGGTTAGGCCAGCAAGGGAAGGTTGGACAAAGAATTCCGTTTCTGCAGCTGAAAAGATAATGAAGGACAAGGGTAAGAAAAAAGGCGGACTGGGAGGCATGTTGGCGCCTAAAGATGTCATGGAGGCGCTCTGGAAACCGCCAGTCCATGAGGAAGTGAAACCTGAAGATAAACAATTGACAACGCTAGAACAAGCGACGGTTGATGCGATTCAAGAAAAAACGCGCTATCCGGGATATGAGGTACTTGTGCGGGTGGTAGTCTCTTCGAATACGGCAGCCCATTCTCAAGTGTTGCTAAAGAATATAGTAGCAGCTTTTTCTTTGTTCGACTCACCGACGTATAACGGCTTTAAATTTGCATTGACTAAGAACGTTGAGGAGTTGGTGACTGCGTATATATTTCGCTTTTTCCCTCAGACAGTCGCACAAAGTATTTTAAATAGCGTTGAGTTAGCTACGATTTTCCATTTACCAGATCAAAAAACTATCCCGACAGCTCAAGTTGAACGTCAATTATCAAAGCAGGTTGATGGTCCAACACAGCTGATGAATGAAGGCTTTTTACTTGGCTATAACGAGTTTAGAGGGGTAAAAAAGCCTATACGTCTAAGTACTAATGACCGTCGCCGGCACACCTACATTATTGGCCAGACTGGTACGGGTAAGTCTGTCCTACTTGAGAATCTGGCATTCCAAGATATGATGGATGGTCGTGGGTTTGCTTTTGTTGACCCACATGGCGATTCGGTTGAAGCGCTATTAGGGAAGGTCCCTAAAGAACGCGTTGAAGATATCATATACTTTAACCCTGGTGATATGACTAACCCAATTGGTCTTAATATGTTTGAATTCGATAGTCCAGATCAGAAGGATTTTTTAGTGCAGGAGGCGATCAATATGCTTTATGGATTGTATGATCCGGGTCATACAGGCATTGTTGGTCCACGTCTTGAGCATATCTTCCGAAATGCGGCCTTGTTACTTATGTCCGATCCGAATGGGGGCACATTCATTGATATTCCAAAGCTATTGATTGACGATGAATTTATGAAGAGTAAGCTGAAGTACGTAACCGATCAGACCGTCCTTGATTTTTGGACTAAAGAATACCCGAACTCACAAAAATCCAATGAGTCGGGTGAAGTGGTGAGTTGGGTTGTTAGTAAATTTGGTCCGTTCATCTCAAATGATGCGATGCGTAATATTATTGGTCAAACAAAAAGTGGATTTAATTTGCGTGAGATAATGGATAATAAGAAAATTCTACTCGTTAATCTTAGTAAGGGAAAAATGGGTGAGCTTAACTCAAAGTTATTGGGTATTATTTTTGTTATGAAATTTCAGGCAGCGGCTATGAGCCGTGCAGATACACCAGAGAGTGATCGTGTTGACTTTTCGCTATATGTTGACGAGTTCCAAAACTTTGCGACTGAAAGTTTTGAATCCATTCTATCTGAAGCACGAAAGTACCGCCTTAATCTTATCCTTGGAAATCAGTTTATGACTCAGTTAACAGATAAGATTCGTGAGGCTATCATAGGTAACGTCGGTACGGTAATTAGTGGTCGTATAGGCATCACAGATGCTGAGCTGCTTGTTAAGAAGTTTGCGCCAACCTTTGACGCAGAAGATCTCACTAAAATGCCTAACTACCAATCTGTAACGAGTGTGATGATTAATAATGTGCCGTCCGCACCTTTTAGTATGTCCTTCCTTCCACCCATGGGTGAGGTGAACAAACAACTTAGTGATGCATTAAAGCGCCTATCGGCTGCAAAATATGGAAAGCCACGCGCTCGGGTTGAGAAAGAAATTTTTGATCGCTTGGGCGCGGCTGCGGCTGAAAAGTCGAAGAATAGTGCCGCTTCTATGAAAAAAGTTGAAGAACAACGTATGACTGGTATGACGAGCGGCTCCAGCTCATCGTTCTTAGATGAATGGCTCGCCAAGCGCAAGCAGCTTAATACAGGTAAGCCGATACCGTCTTCTCCTATCCAGTCATCTCCAATTGTGCCGCGAACTAATCACCAAGGAAGTACTAGTAGTATATTGCCTTCGAACAATCGCGCATCCACACCTTCATGGCAGCCCCCTGTTGCCGTAGAGCAGAATATGCATCCTCCAATTGTAAGCGAGCCGCCGAAACATGACATTGAAAAAGGCACGCAAAAGCCGTCCCCGCAGACCACTCAAGACGACCACCTTCATTTAAGAGGTGAGCAGCAAAACCACGATAGTGAAATATCTATCAAATTAAGATAATGAATTATTTGCGACCCGTTACCATTACTTTAAGGAAGTCATAGCAAATACCGAGCACCCAACCCAGAATGAATGACCCAATAGTCTCGAAACCCGAAAGCGGATAACCTAAGTTTTTGGCAACGATGTAAACAACAAGAGTAAGAACAAAGGCAAAAATTGCCCCAGAAAGGATAGCGTTTGGTCGAACTATTGTATTGCCGGCAACGTCACTAATCTTCTCAACGGTTTTATTATGAATCACTTTACTAAAAGTACGACTAGGTGTGGACAATTCTTCTTGAACCTCGCTCATGGTCATCTTAAAGCTAGCTTCACGTTCTTTGGCGCTAATGGGTGCATCTCTACGACGCCTTTCGGCGGGTGAAGGATCCTGGCCTATCTCTCTAGTGTTTTCGCGTTCTATTCTTCGTGCAGCCTGATCCACTTCGTGACGAGCTTCATCGACATTTGATTCACGCTCCGCTGTGGCCTTCTCCAGGTTTTCTCGTAAACGCTCTCGTTGCTCTGCACCAGCTTCTTTTAGGCTCTCAAGTTCTTGTTTGCTACGTTCTTGTGTGAAACTTGGTTTTTCTGGATTGCTCATAGTCCACCTCTTAAATTTTAAATTGTTCCTGCGTTGAGGTCGCGGCGGATAAGACGGACCTCTTTTTTAACCTGACGTGCACGTGCGTAAAAGTAAGCAACGATTGCCAGGACGCCACCCGCGAATAATAGATTTTCTGTCGTGCCAGTATGTGGAAGTTGCGTCACTACTTGCTCAACAACCTTAGGCGTAGGACAGTCAACCATGACGGTAGTATGATTACCTGCGAAATCATTAACCATACGACAGTTATATGATTCAGGATTACCTAGGCTTTGAGGTGTCGCAGGAATGGTTGATTTAACTTGGACGCTAACGATCTTTTCTATTGATTCGCCAGGTTTAATCTGGATTGCTGGCCAGCTGATGGTATTTACTTTTTCTACCGGTGTGCTTCCATCGTTTTTAGCGAGTGTACCCCCACCGGTATCCACGATGTCTGCATATTCGAGCACGTCTGCAAGGTTATCTTGTAGAGTATAAGTACCTGTTGATTTTCCAGTATTTTTTACATCAAGACGATATTCTAAGCGGTCGCCAGGCTTTGCTGTTGTATTATTTGCATTGGTTATAAGCTGTGAAGTATTCTTCACTGTTTTACTTAGTACAAAAGTTGAAGTACATCCTTTATCTTTATACCAGATTGAAGTATCACTTTCGCAAGGTTTACAATCCGGGCTACTTTGGGTAAGGTCGGTATTTAAGGTGCATCGTGGTTCTGGACTGACGGTGAGTGTCTTTTGGCAATTTATGCTTGTACGGTTGCCTAGACTGGTCTCGACAGTTACGGTAACGTTGTAGGTGCCGTCTTTTGTGAAATCATACGTGAGCGTATCTGATTTTGCCGTATCTGCCTGTGTTTTTGTGCTCACTATTGCTCCGGTACTGTCCTTTATGACATAAGTGTAGCCAGATATGGTTGCCCCATGGTCTGCTGTGGCTGTGGTTGCAAAGCTAAAGCGCGTACGACTTACTGGAGCTATTGTAAGGGCGGAGCATTCTGCGACTGGCTGCGGAGGTGGGGGTGGGATACTTATGTAAGCTGGATTACCACAGCCGGACATAATAGCAAACCACTGACCGTCAATAGCCCTCTTTCCAATTACCGCTTGATACTGTGAGCCATGAGAAATAGTCCATGAAGTAGAGTCAAATTTATAAAGCTGGCTTTCGTATACAGTTGTTGAGGTACCGGTAATAGCAAGGGGGGTTAATTGCCAGGAGTATGTAGAACGACCTACACTTTTAATAGCAAGGTTAAAGTCCCTTGAATTAAAGGTGGTGAATTGGCCGTTAGCGATATCTTGGCGTGTAATACCGAAATAATTATAGATTTCTTGAATATCGGTGTGACCGGCGCTGTCACGGTTCTGGTCATAGATGGAGAGAAGCTCGTCTTTGCTTTGAAAGCCACCGTATATAACGTTGTTACCATTGGCCGCGTTCGCTGACTCGGGTGGATTAAAGACAGCAAACCCTTGGATGACTAGAGCCAGAGCGGTGAAAATAAGTCCTATACGTCGAGTTGCCTCTTCTTTACGCAAGCGTTTGGCATAAAATCCAAGTTGCCCTACGAGAGCAGGGCTAAATGGTAGGTTTGAGACGATTTTCCTAAACATTATTTTTTTACCTATTTTCTTTTTTTGTTTGTCACACCTCTTAAGTAAAAGATTAGCATAAGAAATATGTTCAATGCAATAGCTTGAGTGAACACAAATTGTTC
>CAZTOK010000037.1:0-10197 GCA_964615445.1 uncultured Candidatus Saccharibacteria bacterium | reverse complement strand
TCTCATTTAAGATTCTGTAAAAAATTAATATTGTTTTAATATTAGTACGCTACTATATAAAAGTGTAGTAGGTTAAGGCGATTGTATGAAATTACTGATTATTGAAGATAGCCAGCGGCTAGCCGAACGAATAAAAGACAGTCTAAGCAAGCAATATATTGTTGATATTGTAAATACCGGCGAGGAAGGTCTAAGAAAAGCCACCCAAATGGATTATGGGGTGATTATTCTTGACCTGGGATTGCCTGATATCTCTGGTAAGATTGTATGTAAACGCCTCCGCGAAGCGGAGATCCATGTTCCTATTTTGATTCTTACAGGCCATGATGATATGGATCTCCGTGTCGACCTACTTGACACCGGAGCTGATGATTATCTCACCAAGCCGTTTAATGCAGCCGAACTTCGTGCCCGTATTGCAGCGCTAAGTCGTCGCCAGTCGCGCGAATATGTAGACTCTACCTTACGGATACACGACCTTACTATTGATACTAAGCAGCGAACGGTGGAACGAGCCGGTGTCCCTATTACGCTTCGTCGTAAAGAATTTGATATATTGGAGTACCTTGTTAACAATAAAGGGAGAGTACTTACTAGGGAAATGATTTTAAACCATGCTTGGGACTCAACAAAGAGCGGATGGAATAGCACAGTCGATGTTCATATTAAGCATCTCCGCGATAAGGTGGACAAACCCTTTAGTATACCACTCATTAAAACAGCCTACGGAATTGGCTATAGCGTCGATACGCCAGAGTAATGATAAAGAAAGGTGGTCGTAATGATTGATACGGTACATGCGATTCTTACCAAAAAAAGCGCACGAAGACGAAAATCGGTAGAGATTCGTCTAGCAAAGAGCCTTAGCGAACAAGCAACGCCTTGGCTATAGGTTACAATAAAGTATATGCGTAAAAAAACCGAGTTACATAGGCCAAATAGTGCGTGGGCTCGGTTTTTTGCTACCGTAAAACGTTTCGTCATGTACCTACGTAGTGGCGTGCGCAGTGAAGTACGAGCCGGACAACGCTTTGCTGTTAGTCTTCTTGTTGTGTGTACATTTGTTGCAATGACATTGCTTTTAATCCTTACAATTATAAGCGTTGTCTTTTTGCAGGAATTTCACTTGCTGAGTCGCCTTATCTTGTTTACTATTGTATTTCTGTATCTACTCGCGGCTATTGTTTTTTTGAAACGGCGTCACTACGCAACAGTTGCCGGTATGCTTATTGCTTTTTATACGCTGCTGGCTGTAGCTATGCTTTGGTACTGGAGTATTAATACGCCAGTTGGCATCTTGCTGCTTGGGTTTGCTATTGCGCTTGTCGGCATTCTTCTTGGATCGCGGTATATATTACCGCTCGTTGGCCTAATTATTATTGCCATGATCGGCATTCAGCTGGCATATGTTGCTGGTTGGGTGCACCCGAATTTTATCGCACTTGCGGCACCATCAAGTTTTCGCGATGTAATCGCTTATGGGGTTATCTTTGCCATCTTTGCTGTTGTGTCGTGGTTATCACGGCGACAGACGGAGCAATCATTTAGCGCTATGCAGCAAGCCAAGCGCGAGCTAGCGAAAGAGAAAGAACTTTTGGCTGTGCGACTTGAGGAGCAAACCAGGAATCTACGCGAATCGCAGATGGAAGAGACGCGCCAATTGTACCGCTTTGCTGAGCTTGGCCAGCTGAGTACACTACTGCTTCACGAACTGGCGAATAATTTGACGGTGTTGACGCTTGATATTGATAACTTAGAGCAGCGTCATCGCAGCTCAAAAACGATTAAGCGGGCGCGTGAAAGCATTGGCTACCTTGAAGCTATGGTGGAACAGGCACGTCATCAACTGCAGGATGCCGAGGAGTCATCTGTCATTGATCTTTCGGCCTTACTGCACGACACTATTGTTTCACTGAAGCCTAAAGCAGGCCGGGCCCAAGTGATGCTCGAGTATGAACAATCAGGTAAAAAGCCATACTTGGTTCAAGGTGATCCTTTGCGACTTACGCAGGTGCTCACGGTACTTATCACGAATGCAGTCGATGCTTATTTGGGTATGCCACTCGAAGCACGACGTGTACTAATCTCGCTTCATGCAACCAACAAGAAACAGGTTATTGAAGTGAGTGATTGGGGTATAGGTATTGGACCAAAAAGTCGCAAACAACTATTTCAGCCTTTTAAAACCAGTAAATCAAATGGCATGGGAATAGGGCTTTTTATTGCTAAGTCAATGATCGAGTCGCAATTTCATGGAACATTAACGCTAAAGAATGTATCAAACGCGACAACGTTCGTTGTTGCTCTACCCGGAGTGGCCTCTTTTGACAATAAACCGTGACCTTGCTGCTTTGTATCTTGAGTCACTTTCAGAAGTGACTTCCCTTTCGCGGCTCGAGCAGGCATATCTGCTTTTACTATTGCAACGCGCTAAGATGAACGATCCGCTCTGTGGACAGATAGCTACCGAGCTTCGGGGTAACAATTGGCGATGGCTTGAGATGGCATCGCTATTTGAAGTAAGCGTTATTTTAAGTGCCCTGTACGCATATGACGAGACATTACTTGATGGTACCTGTCTCGCATATATCGCAACGATACTTCCGGTTTACGAGCAGACTATCGGTGGTCCATATCACCCACCAAAAGGACAATCGATGCCTGATACCAATGCCGCGATTGCTGTATTGTTTCGCTTATTTAAAGCGCCCCTTGCCAATGTAGAAACATATATACGTCAGGTACACTGTCTTTCGCCGTTTAGTGCACTTCTCCTTATGTATGCTTCTTTGCCTATAGCTAAAGAAAATGTGGAACAACCACGCACTTTGTATGAAACATATGCATATATGGCTGCATTCAACATGCCATCTCCTGAAAAGCAGCGACGTAATGGAAGTTGGCATAATGATCCTCTTTGTACAGCACTTGCTTTATATGTATGTGCGAGACCAAGGAATATCAAAAAGGCACTTAGTAAGCATACGGTTTTTCATTCCGTACGCGTCGAATTGTCCATGTGGCCCGAGCCACTTCGCTCTAAAGCAGTGCATGTACTTGATACAATTGTGCGGTCGCAAAGCAGCATGGAAATTGCAACGATCATTCCCCTATTTTTAGAAGCGCTAAAGCCCTCTTGTGCGTCCATTCCACAGGAGACACAGGACTCTTTGCAGCTGGCAACAGTGTTTTTTTGGATGGCTCTGACGGCATTTGATGATGTTATGGATGACGGCGCGACGCGATATGTTCCAGCGGGCATGAGTATGTATCGTCGCGTTATAGAGCTATATGAAACGCTTCTTCCTGCGGGGATGCGAGAGTATTTTACTCAAATAGACGTTGCTAATGAATGGGAGTTGCAATACTGCCACGCTGTTACTCAAGATGAGGCTATTATATTTACTAAACTACCCCGCTTTGCTCAGTGTAAGGTACTTGCTCAGCGGGCTTACGGTCATGTGATGGGGCCGCTGGCTATTTTGGAGATACTACATGTGCCTGAAAAGCAAAAAAAGTATGTGCGGAGTGGATTTGAGCATTATCTTATTGCTCGTCAGCTTAGTGATGATCTCCATGATTGGGAGAGTGATCTGCGCCGAGGACAAATAAGTTATGTGATTGCTCTTCTTCTACGTCATTTGCGTATTGGTGCCGGTACGTATCGCCTCGCTGGTCTTGAGGGACGTATGCATCTTGCATTTTTTCGTGTCGTTTTACGGCGTGTTAGTGAAAAAATGCTTTGGCACTGCGAACAGTCTCGTGTGGCTTTTGTAGAGAGTGGACTGTTTCACGAACATGCTTCACTGTTTGAACTAATAGATAAAAAAGCATCGATTGCACGTCAGGGCATCCGAGCGAATGATGAGCATATGGCGTTTGCTAAATACTACGATAACCGTGATACCATTACATAGAAGGAGCATGTATGTCGTACGACAGTATACGCCAGCATTACAAACCAGCACATGTAAAAGTGCTTTTCATTGCGGAATCACCTCCGCCAGCGGCAGATGTGCAAAGTAGTCGTCAGTTTTATCGAAGTGATCGTATTCGTAAAGACGACCGCTTATTTGTAAATACTATCCGTGCGCTCTACCCTGCCGATACCAACGACGTCAGTGAGACGGTGCTTGAAGAACAAAAAGAGATGTGGCTAC
Organism: uncultured Candidatus Saccharibacteria bacterium; assembly: GCA_964615445.1. Classification (GTDB taxonomy): domain Bacteria; phylum Patescibacteriota; class Saccharimonadia; order Saccharimonadales; family Saccharimonadaceae; genus JALRBM01. The sequence goes on along the minus strand of CAZTOK010000037.1, from coordinate 6,037 downwards.
GACGATTTCAGGCAGACGGTTTTTATATGATTGAAGCACTTGAAAAATCGCAGCCGCACGAGGCAACGAAAAAGGAGCGTCAGGAACGTATTCGTGATTCCCTACCGAAACTTATTGAACGAGTTCGTACGTTAGTTGAGCCGACAACACGTATTATTTTAATAAAGTCTAACGTGTTTGAAGTGGCCGCTAAGCCTCTTAAGAAGGCTGGTTTTACGGTACTAAATGAAGAGCTTGTTGATTACCCTGGACACTTTAACCAACGCGCGTATCGTGAGAAATTAGCAACACTTCTTAAGGTATAATAAGGAGGTGGCATCATGCCACTTTCCTAACTAGAAGTGAGGATTCATGACGACACCATGGGACCCGTGGTTGCGAACGTATGTTGATTTTTCAAGTGCGATTGAACAAGGGAACCTCGATGAGATCGCTCGTTATGTTACCGAAGATTTCGTCGCCATTATTAATGGTAAAACGTTTGACCTTGCCGCCTTTAGAAATGAGATTGTCAGGCAGCGCCTTGCATTCTCTGATTATGGCAAATATGTTGATCTTCATGAAGCAGGTCCTGAAAACGGTATGCTTATGGTACATTATGACGCCTACGTCACCTTTGATGGCCCGCTTTACAACATGGCAGGACAGTGGGCAGATCCTACGGGTGAAAGGCTGAAGATTACGAGTACCGATTGGTATTGTTTTGATCCTTCAAACAAAATTACGCGAATCCAAGTAACGGCTTTTCCGGGTGCAATCTAAGTATTTCTAGTTTGTCTGGGGGATGTAGAGGTGCAGTGTACTCCACCTCTACATCCTTTTTCTTTAACGAATATAAAACAGTGTATGGTTGAACGAAGACGTCATATTCGTATAACGAAACGGCAGGTAAAGCTTCGCCAAGCAACGCTTTTTGATCTGTAAAATTGCCTTAATAAGGCATGACAACAGTGACTTTTGTGGTATAGTAGCAGTGCGCTACACGTTACCTTCCCTCCAATAGATTGAGGTTGACATGGGTAAGTTTATCGCTACACTGCTTGGTTTCTGCCTGCTTGTTGTAGCGGGTTTGTGGTTTGCTCCACAAATTGCTGCATCAATGACAGATCTGCCACCCCTAAGTATCGGCGAAAGCTCAACTATCTATGGTTCGGACGGTTCAGTATTAGGGCATATTAATGCTACTGGTAAGGGTCATCCACTCACGGATGAGCAGCTATCTCCATTACTTCGTCAGGCGTATTTGGCAGCAGAAGACAGGACTTTCTATAGTGATGGCGCATTGTCACCATGGGGAGTGAGTCGAGCGGCTGTGTCTGATGTGCTAAGTCGTTCGCTTGATGCGGGCGGCAGTAGCATTGCACAGCAATACGCAAAAAACGCTTATCTTAGCGGTGACAAGTCATGGCTACGAAAAGCAAAAGAAGCAACGTATGCTTATAAGCTTGAGGATACATTCTCGAAGGATCAAATTCTTACTAAGTATGCGAATATTGCCTACTATGGTCGAGGTGCTAATGGTATTGAAGATGCTGCTCAGGCATGGTTTGGCCATTCTGCAACAACATTAACGGATATCAATAATCCGCAGCAGGTTGCTGAAGCGGCATTCCTTGCGGCGCTGGTGAATCAGCCTAGTCATTTCGCTATTTCAGTGCCAGGTCATCCGGACCAGCTGAAAAATAGGAATGAGCTGAACGATCGGATTCTGAACGAGGTGCTGCCTGGCTTTAGTCAGGTAAAGTTAATTTCAGGTGTAGCTGTAAAGACACTGGCGTCCGAAGCAGTAGTTCAGCAGGCTGCGAAGCTTGTGCCAACACTACGTATCACTGCAACGGAAAACATTACTACCGGTGCTGTTGACGGCGATCCGTACCTGCTTGATTATGTGAGAGACTGGCTAGTCGCTTGGCAGACGCAAGAAGCAAAGGATGATAACCCTTCATTGAAGGACGATGACGCTGCCAAGCTGGGACAAAGTGCAGCTGATGGGCTGTTGGCGCGTGGTGGGCTTGAAGTCCATACGTCGATCAACCCGGCTTTGCAGAAACTGGTGGCGCAAGCTGTTGCGGCTGATCCAAAGCTTGCAAAAACTGGATTGTCGTCTGGTGTAGTTATTGAAGATCCGACAAATGGTGCAGTGGTCGCAATGTACGCCGGCGCCAATTATGCTAAAGATAACTTTAACTACGCCCTCTACGCCAACCGCCAGGTTGGCTCTACAATGAAAACAGTGGTATTGACAGATGCAGTAAATCGCGGCGTATCGGTGCAGTCAAAGTTTGCTGCACCGGCTTACGTGCAACTGCCAGATGGTACGCAGGTATGGAACGACAATAAAAATGTGCCATGCCGTGTGCTGACGCTTGCGGATGCTATTGCGCAGTCGAACAACCCGGTGTTTACCGAGGCAATTACGGGTCAGATGGCGAGTTGCTCTAATCCGAAGGGCCTCGCGCCCATTGATGGCTACGACGTGACACCAAAGAGCGTGGCTGATCTGGCGCATAAGATGGGTGCCGATGACAGCCTGGTGCCTGGTGTAACAAACGTGGCCAAGCTTGATGCAGTGCCAAGTTTGGCGCTTGGTACCAGTTCGCTGACGCCGCTGAAGCTGGCTTCACTGGGATCAACGCTGGCGAACGATGGAACGCACACTAAGCCGCATCTGATTGAATCGGTTGTTCAGTCCGATAAAACTCAAGTGTTTGAAAATGACGTCATCACTAATCAGGTAGTGTCGGCGCAAACCGCAAATGTGGTTAATCAAACACTGACGGGTGTATTTACAAAAGGTACGGCAATCGGTGCGCAGGTTAAGGGGCATCCACTTGCCGGCAAAACTGGCACCACTGATACTGATGCCTGGATGCTCGCATGGTCGGCGCACGATGGGGATACCCCATCCTATGTGTGTTCTGCCTGGGCTGGATATTCGGATAACCGAGTAACGAGCAAGGCTGGTGGTGACCTTTGGGGTGCAGATGTGGCTAAGATCTGCCAGTCGTTCTTTAATGGTGCTCTTAGTGGCCAGCCACGAATAGACTTTCCTAAAGCGGACCTTACTAAGGGAACGCTGGTTGGTTTGAAGTAAAGGTAACGTGAACGTACCCCCGCAGGCAATGATGTCTGCGGGGGCTTCACTTTTATCGTATACTAAAAGAAATCATGAAACGTCTTGCTCATTATTCCCAACATTTTATTCGTAATCCTCGACTTATTAAAGAGCTTGTCGGCCATACCTCAATTACAAAAAAAGATACTGTATATGATATTGGTGCTGGAAGCGGAGTTATCTCATCTGTTTTAGCAACGCGCTGCAAGAATGTTGTGGCTGTAGAGGCTGAACTGCGTACGGTGGAGATTCTTCGTCGTAATATGCAAAAATATCCTAACGTTGCCGTGGTGCAAGGTGATGTTTTAACTCTTCCCCTTCCAAAAACGCCGTACAAGGTGTTCGCTAACATCCCTTTTCATATTAGTTCGGCTATTGTTCGTCACCTAACAGAAGCTTCTCATCCACCTGAAGCGATGTATTTCATTGTACAGAAGCAATTTGCCCGCAAGCTTCTTCCTGAATCAGATGGATTCACTAACCAGCTAGGTATGCTTATTGGACCAGAATTCGCCGTACGTATTCGCCGTCGATTACTCCGGACTGATTTTTGGCCGCATCCTAACGTTGATACGGTATTTCTTGAAATCATTAAAAGAGGTGAACCACTTTTACCATCCGAAGAGCTTCCTCGTTACCATCGATGGGTGGCTGGTTGTTTCTCTGATCCTAAACTATTTGCTAAAACGCCGTTACAGACTATTGGTGTGACTCTGCCCATAAAGCCGTCTCAGCTAACACTGTCACAGTGGTTGTCGCTCTACCGGTTGCACCACAAATGGCAATGAGCACTATTATTGGAATTTAAAATGGCAGATGACTAGTGTTTCTAGTCATCTGCCGTACCTTTTACTGACCACTTCGCTCTTGAAGCCGTTTAAGCATTTCGCTAAGCTCGGACATAACCTCTCTTTCCGCGGTTATGTAGTCAATGCTAGCGAGCTTGGCGTACTCTTCAATGGCGGCGAAAGGTGCATTGTGGGCCATGCCATCGTAGTTGCCCATAGCCTCGACGGCCATTTTAAGCGCAACCTGAATTTCATCCTGGGATGCCATACACTCTCCTCTACGGTCTTTTATACAGATAGCATGTTTTATTTTTTAAGTAAACCTTGTCTTCGGAAGAGAATACACCTAGTATGAGAGAGGTCTACTATCGAGAGAAGGGTGCAGAAAGTGCAGACTGCTGTGTTCGACGGTGTTGAAGTGGAGTTTGTTGATAATTATGAACTCCCTCCTGGCTGGTTTTATCCTTCTGTGAAACTGATCCGGGCGGTGAGGTCATACCTTGAGTATGGGCTTGGGGCTCCATCTCTGCCGCATCTTCGTGACCCCAGGCTTATTCGGTCTGTTAGTGTGCAGGATGCCAGTGTTGAAGAGGAGCGCCGCTTCTTGCTCTCCTGCGTAACGAAGGGAGAGCATCTTCCCTTCCCTGCAGGAGTTGGCATGGCGTCACCTCAGGTCAACAGACATCTGATGCTGCCTGCGAGGCGAATGTTTGCAGTCCATCTTGATCTTGAGGGACTGAAGCAGGAGAACCTTACCCAAGAGCCTGAGTTGTTCATCAACCCTACGGTTGAGGGGATCTCATGCGAGGGTTATAACGATGATATCGAAAGATGCTACTCTGTGCCTGGTGTGGCGGTGATTGCGCGTCGCTTTAATGTTGTGCTTCTGAATGGTGTGCGAATTGAAGGTCCTTCGGCCCGGGTCGTCCAGCATGAGAACGACCACCTGAACGCGACGCTATGTGTCGACCGGGCATTTCATCAAGTTCTGTACTATGTTCCGCCGGAGCTGTGGCCTCTATTTAAGAGGTATTACGATGAGGGTCGTGTTTATGAGTGGCCCTTTATCTTCTCCCGCGAGCAGCTGAATGCTATGTGGACCGGCGCGTGGAACTTTCAGGCCTATTTTCACCTGATCGACTGATGTAGGTGTAGTGGAAGGTGGCGTATGTTCACCTTCCACTACGAAAAATAAACTCATTTTTAATGGGGCGAATGGCAATAATAATTATCACCATTCACCCCTCTAGCTATTTACGGCATGGCGGCCAATTCTTCAAATAGGCCAGCTGTCGCGTAGATAGCGACGCCCACGTTGAGCTCTCTGTGAATCTGCCAAGCTGCTTGTCGCCAAATAGGCGTTACATCTGTTTCATACCTATCTGTAAACAAGGCAAACTGCGTCGCATTGTACCCTGAAAGTGTCTGAGCAATAGCAGCAATACGCCACATGGCTTCGGGAAAGTTGCATTCATCAATGCTAGACGGGCCAATCTCGCATAGCTGGCCACCAGCGTATTTTACAGGGTAAGCATTGACGCGAACAACGTCATTAGCTCCCTGGCACCATAGCGCGCCAAAAGTATCACTATTGATAATGAAGCTGCCATACCGCATCTCTGCCTGGCGTTGCAACATAATACCTGCAATATCAGGAATGCTGTATGACCGAAATTCACAGTGTGGATACGTAGCTCGCATATGCTCGAGCCACTCCTGATGATACGGCGCATGAACTCGAAATGAAGTTACCCCTTCATCCAGTAGAGGAGAAGCAATTTGCCATAGCTGCTCGTTTGTTGGCAAAGCACCGAAATACGTGGCCTTCTTCAAGCTTGCGGTGCCGTATGTGACAGTCGCACTATTCGCAACAATCGCCGCAGATTTCATGAGACTCCCTTTCAAGGCGAGATTGGTCATTCACTAGTATACTTCTAATTAATATTAAGTAAACTAGAAAACCCACCAATGCTATGCTTTGAATTTGGATCGCTAGATCGATAGTGTGATTGCTATGACTATCTTCATCGCTACTCTTCCTTTTAGTCACCGCAAACGACTCTACTCAAATCAAGATAATAAACTGCTGGCTTCGTCCTCTCCGCAAATCCCTCCGAATAAATCCATTCTACGC
>CAZTOK010000036.1:0-10441 GCA_964615445.1 uncultured Candidatus Saccharibacteria bacterium | reverse complement strand
GAAACATCACCGCTTGCAGCAAATGCAGGATGTGCAATAATAAGTGGCGCTCCAACAGCAACGAACATTGCTACGAACGCCAAGTTTTTATATTTCCCCATACTAGATCCCTCCGTTATCCCAACTTTTTTATAAGTGCCATAAATCTCCTAAAGATATAGCATATAATTTGACATTCGTAAATAATATGTCAAAACATAACCACTTTAGGAATGGTATAATCAAGAACATATGGATAAAAAAGAGATATCTACATTTAAGAATCTTAGCTCAAGAAAGCGTAATATTATTATTGTCATTACTCTGTTAGTAGTAGCAATCATGATCGCTTTATTATTTCAAATTGTTAAGCCTGATCGTTCTATCGCTTCTTATTGTAAAGTTTACAAGGAAGAGGCCGCAAAACTTGATAAAGCTCAAGGCGATACATACGCAGTTGCTGTTTTTTCTCACTCTTCAAGCAACCCAGCTGATTTCGCAAATGCGTTTAATAGGCTTGAGCAAGTAGCGCCGAATGACATTCAGCCAGACGTTAAGGCACTGAAACAATTATTTGAAAAAATAGACAATGATCCTTCCCAGGGCATGAGTGCAAGCCTAAGTGGACTTGGCGCTGAGTCTAGCGTGAAAGACTGGACAGTTCAAAACTGCCATCTTTAAAATGTAGTTCTCCTAACAGATAATTCAGTCATCTTTAGGTGGCTGTGCAGGAAATCGCTGAATGTATTTGTATGCTCGTTCCCAAGGCAAGTACGGGAAAAATTCTGGAGGCAGGTGACCTTCAGGCTTATCGAATAATCCGTGCTCGTATACGATTTTGGTGTAATTCCATCCCGGATGCTCTTTTCTGTAGACTTCGGCATGACTTTCTAAAAGCTCTTCTTCCTTAGTCCAGCCATTAAAGTCAAAAGCCCATTCGCCATTACTGGCGAACATATGATCTCCAGTGAAACCTTTTGAGGGTTTAATGTGGACTAGCTTGAACCCCTCATGCTTATGCATCCAAAAGAATAGATGTCCTAAAATATGACAAGCGCCTGCTGCGAAGAAAGCTTCGTCAGGACGAGCCCATGCCTTAAAGATATCCTGCTTTTCTTCTGAGGTACGGGTATGAATAATCCCAGGTTGATACATATAAAACTCCTCATTTTATTTTTGGTTATTTTTTGTTTCGTCAAAGAGACGATTACATAAGCCTCTCATAGCTTGTTTCTAATATAGCACCTGCATACCGTAATCTCCAGAGATGAAGCTAGTAGGCGGCGACATCTTTAAGACGTCGAGGTCTACCGGGAGCCTCAAAGATATCCTCAATTAGTCCGTACTTCGCAAAACTATAGTGTTCTGTGCTCGTGATAATGAGGTGGTCTCTTAAGCGAATGCCTAAGATTTGTGCAGCAGCGACTAGTTGTTGGGTTGCCTCAATGTCTTGCCTGCTGGGCGTGGAATCACCAGACGGATGATTGTGACAAATAATCACAGATGCAGCACGGTCTTTTAGCGGACCTGCAAATACCTCACGTGGATGTACGAGCGCGGAATCAAGCAGTCCTATCGTGACAGTTCGACGCGCAATTAGCCTATGGCCACTATCTAGCGACAGACATAAAAAATATTCCTGTTTTTTGTTACGGATGAAACTCAAGAAGGGCAGAATGTCGGCGTTAGTTAAAAGTGGCTTATCTCTGTTCATAGAGCACTACCTCGCTATTTTGAGGCATCCAGGCAGTCAACATATGCTGCGCCTCTTTAGGAAGGTCGAGGGTGATATAGAGCGCCTTGCAATCGGGGGGTGCTTGCAAAAGGTCTTGGTAGGTTGCGAACGTAACATCAGCTTCAAGTAAATCTGTTGGTGATTTCGCAGTGAAGCTACAATTCTGCATGAATGTAACCTGCTCAATAATTCCCCTAATTCTGTCTACGTTGAGTGTTCTGGATCGGTCAATCTGTAAACGACGCATTTTTTTATACCATTGCTTCTTCACGCCTGACAACATGCTCACGGGTCGATCTGTGACGATAACCATCTTGCCGCTATGACGATGGCTAAGTAATTGCAACGTCAAATCGGCGCAAAGAGAGGCGTTGCGGCCAAGACTTCGACGCTTAACATTGAGGCCGTACATGATTCCGACCTTGAAAAAAGTGCAAAAATAAATACAGTCTCAGCGACTGTAGGTTGCTGTACGTCATATTGCTGTCAGGCTTTCTTATTATGGCGGATTAAACACAAAACCCGCCGCTAGCGGGCTTTCGCCCCATGACTCTTTCGAGGCATGACCTGACAGATGCTGAACGACGGGATCAGTATCTGTCAGGTATTTTAGACCATGCCATTGCAAAACAACGGGTTAGGCCTTCCAAATTGTGTGCTTTCGTTGCAAAGCTTATTTACATAGTAGGCTAAAAACAATCTCGTGACAAGCCTTTTTACGAAGTAAATAATACATATCGTCCGTAGAGTTACAATCGTATTCCGATTACGCTATGTAAAGATGATAAAACCTATTGTAAAAAAGTTTGGCAAAAGAGTACGACAACTCAGATTAGAGCGTGGACTGACTCAAGAGGGATTAGGTGATAAATGTGGCCTTGATCTGACGTATATAGGCCGTATTGAACGAGGTGAGCAAAATAGCTCATTAGTAGTGGTGGGCATGATCGCCAAGGGCTTAGGAATCTCCGTAGAAGAACTTTTCAAAGGCTTGTAAGGTTTTACTCGATAGCAGACCAATCTATACGTTAAGCGTCTGGTTGATTTGCTGCAGCCATACAGCGCCATCGCTTGAGGTCTTCTTCAATGAGATTAAAGTACGGAGTTTATTGAGTAGTTCGCTTCCGTTCTCGCAACCATTTTTCTGACCAGGAAGAAGTGATTGAAGCTGTGAGAATGTGAGTGGAACAATATTCATATCTACTGCCTTGCCAAGCTTTTGGCTATAAAAATCTGCTCGATAAAATACGTGTGCTGTCGAAACATGGACATTTGGAGCGGTAAACAGTCCGATGACCTCATTCGATTGATTCTTTTCAATTATAGACTTAACGTGAAACTGAACAGGCTCACCTTCCATATTGTATTGACGTTCGTTGGTGCTAAGGGTGATCTCGGCAGGAATAATCGTGCCGTCAGCGTACTCGAAATGGAGGTCTGCCTGGCCACCCTTAGCGTGGTGAACCGGGAATAATTCTGAGTTAATCTTGAAGCCACGAGTCTCGTTCACGGGGTTGGATATCGTATTTATAGATAAGAATACTCGCCATACATTCCATTCAGCCCAGGCAGGTAAGTAGTCACTGCCGCCGATAGTTTCACGATTCTCGATGCTCTCAAACAGCCCCTTGATGTCATCAACTTGGTCTTTATCATGCTGCGAGCGATAGAATTGAATTTCTTTCAATGAAGTAAGCTCTAGCTCAAGGTCTTCGCGTCGTCGCTTGAGCTTGTTAATATTCACAATTTCTACTTCGCCTCTATCGGCAACCTGCGAACCAGTTTGACGTGACAGCTCATCTAAGCGGATGTTGAGAGCTTTAATATCTGTCTGAAGGAAAGCGACGTCATCAGTTGGAAGCACAGGAAGTGTTGGGTTGTGGAAATACTGAAGGAACTCTACTTCGCTATAAAGTGGCGGTATCCCTGCATCTACAATTGCAAAAGCCAAGTTTAATTGATCTTCTTTTATAATCAGCGACTGCCTACCAATCGTGAAGATTCCAGTAATCGCAGAGTATCGAACAGTTGTGTCACTGTAATCCTTTAAGGTATTGAGCTTCGTGTCACTAACTTCGTCTCCATAGATATTCCTTCCCTTAATCTGAAGACTGTCTCGGAAGAACTTGCTCTTTGCTACGCCGCCTTTAATCTCATCTCGTGCGGTACGGTATATAGCAATCGAATCAACGATTTCATTGGTCTGATTGTCATTCGTAGCGGATTGTAAGAATAGAGCTATTTCTTCTTTGCCTAATGGCCTCATTTCGCGCTTAACAAGTTCGACCGCGACGCTAAGTACCAGGAAGAACGGGTGGACAGCTGCATTTTCTAGATTTTCTTCCGTAGGGGAAGGCAACTGGACCTTAAGCATTTGCCGCAAGAAGACGTCGCTCTCTAATGAATCATCACTAAGTAGTGTGTTACCCGCTTCGGTAATGCTAATAATACCGTTGACCCGTGAGCTCCGTGTCGATAGTCCCAGCTTGTTACAAACACTTTGCCATTTACGACCAGATGCAGCCCTGCTCTCTACTAGCCCAGGATTACCCTCAATAATCCCAGCTTCAAGTAAGACGTCAAAGAACTTTGCCTGTGCTGCTAGATCAAATACCTTGCCATCAAAATGCTTCTTAAGAAGCTCCAGACCCGCCTTAATGCGCTCTGGATTTCTGACAGTAGTGTTTCCTAAGTTCCATGTTTTCATATTTTTACTTCGCTATAAATAAATATTCTGAGACCGTATTCTTATTATCACCTATTTTATGCCCATGCGTACCAAAAGAGTACTTATAATCTACCTCGATCAGCTCAACACTCTTTTTATGGGTTTTTAATAGATCCATCATCTCTGTTTTATTCGGTATTGAGTTGGAGGAATAAGACACTAAGAGCGTACTGTCTGGAAACTTAGCGAACAGGTCATCGAACGCTTTGTAGATAGTGGTCTTTGAACTAAAACGAGAAGGGTTACTTTCGATCTTCTTGGTCTTTGTATGCTCTTGGATATTGACACCCTTCCAGTACGTCATATAGCCTTCTACAAAGTGATAGCGACGCGTGTAGTCGTTGTCTGAATGAGGGCTGACGTATGGCGGGTCTATATAGACCAAGTCGTAGCCCTTGTCCTCTAGATCAAAAACATCCTTGTTTTCGGCAAAACATTCGGCACCATTGTCGAAGACTGCTTCGTTCCATTCTTTTGCCGCTTTGATAAAATGCTCTTTCAACGAAAGCAACAAGTCTTTCCGTCCGTCGTCGTATCTGAAGCCAGTATACGCGAACATCCCCCTAGGTCGTCTTTTTATACAAGCTCTACTAACAGCAGCTAGTGCAAGCGACTTTTTACGCTCATCTTTGAGTGAATTGATGTTCCACCACAAGTTGTCTAAAAATGCATTGTCCTCGTCGCTGAAATATAAATCTTTGAATGTATCTCGTACGAAAGTATGTGGCTTAGACGTATTGTTTACAAGGAAATCTATATCTTCATCTGTTAATACGGTATGGCTGTTCGCTATTGAGGCATTTCCTATTTGATACGCAAATTTAAGAAAGTCATTAGAGGTGACGCTGATACCCATTTCCTTAAATAGGTATGCAATACAGCCGCTACCCGCAAATGCGTCTAGAGCCGTCTTAGGTTTCAACTGTTTTACAACTTGAGCAATAGTGGGCACCAGCTTTCGCTTACTGCCCATATACCTAGTATTAGGAAACTTTGTTAATACTTTTTCAGCGTCTTTAGTAGTCATAGTTGGTAACGATAATCTCTGTTACCTCACCACGTTTTGATGAATCGCTATTTATCATTCTTTTTGCATAGACTGTATCTACACGCCATTTTTTATAGAGATCACGGGTGAAGGGAGTATCGGAGTTCGATAGCATGACATAACAGCCTCTATCACTGAGTTCATTATACAGTGCAGCCAACCTTTGATGATCATTTTCATGAAACTGTTCTTTGTTGTAGCGCTTGAAGTCTGAATAGACATCTTTAGGATAGTAGGGCGGATCGAGATATATGAAATCACCTTTTTTAGCATTTACTAAAACTTTTTCAAAACTTGCATTGAACACCTGAGTCTTATGAAGGGTATTGCTCGCAGCCATTATCCTCTCACTTTGAACGATATTTGGATTCTTGTAGTTCGCGAATGGAACATTGAATTGACCATTTTTATTGACGCGGTAGAGGCCATTGAAACAAGTACGGTTCAAGTAGATAAGGCGAGCGGCACGTTCTATGGGATTTAGCGTATTCTGGTCTTGCGCTCGTACTCCGTAGTAGAAGTCTTTATCGTTAATGTAACCTGAGAGGGCTTCTAATAGCTCCTCGGGGTTATCACGAACAACATTATATACATTTACCAAATCTTCATTGATATCGGCAATAACAGCCTCTTCTGGCGAAACTGCAAAGTATAGTGCACCCCCACCAATGAAAGGTTCAAAATATACATTATAGGATGCTGGCATGCGAGAAATTAGCTCATGCAAAAGCTGAGTCTTACCGCCCGCCCATTTCAGAAAAGGCTTACCCCCCACGGATGCCCCTTTCCCACGCTTTGTTTGAATCCCCACTATCATTCTTATCGTTATTATAGCCGCTTATGCTGAGTTTTGTAAACGCTTGAGGCTACGTAACTGGTATTCATCTGTTAACTTTACAATAACATTGCTAAAATAAAGGACAAATGATTGAACGAGTCCAAAACATTGAAAACGTCGGCAGAATCGCTAAAACGGGTGGCGGTCAACCTCAATACCAATTCAACAAAAACACCCATATCTATGCCGGTAATACGCACGGCAAAAGCACTTTCACTGCAGTTATCCGCTCACTTCAAACGAATAACCCTGACTTTATCAAGGGACGCAAAACCTTCGGTTCAACACTTCAGCAACGTGCTATCTTCGTGGCGGGCGGCAGTAACTATAAATTCAACGGCACTGACTGGGACAAGTCATTAGAGGACATCCGTATTTTTGACACGCGGTATATCCATGAGAACTTTTTCTCGCCCGACGAAGAAATAACAGAAGATGGACAGAAGAAGATTGAGACGTTCATACTCGGTAGCGAGGGCGTGCGTCTTGCAAAACAAGTTGTTGATCTTACGGCCACGCAGCGTGAAAATGCCACGGCACTTGGTACGGCTAGTCGTGAGTACAACGCCAGTAAACCATTTGATCATCCCGGTTTTGATGACTTCCTGAAAGCCGACCTTATCGAAGGTGTCGATGACCTTATCGAGGAGCAGACCAAGCAGCTAAATGCTTACAAAAATCAGGAGAGTATCCAGGGTCAAATCACGGCCATACTGGACACACTCAAAGAGTCGGACTTTCCGAAAAGTAAGACTGATCTTGCGCGTGTGCTTTCGGTGGATGTTTCTAAAATCACCGACCATATCCACAAACAAATGGCCAAAGACGCAAGCGAAAGCGATGCCAAAGAATTCCTGCGTCAAGGTTTGGTGCTCAGTGAGGGTAAAGATGTTTGTCCTTTCTGCTCACAATCTACTGAAAGCGGTGACGCTAACGACCTCATTAAGGCGTATGGCGATTATTTTAGCGAAAGCTACAATGAGATGGCGACAAGTCGCCATACACAGGAGCAGTTCTTTTCGCGGTGGGACGTCGTGAGCAAGCTACGCAAGGGTGTCATCGAACTAGCTAAACTCGATGTTTCAATAGACCTTCGTGGCGCGGATGATCGTATAGATACTGCAATCTCTACTTTTACGGAACAGATTGAAAAGAAGAAAGACTTCGCACATTCGGTAGACTTTTCGGCACTTAAAACGCTTGAGAACGAATGTGCTACTTTGACTACACAGCTAGAGGCAACACTTGAGCAATATGAGGGTGATCTGACAGAGAAAGTCAAAGGGGTAAAGGACAAACTTCGCGATTATGAAGTCGCTAAAAAACGCGGTTCCGAACCATGGAAAACGAAAGCTGAAGAATACCTAGAAACGAAACGTAAAAACGACGAAGAGATTACACCACAACTGACTGCCGCAGTAGAAGCGCAGTCAGCTTACGCCACCAGCATCTACACTAGCTGTATGGCCACCGTTAATGAGTGTCTTGCGGCGCTAGGCGTAAACTTCAGAGTACAGAACCTTGTTTATAAAGGTCGCACACGCAATGATCTGTTCACCTTGGTGTTCGATGAAACACATACAGTAGGGATTGGCACGGGCTCAAGAGTGAGTACTCACACCTCCAAACACACTCTCAGTGAAAGCGACCGTCGGGCACTTTGCTTTGCGTTTTTTATCGCTAGTGTCGTAAATGACCCGAAATGCAATGATCTTATTGTCGTACTTGATGATCCTGTATCAAGTTTCGATGCTGATAGACGTAACAACACCGTTAAATACATACGACATATTCGAGAAAGCGCAACGACTCCGTGTCAATTTATTACGCTCACCCACGACAAAGACTTCCTGCGAATGCTCGTTAGTGACATAAGAAGTGACGTGGTAAATCTAATGCTCGAATGGAGTCCGACAAATAGTACTAGCGACTTTACAGTACTTGACGTTAGTACACACGGCCTCTTCATGGACGAATATTACCGCAAGCTCGGTGAACTCGAACGTTACGTGCTCTTGCCCGATTCAGAACTGAACGTCGGACATTTACAGAACGTTCGACACGTTATCGAAAACATCATGAAACGAAAGTACTACAAGCTGCTTGCAGAAGATATACGACAGAAAAAGTCACTTGAGACCTTTATTGAGACCCTGAGCGAAGCTGGTAAACCATATGACAACAAGCAGGCTCTCATAGCACGCATCCGGAGCCTGTTGCCACACGAGGTTCACCATGACCAAGCTAATCCTGGCGGCTATGATACCAGCGCTATTGGCGCGGCAGACGTTCGTCGTATTGTCGGCGATACACTCTTGGTTTTGCAAGACCTATAGCTCTACGTAGCCTCAACACCTATTTTCCTTTGGAAAATAGGTCAACTTGTGTTTGCAAGCAAACACAAGTTACTGGATATTCCCAGTGTCCTAGAGGTATAGCTTCCGCTTTTCATAAAACTGAGCTAACATGGCTTCGCTTAACCCCAAGTTCTTAAGTAGCGAGTATTCTAGCAGGAATGTCATTCTTTGGGTATTGACCCATCTATCACTGTCATTTAAAACGTAGGCCTCGTCTTCTGGTCGTATCGTAAGATGTGAAAGCTTATTTCTTGTAATTCTAATCTTTTCGTAATCGTTGCTGGTGAGTGGTCGATCTGCTTTTGGCAGTTTTTCATTGAGCGTCTTGAAGGTCTTTTTCAAAGAAACGTCAAGCTTACCCTCCTCGACGCTGATATATCCCTCTAATGCGCTGGCGACGTCTTTAAAATGATTGTTAATATTCTTCGGTGAATCTGACCTGATGACCGAGAATAAGTCGAACATGTCCGCGTGTTTTGTCATGTCGTCAAACCACTTTTCAAAGATAGCTTGGCTATCCGCCTTAATGTCCGAGAAACTAAAGTTCATTTCGTGAATAGACAGATCACGATGTTGACTTTTGCGTGGTGCGCTCGTAATGATTGTCACCGTCTTTGAATCGTGGCCACTGCCGGATGATGCCTGATAATTTATCGGGTCGATATTTTTACCGGTGGCTATTGCTAGGAACCTTCCAATATGTGCCATTATCGACCCTGCATCTTCAAGAGCTAAGTTACTACCCACTGACTCAATTTTTACGATGCAGCGTTGCGATAGGCGCATATCCTTTACCGGCGCAGCCAACGATATCCCTTCGGGGCGTATCGTGAAAGACATATTGAATTTAGTACCCTTGAATACCTCTATTGTCTTAAGACCGCCAACCTCGATCCTAAACGATGTATCTTTTGCCATGAGCGCTTGGCTGTTCGGCATCGTCATTTGTATTGATATAACCCCGTCATTAACCCACTCAAGCAGATAGGGAAATTCTACGTAATATCTCTCAAAAGCCAAACTATCAGTCTGTAGGAAGTGATCGCCTTCGAAAATACGCCCCAGGGTATATGTATCAGCCCTGTAGCCTGGTGTAGCCATGCTAAATGCAGGCTCATCAAAGTATTCGAGCGTGTATCGTTTTCCGCCTTTTTTCGCTATACCCAATATAGTTCTATCTTGCCTTGAATGAACAAGTCCCGGTTTTCCTACGCCTATAACTCCTGGCTTCATACCAACGAAACTGCCGTTTAGTTCAAGCCTTCTATCTGCTACAAGCAAGTCGCCCGGCACAGTATTGCCAGGATCGTCTGAAAACCACCATATCCCAGGTATTCTCTCGGAATAGTCTTTAATACTGCTCATTATACTTCAATCTTAGCACGCAATAGAGATGGCCTCCCGCTATCTCTTGACTGTCTCAATATCGATAGCAGAAGGTTCAAGTAATGTCCGCTAACTTATACAGATTATCGGCATCGGTTGCATCAGCCCATATCGCTAAATCGTCCGCTGACATTCCAAGAATAGACTTTTGAGTTGTCGTGTAATAGGCGATGTCCGCGTCAGAATGATATTGTTGGCGAGCAATAAGCCTCCGCAGACTTGCTTCAATAAGTTTCGTCTCCGCTACAAACAGGACGACTGGAAATGGCGTGCCAGTATCGCTCCAATCATCTTCCTCGTAATAGTGTGCCAGGCACTCTAGGCGTTTTCCGAGCTTACTGCTTAACGTGCTTGCTGGTACATATTCCAA
>CAZTOK010000035.1:0-11314 GCA_964615445.1 uncultured Candidatus Saccharibacteria bacterium | reverse complement strand
CGTCTGCCTCTTAAGCAGAATGTCCTGGGTTCAAGTCCCAGGTGGCCCTCCAAGATTCATAAATTGGCTCCAAAGCCACTTCTATCACCGTAGAAGTGGCTTTTTTGTTGGTTCTAACCCTGTTGTATTCAGAGAGTAGCTGAGCATAGCCATCTTTTATGGGTACGAGCCATTCGTTAGGGGTTATATATAGCTTTTTATCTTTTAACACCAAGTTCTTACCTAAAGTCATTAGTATCTCTCTTTTAGCCTGGAGGCTTCCATTTCTGAAATGTGTGCGAGCATACGTTGCAAAGTTGAAGGCCTTCTCAGTAAGCTCCAACCATTCATCTGCACGCTTCTCTGTATCCCGCAGTGACTCATCAAGTTTTGCAATCTCTATTCTCAATCTACTACGCTGCGCTGTGTACTCCTCATCATCAAGCAGGTTCCGTGTCCGCATATCAACCAAACTGTCCAGTTGAGCTTGCACCTGAGTCCTCTTCCTTTGCTGTGTTTCGTAGATTTGTGCTCGGTCTTTGATCTCGATCTTGTGGTTTCGCCTTAAAATCTTAATAGCTAAATCTCTGAATTCCGGCAGTATCTCGTACTGCGAGAGAGCATCCTCAATATCGGCTTCAATGTCTTCCACTCTTGTGTACTTCTTCTGCGTACATGGACGATTAAGGCTTTTACGAGTGCAGTAATAATGGATGTATGTGGTCATTTTGCCGTCCCTTTTAACAAACTTGGAATTCTGTTTGGCAATTATTCTGCAGCCACACTCACCACATATCATTAGACCAGAGTACGCATAAATCAATGCTCCATTACGAGGTTGGCCCTTATGCCCTAGTAAACTCTGAGCAATGTCAAACTCGTCGAGGGTGAGCATGGCTTCATGGCTGCCTTTAAATAGCTCGCCATTATGAGGTATATACCCTGCATAAAATGGATTGCTGAAGATTTTGTAAATCATACTTTTCGGCATGCGACCCCCGCCCATTTTCCTAGTCCGGCGAGTAGTGTAGCCCCATTGTTTGTCTGCTATTTGCCAAATCTGCTGCGGGCTGTGAGTGCCGGAAAGAAGCATGCGCCACATTCTCGAAATTAGATCGAATCTTTCTGGATCGGGCTCAGTTCGAGTTACAATCTTCTCTTTGTGACGGATTATATCTCCATGCTCATCTACGATAGGAACTTTGATATAACCCTGAGGAACTTGGCCTGGCCGCTCTCCGTTACTTGCTTTTTGCTCCATCCCTCGCTTTACATCCCGGCCTTGTTTAGATGATTCGTATTGTGACTGGTTCATGGTCATCTGGAGAAACATTATGCCCTCTGGAGAATTATCGAAATTGTAAGAGCAAAACTTAAGGTCTTTAAGTGGGCCTCGAAGCATGTATGTCACATTGGCGCTGTCGATTTCATTTCTAGCCAGCCGATTCGGGTGCCAAGCTACAATCCCATCCACCTCTCCCGACTTTATCCTTTCCAGCATGCGACTAAACTCGGGGCGATTCTCTGGTTTAAATGCGCTCCTGCTCTCGACTGTAGTATCAATAATATTCAAGTCAGGGAATATGCTTTTGATTTTATTTATCTGTGCTTCCAACGAAAGCTCTTGACGCTCTAAACGTTCTTCGGACTTTCTAACATAGGCAATGTATCTATAGCGATGTTCTCCCATTTTCATCCTCCTATGGTGTTAAGCTTAACTCTTAAAAGTGAATTTCATCGTCATTTCTATTTCTTCTATATCGTGTGTCGAAGTTCGTACTTTCAAATATTTCCCCCAAAGACATCGTCCCCGGCGGCAAGGCGCCTGCGACTTGGCCGCCCGACGTGCCACGTCGTGTGATTATGTTGTTTTTCTTTTGAGTATTTCTTTGAGTATTCTTTGTAATAGCCGTGTCGTTTTCTCTAAACTTGATTACTTCTTCTGGAGTAACTAGATGTCCTGTAACGTGATATCTAGTTATGATGAAACGCAACATCTGAAGATTGACTTTAAACCCACGCTTGGCTGGTACAGTTATGCGTTTGTAGTCTACTACCTGGTATTCGATAAGCTTCTTGATGGCATTCCGTTGACGCACTACTGAGAGCCCCGTTTCGAGGTATAACTCTTCGACAGTCTTGTAAAAGTAACCATCTGCTCGCCAGCCTTTGCTAGACCAATACAGTAATTGACTTAGAACTATCGCCACATTTACATTCCCGAAAACGTGAGCCAGCTTCGGTATGTATTTTATTGAGTGGCTTTCGAGAAGACTTTGAATTTCAAGTTGCTCTTCGCTGGCCATATTTTGTCTCTTCATCTTCATTAGTGTTAGAGGTGGTACGTAGAATAGGCTGGTATACAGACTTTGTTAATAAAGTCAGGGTTACTAGTTGCCTGTACGCCTGGCTATCATCCAGCTCTACATCAAAATGTAGCCTATATAGGGCCTTATACTCAGCGATGTCTGTCTGCGTAATATCCATCGTTACTCCGAGTAGAGCCGATCTTTAATTTTCTTGATACTCTCGAAATATGTTCGGGCATCAAGCAGCAAATCGCCACTCCAGAAGTTATTTATAAGCTGTTGAACGTCATGGCTATTCTGATAAACAAATACTGCCCTGCGTCGGTTGGTTTTATCTACGCTAACTAATTTAACGCCGGCCGCCTGTAAAGCGGCAGCTAAAGCAAGATCGGTCGTCTGGAGTGAGGATTGTTCATTTATGTGCTTCATCGTAGTTACCTAGCTCTAGGTAACCAAGAATGATGCTACAAAAACACGCTTTAGAAATTATTTTTCGGGTGTACCAAATTTCTTCTTGTATTTGGAACGTATGCTACTAATGTCATTGAAGTTGTAACGTCTGTTAAAGTAGCTATTTATTATCTCCGCTATTCGTTCATCTGACAGGTCGTATCGTTTGCGTGAAAGCTCTGCTACCATCTTCCAAATATGCAAATCGTATAAGCGTGAACCCTTGCCAGACTTGCCTTCTTCTAGCATGAGGTCCGTTTCATATTCGTCTCGCACATCCTCCAGCCTTATTGGTTCATCAAGAACCTTGAACGACTTTTCAACGGACTGTCTCATAAGATCGTGGCGGTAGACCATTTGAACCGTTTTTAGCGGACCAACAAGCTCGTTCACCATAATGTAGAGCTCGAGGCTCTTATGCCAGCCTTCACGCTTGTTTAGGGCCACACGAAGATCTTTGATTCTGCCACTCCATTCAGTGCTCCGCTGGCGCTTAATGGTGCGCTGCCAAGTCATACTTTGAACTGAATTTTGAAAGCCATTCTCCGGTATACTAAAGTCCACTCTGATTTGCCGAACTTCACGCTTGAGCACTGGGTTAAGCTTAAGCTCCTCGCCCTTCTGTTTCGCCATAGCCAGCCGCCAAGCATTATCTTTCTTCATCTTCATAGTCTTGTTCTCTATTTTACAGCGCTTGCCAATCATAGACTTGATATAACAAAATCCGACACTTTTGCCAGAGCCTCTTGAGGTAGTGTCGAGTCAATAAGTGTGGCCTTATGTTGTAAAAAGTCCATCGCCAGGCATTCCACCAATAAGACACCTGTATAGGCAGACAATAACTGATAGAATAACACCAGAGCAATAAACAACCATTAAGATGAATATCGGTTAGGCAAATATACTCGCAATGGCCTTTAATGAAGATACAAGAGTAAAAATACCGGCAATACTGCACCTACAAAAACTTGGATATACTTATCTTTCGATTAAAGACGCCAACATAGATCCTTCTACAAATATTTTTGTAGATGTATTCAAGCAAAGCATTTCTAAAATTAATCCCGAAGTAACAAGTCCAGAGATAGATAGGCTACTCACTGATATCTCCGTGGAATTGGAAAATGAGGATTTAGGCAAAGCCTTCTACGATATACTGATCTCGCAGAGTGGGAACAAGCTAATAGACTTCCAGGACTTCAACAAGAATTCTTTTCATGTTGTCACCGAGCTTACATATAGAAATGGAGAGGAAGAATTTCGTCCCGATATTACTGTGTTGATCAATGGCATGCCGCTCGCCTTCATTGAAGTAAAGAAGCCAAATAATCACGAGGGGATATTAGCCGAGCGAGACCGAATAAACGTTAGATTTAAAAATGAACGTTTCAAGAAGTTCCTAAATATTACTCAGCTACTCATCTTCTCAAATAACATGGAGTATGACGACTCTGGCATAAACTCTCTGCCTGGCGCCTTCTATGCAACTACGGCGAAGAATCGTGACGTAAGCTTCAACAATTTTAGAGAAGAATCCAACCTGGACCTTAATTCAATTTTGGCAACTATAAAGTCAGAAGATGAAGATTTTATCCTACAAGACAACAATCAACAAGTAATCAAGCACAGTCCAGAATTTATCACTAACAAAAGCCCTAGTACTCCAACGAATCGGATACTTACATCGTTGTTATGGCGTGAACGCTTGAAGATGTTATTAAGGTTTGGCATAGCCTATGTAGAGGATGATGATGGTATTCAAAAACACGTCATGCGATACCCACAATTTTTTGCTACACAGGCAATAGAGAAGACTTTAAATGAAGGCGTTAACAGAGGAATCATTTGGCATACTCAAGGAAGCGGAAAAACTGCACTTGCATACTACAATGTGCGCTACCTTCTCGACTATTATCAGCAGCGAGGAATAGTCCCGAAATTTTACTTTATTGTTGATCGACTAGACCTCTTAACACAGGCTAGTACCGAATTTAACAATCGAGGCCTGGGTGTGCGCAATGTTAATTCTAGAGAAGAATTTGCTAAGGAATTCGGAGAAGCTAAAGCAGTCCATGGGCTTACTGGCAAGCCAGAGATTACCGTAGTCAACATACAAAAGTTTAAGGATGATACTCGGGTAATCAACTCTATCGATTATGACGTAAATGTACAGAGAATATACTTCCTAGATGAAGCGCACCGCAGCTATGATCCGAGAGGAAGCTTCTTAGCGAACCTATACGAGTCGGACCGATTATCTATAAAGATAGCGCTTACAGGTACCCCGCTCATTATCCCAAATTCTAAAAATGAGGCCGGTAAAGAAGACACGAAAACGACACGAAATATATTTGGCGAATATATACATAAGTATTACTACAATTCTTCAATAGCGGATGGCTATACGCTGAGGTTGATTCGTGAAGGAATTGAATCCAATTATCAAATGCAGCTTGCTTCAATATTCAAAGAACTAGAGGTTCAACATAACGAATTCGATAAGAAAGACATATACTCGCATCGAAGTTTTGCTGAGCCGATGTTAGATTATATTGTTAACGATTTTGAGACGAGTCGAATTAGATTCGGGGATAAAAGCATCGGTGGGATGATTGTCTGTGCTAGCTCTGAGCAAGCTAGAACCATGTTTGATATTTTCAAAGATAAATACGCTCATGGGGACACAAAGACTCCGCTGACTGCGGCGCTAATTCTCCATGACGAAGGTACGAAAGAAGAAAGAAGAGAGCAGGTCAAACTATTTAAGAGGAACAAGATTGACCTTTTGTTTGTCTACAACATGCTCTTAACAGGCTTCGATGCTCACCGCCTTAAGAAGCTGTATGTAGGAAGGGTCATTAAGGCCCATAACTTACTCCAAACCCTCACAAGAGTAAATAGGCCATACAAGGACTTTCAATATGGTTTCGTAGTTGACTTTGCTGACATCAGTAAAGAGTTTGATGCAACAAACCAAGCCTATTTCGAAGAGCTCAATCGTGAATATAGTGATGCGCTAGGTGAAGATGAAAAAAGCATTTTTGGCTCTATCTTTAAAACGACTGAGGAAATTGAATCCGAAATTAAAGAAATCCAAGAGAAGCTATTTAGCTATGACCTAGAAAATGCCGAGATATTTACGCAGCAAATAAACCAAATCGACGACAGAAAAAAAATGATCGAGATCAAGAAACTCCTTGAGAACGCTCGCAACCTATATAACATGGTAAAACTATTTGGTCATTACGATTTGCTTGAGCGAATTGATTTCAGGAAGCTGAATATTCTATATAACGAGGCAGCACGTAGATTAGACCTTTTGAATCTAAGAGAATCGATGCAATCAGGTACCGAAAATAGAAATATGCTTAATGCGGCGCTTGAAGATGTATTGTTTTCGTTTAGAAAAGTATCTGAAGAAGAATTGAAACTGGCAGATGAAATACGTGACATTGTTCGTAAAGCTCGGATTGGGCTGGGTAACAACTTTGACCCAAGCGACCCATATTATGTATCCCTTTACGAAGAATTTAAGCAGCTATTTGAGAAATGTAACCTAGCTGAACAGTCGCAAGATGATATGAGAAATAACATCAAGTACTTTGATTCGTTATACTCTCGTATCCGAGAGCTCAACCGGAATAACGAAAACTTAAAAGCTAAATATCGAGGCGACACAAAATACGCAAGAACTCATAAGCGGCTCAAAGAGCGTAATATGATATCTGCTCGTGATAGCGAGATATTCCAAATATTGATGGCAACAAAAGACGAAATAGATTTGGCCATAAGTAACAGTGAAAATATTGTAGATAATTCTGGCTATTTTTCAGGTCTCGTTCTGCAGAAAACTGTGAATGGTTTTCACGGCGCAAAGCAGCCAATCAGCTATGATGCAGCAGAAACGGTACAAAACTATCTAACTAAAGAGTATATTGACGAATACCACGGGGTAACCAAATGAATCTAGAATTTACAAACCAGACAAAACAACTTATAGATAACCTCAAGGGTATTTGCGCCAGCTATGGACTAGGCAATGATGGAAATGAATTCAAAATAATTACTCAATCATTCCTTTATAAATATCTTAACGATAAGTTTGGCCATGAAGCAAAACAACTAGACGGAAAACTTGCTGCTAGTTCCAATTGGGAAAACGAGATCGCTGCATATTCAGAAAATGACTATAAGCTGTTACTGGCCCGTATGTCCCCTGGCAGCGCACGACTAAAACCTGTACATTTCATATCTCATCTATTTAAACTTCAAAATAAAGACGATTTTGCTGGTTTATTTGACGATACTTTACGTGATATTGCCATCAATAATAATGAGATATTTTCGGTACACACGATTGCCGGGACTAATATACGGCTCTTCGATGATTCACTTAGTGGGTATATTGCTGACCCCTCAGCAAGAGATGACTTCTGCCGTGCCATCATAAATCAACTTGTAGAATTTAGTTTTGAAAATATATTCCACGAAGGATTTGATTTCTTCTCCACCATTTTTGAATACATGATAAAGGACTACAACAAGGACGGCGGGGGTAAATATGCTGAGTACTACACGCCACACGCTGTTGCAAAGATTATGGCTCGAGTTCTAGTTAACGAAGGAGTGAGCAACGTAACCTGCTATGACCCGTCTGCAGGTTCGGGCACTTTATTAATGAATTTGGCTCATACAATCGGAGTGGATAAGTGCAGCATTTATAGCCAAGACATATCGCAAAAATCTACCGGATTACTTCGCCTGAACCTTATACTCAATGATCTAACGCATTCGATCAACAATGTCGTGCAGGGAAATACTATCTTAAAACCCTCCCCAGAGCATCAAAAAATCAAATTTGATTATGTAGTGTCTAATCCCCCTTTCAAGCTTGATTTTAGCGATTATCACGCCGAGCTTACTGCAAGTAGTAATACTGAGCGGTTTTTTGCCGGAGTCCCGAAAGTACCTAAAAAAGATGTAGATAAGATGGCTATCTATCTACTTTTCATTCAGCATATACTCTTCTCACTTAACACCAGCGGTAAGGCTGCTATAGTCGTTCCGACAGGATTTCTTACGGCTCAGTCTGGAATTGAAAAGAAGATTCGAGAGAAGCTGGTGAAAGAGAGAATGCTTCGTGGTGCCGTCAGCATGCCAAGTAACATCTTTGCTACCACCAATACCAATGTCTCAGTAATTTTTATTGATAAAGCCAATACTAAAGGTGATATCGTTTTGGTCGACGCCTCAAACCTCGGCACTACTTTTAAAGACGGAAAAAATCAGAGAACTATTCTTTCGAAAGAAGATGAAGACAAAATAATTGATACTTTCAAAGAGCATAAAGCAGTAGATGATTTTTCCGTAGTTGTGAGCTACGAGAAATTGGAGAGTAAAAACTACTCCTTTAATGCCGGCCAATACTTCGATATAAAAATCGATCATGTGGATATTTCTCCTAAGGAATTTTCCGAGAGAATGACCCGATACAAATCAGAGCTCGATAATCTTTTTGCTAAAAGCAAAGAATTAGAGAATCAGCTGCTTGAAGATTTGGACAAGATAACCAATGCCTAGAACTGTTAGAGTTGGTGACATTTGCCACATGAATACAGCTACGATTTCTAAAAAAGATCGCAGCGCAGTAATTCAGTACCTTGATACGGGCAGCATCAAACGCAATATTATAGAAAACATCCAAACTATTGATGGTGCAAAGGATAATCTACCAAGTCGTGCTCAGCGTAAAGTCAAAGACAACACAATTATCTACTCTACAGTAAGGCCTAAATTAGAGCATTACGGATTCATTAGCCCTGATCGAAGCGGTTATATTGTGTCGACAGGTTTTGCAACCCTTGATGTCTACGATAAAGATGTGGATCCAAAATACTTTTATTACTTACTTACACAAAGATATATTACAAAACATCTGCACAGGGTCGCTTCCAGCAGTGTATCCTCATACCCATCTATTAACCCTGATGATATCGAAGATCTAACCTTTGTTATCCCCAATAACATATCGGAACAACAAAAGGTATCCAAGGTCTTGTCACTTATTGACGCAAAGATAGAGAATAATACTAAGATCAATAATGCACTCGCCCGCATTATCAAAGAAGTTTTTGCGCTTTGGTTTATACAGTACGACTTCCCAGATGCGAATGGTCGTCCATATAAATCATCAGGTGGTGCTATGGTCTACGATAAGCTCACTAAGCGAGATGTGCCAGCCGAGTGGACGGTCGATCCGTTAGCAAAATTAATTAGTTTTGATAAAAGCGGCGACTGGGGCTCGTCTTCTCAGTTAGAAGACACCGATATTCAGGTATTGTGTATTCGTGGAGCGGACATAAATGGCTTAAAAGGCAAAACTTTTCTTACTCCCCCTGTAAGGTATATTCCGGCATCCAGCCAACACAAACTACTTGCAGCGAATGATGCCATAATTGAAATTTCAGGCGGAAGTCCATCGCAATCTACAGGTCGCATTACATATGTTACCGAACATTCATTGAGCCGCTTTGAATTACCCTTAATTACGTCCAACTTCTGTAAGGCTATAAGCTTTAAAGATAAAAGAATGGTCTATTACTTTGCGAATCTATGGGAAACTCTTTACGATCAAGGCGCTTTCTTTGGATTCGAGGGTAAAACTAGCGGTATTAAAAATCTTCTGTTCGATTCATTTGTAAACTCTTACTATATCGCCCAGCCCAACTCGGGCATTATCAAGCAGTTCTATGAATACGTAGATGGGTACGAACTAACCAAGCAGAGACTTCTAGAGGAAAATGATAATTTGGAATCGATGAAGACCTGGCTGTTGCCAATTCTATTGAACAGTTAATTCATTTTCTGCAATTTCGTTTAGTAGCTTAAAGTATTCAACCAAAGCAGCGAGTTCTTCTTCATTGAGCATCTGCTACTCGTTGCTCATTTTTAACACTAGCTTAGAGTGGAGTTGACTCAAATGTGAGTATGGAACCAGGCCATCATGTTTTAGTCTTCCAAGAACAATTCCTGGGTCGGTTTCAATATATTTCGCAAAGCCTTTAATGGCAGTGATGGAGAAATCATTTCTCCTAACAAACTCTTTATATATAGCGTTTGGAATTAGTGTTCGCTGAGCAAAACTGTCAGCTTCTGTTTCCTTTTCATCTTCAACGCTTTTGTCATACTCCAAGAATTCTTCCTTCTTGCCGTGGTATAACACGTGTCCTATCTCATGAAATAGAGTAAACCAGAACTTGTCACTATCTCTTCCCCTAATACTCAACTGGAGTAGAGGATTATCACCGATCCATCTTGTAGCTCCATGAACTTGTGTATTTGCAAAGTGCGGCACACACACTAACCCAACACCAACTTCAGATAGAGTGTTCTGTAGATCTTGAAAGAAATTGTTGTAGCCCTTCGTCATTTTACGAAGCTCAATAAGCCTTTGTCTGAGTTTCTGTCCATCAAATTCATTTAATGAAAGTTTCTTTGAATCAAGTTCACCGCATCTTAACCAAGTGGCTAAGGCTTCGCTTTTTACCCCTGATCCGTCCTGTCGTCGGTACGCAACGGCTTCAGTGTTGCTAACAAATAGTAGCGAATTAACTCCAAAAAACTTCCAGAGGTTTTCAACTTTTTCTAATTGATTACGTGTCTTAGAAACATACCCGTATGCTGCCAAATCTCTGTAAGGAAAATTCTGGAGCAGTGGTATTTCTTTCTCCATTTGAGATTTTCTACTAATTCTAGATAGGGTTTCTTGATAGTTCTTTTCCAGGTTAGACCAAAATGCTGCGCTACCACCGAGAGCATTCTCCAAAAGCAGAGCCGTTTCGACCGTTACTGATGATTCACCATTAATTATCTGGCTAATATGTTTTTCCGAGAGTCCCGTTCTTTCGGCTAGGTTTTTTTGAGACATGCTCGAACTGTCCAGTACACGCTGAAGTGTCAGTCCTGGGTGAAGTGCTTTGCTTGGTTGATACACCATATTTGCCTCCTAGCCTTTATGATAGTCCTTACAAATCTCAACAATTTGTATCGATTTGACTGTTTTGTAGTTATAAATAATCGCCGGGGGATCCTGGTCAGGATCCGGCCGAAAAATTATCCGCTCCTTTTTGTTAACCCAGGCCCCGAAGCAGCCTTTGTACTCTGCGGCCAGGGGGTGCGGATGTAGCACGTGCGGCAGATCTTGAAGGCTCGGAGCAGCGAGAAGGTAGTCAAGCGTGGCCAGAACTTCGTCGGCAGAGGCCGTTGTCTTCTTGGCGCACCACTTCGTCAACTTCTCGTAGTCGTTGGCCAGCTCCTCATGCTTCGGATTGTCAAAAGATACCGTCATTACACCTGACCTACATAAATATTAACATATTTTCATTTACCCCAGTGGTAAATTATTTTACTCCTTTTTTAAGATGAAGCAAGCATAGGCGTTTTAGAATCAGCTGGATTTGTCATTGACCAATGAACAATCTGCGGCTGCCCGGAGCTGGCCATGCTGGTTGCTATTAAGTAGACGATGGCCCTCCAAATCGAATCTTACAGATACGAGGACGCTCCATGATTAGCGT
>CAZTOK010000034.1:0-12292 GCA_964615445.1 uncultured Candidatus Saccharibacteria bacterium | reverse complement strand
GGAAACCATAGAGCATAATTAGGGTTGGTTTAGTCAGAGCAATCTTGGGCATGTTTATATATTCTATAACAATCTTACCGTTTATGCGCAATTCTGGCAGGGGCACGCGGAACATAGCTTCGTGCCAGGAGGCTATGATTTCGGAATGTCTCTTGGGCGCGGCATATATTCTTGCTGCACCGCTCGAATATCGAACCACGTATCATGGCAGGGGTGGAGGGACTTGA
Organism: uncultured Candidatus Saccharibacteria bacterium; assembly: GCA_964615445.1. Classification (GTDB taxonomy): domain Bacteria; phylum Patescibacteriota; class Saccharimonadia; order Saccharimonadales; family Saccharimonadaceae; genus JALRBM01. The sequence goes on along the minus strand of CAZTOK010000034.1, from coordinate 12,065 downwards.
ACCCCCAACCTTCGGTTTTGGAGACCGACGCTCTAGCCAGTTGAGCTACACCCCTATTGTAGGGACGGAGTTAATTGTACCTTTTTGTGGCCGAAGTAGTCTACTTCTTGGCCTTAACCTCGTTGCGGCCGAGATTCTTTTTGGTCTCGACGTACCAAATATGTTTGCGCGTGACTGGATCGTACTTACGCAAGCGCAGCTTGTCCGGGGTATTTACGCTGTTTTTCATCGTGTAATAATGCCGGTGGCCGCCATCTTCGCTAACCAGGCCGACTATCTTACGCTTATCACCTTTTTTCGCCATAATCGCTCGATTCTAACAGATATAGGTTATTTAATCAATGATGGAGCCGTCTTCGGGATTTGAACCCGAGACCCCTTCCTTACCATGGAAGTGCTCTACCACTGAGCTAAGACGGCCTGGTGCAGCGTACTGTACGAAGTTGGAACGCTGCTCAGAAGTTATTCTACAGTTTAGGAAAGCTTGAAGCAACACGGTAAACAGATGAGGTAGCGACCATGATCACGTAGCCTAATGGTACTCCCTAGTTTGTTTTGGACATAGGTGGGGGGGTGGTGTACTGCTTTGGTCTCGACTGTAATGATAGGTTAGAACCAAGAATTTTTTCTAATTTTGGGAAACTTTAGGTAGCAAGGGTTAGATGTCTCTAACACTGCCGAACGGCACTCGCTTAATGATTATGTGCTTCATATTGGCCATTTGGGCAGGCACAACTGTAAACTCACCATATCTGTCATTAATTTTGTCTGAAGCACGCGCCAAAGACTTAGTGTCTAGCCGTGTGCCGTCAAATAATCCGAGTTGAATCGGGGATGCTGGAGCAACATTAAAGACGGCAATATTAACGTGTGAACACTTGGCGGGAAACGACACCATCTTGAACAAATGCATTATGTGCAGGTATATCTCTTGTGTTGAATAAATCGGTGCGCTCGACTTCTTACTCTTGCCCCACCATGCGCCATTGTCAAAAGCCAGGCCCAGGTAAACTCCATGTGCCTGATAGTCATGCTTGCGGAGCCTGCGACCAGTTTTCTCTGCTAGCTTCATGATATAGCGAGATATTTGCTCTCTGTCGTAAGTCCATTCTCGAATTGCAAAGTCGTTGCCAAAGCTCCTAATTGGGAATCGCTGAGCATCTATTTCATGACCTTTCAGCCTTAGATACCAGTAATATCCGACAATGCTCTGAAACACCTCCCCCTTGAGCTTAAAGACCGAAGCATCCATAAATTCTAAAGGTGTAAAGATACCGCCTTGATTCAGACGTCTTTCGTAACGGTAGTTGATGCCTGGCAAATCAACGAGGTCGAGTTGTCCATAAACATTCCGAATATCCTCACCATTAATCACTGTTAATCCATCAGGCTTGTCCATTCCGGCTGCTACTTTAGCCAAGAACCGGTTAGGAGCAATACCGATGTTCACAGTTACGTATTCGCCCAATGATTTTTTTATATCCTCTTTGATTTGATAACCAACATCTACAAGACTTTGGCCTTTGTTGACTGCTTGAGAACCTTGAAAGTCCACAACAAACTCATCAATCGACTTAGGCGTAACCAAGTCTGTGTATCGTTCTAGTACTGCTTTGAAACGGCGGTGCGCATCAAAGTATTTCTCTGGGTCAGGTGCAAGGATAATGATGTTAGGGTCTATTGCTTTGGCATCCTGAATTCTCATCAGCTTTATGCCTTGCCGTTTAGCCTCATACGAAGAAGCGATTATAAAACCTCTAGATGTGGTGTATGCTGCCACTCCGACTGGCTTATTCCTAATCAACCGATTAGCTTGCTGCTCAATGATTGCGTAACAAGAGTTCAAGTCAATGTGCATTATCAAAGGGTCAATGTCGTTAATCTGCATTTCCATCATGTATGGCCTCCAGTATCCAGTGCAGATTTAAGCTGTCTAACCGAAGCCTAAACCATAGAGTACACTCCTTATTACAGAGTTCGAAAATGTGCTGCCGTTCTTGGCCCTCCATAAAGCTGTGGTAGTTATCAACTGGTCCGAGCGCATATACCTGGTTTTTCCAATCCAAAGTATGTGGTATCAGTTTTCGTTTCTTCGAACTGTAGTACATCACTACAGTAACTTCTTCATCAACTGTCTGTTTCATTTCAAGGCCCTCCTTTACAATAGAGATATGTTTTATATGAAATATGACGATGGTTGCGGCAGGTACACACTCCAAGTAAAATCTGGAGAGTTAAAGAAACGCTACAATCTGGCCAAAGAGCCTAAGGGAATCCCTAACAGCTTTGACATTAAGCCAAGCCACACTATGCCTGTTATCACTTCGTCTGAAGACGGCAAACCTCAAATAGAGATGATGAAGTGGGGGTTGATACCCTCTTGGTGGAAGAAAGACGAAAAGATTGGGTTCACAACCTTTAACGCGCGTGATGACAAGGTGTTTGAAAGCGGCATGTGGCGTAGCATTTACAGACGCAGAGCCCTAGTGCCAGCAACCGGATACTTTGAGTGGACTAAGCCGTCTAAAGAGTCCAAGCTACCTAAACAAAAGTTTTATTTTCACCCTAAGCAACTTGATATCTTTTCGTTCGCAGGGTTTTACGATGTTTGGAAAGATGTTGAAGACAAAGAATGGAAGACATATACCCTGATAACAACTGATCCCAATAAAGAAGCCAGTGCTATTCACGATAGGATGCCTGTAATTTTACATCCAGAGGATGAGCCAAAGTGGCTAGAGCCATCAAGGGTTAAGCGTGAAGACATTGAGCCTTTCATACATCCCCTCGAAGACAAAGGACTTGTAATATATGAGGTCAGCAGTGACGCGAAGGCGTACGAATGGAACGATGCTGGTCGCATTGCTCCCATACACTCTCGGTGAGTGTGCTGCTCAATTGTGAATTAAAGTCTGCAGACGATGGAACATTTCTGAACTCATGACTGCACGACTCTCTTGATTGTAGCACTACTTCTCATTTTAGTATTAAAACACCTACGAACAGGGTTATAATGGCTGAGATGACTATAAAAGAAATATATTCTTCCGTTATCTCCAAGCAGTTCGTCTCATCGAAAAAGCTGTATGTTTTACGAGGATTCAATTTTTTCTCTGAAAGCTTTGATATACCGTCCGGTAGTTACCTTATCGATTCCAAGCCACTCACCAAGGCTGAACCGGAAAAAATTGCACAAATAACATCTAAGCTTACGGGTAATCAACCGATTTACTGCTTCGTAGAGGATCTGTTGTGGCTCCATGACAGCGCACTTAGCGGCCTCATAGGCATCAACGGCTACAGCATTGTAATAATCAACAATGATTTATTTAATGCTTATTATCCAGATGTAGAAATGAGTCCTGACGATTTGGCTAATAAATCTCAGATGTTTGATGATGACAGTGACAATCTAATTCAAACTTTTTATAGCGATATGGGTCGAATAAACGATCAGTTGTTCATTGCATACAACGATGTAGATGCAATTCCAGCAGAACAGTTAAATATCTCTGATTTCTTTGAAAGCAACCAGAAGCTAGATACAGAACCTGATCAAATTACTGATTTGCCAGACGAGATTAACCCTATGTCATTATCTGGCATTGTCTTGGATATTCTTGAGAGCCATAGTTCTGGCATAAGTGTACTAAGAGAAAATTTGAATAGAAATCAGAACGTAAGTCATTTGCTGAGTCTGCTTGATGGCTTTGGCATCGAAATTAAGTACCGTGGTTTTGATCCACGTGCGGGAAGCGAGACCGTAGATAAGATTGATGCATATCGTAAGATACTGCAAAGAAAAGATTCTAGTTATGACTTTTACGACATCAAACTCTACGAAGACCCCTACGAAGGCACCACTCTTATTAACCTAAATCAATCGGTAATTATTGATACTATCGTTAAGAATGTCGAGTTCGCCAGAAACTACGAATCTTTTAGAGATGTTTTTGTAACTTCACCGACCGGTTCTGGTAAGTCGGTAATGTTTCAGATCCCTGCAATTTATCTCGCAGAGAAACATAACTTACTTACGATAGTAGTTACCCCCTTAATTGGCCTAATGGATGACCAAGTAGCTAACATAAGAACTATGACGGATAAGGCGGCTACGATTAACTCAGGTTATACGCCTGCTGAAAAAGAAGAGACGCTAGCGCGCGTAAAAGATGGCTCGGTGTCCATACTATATCTTTCCCCAGAGTCACTTTTGTCTAATACCGACATTACGAATCTGATCGGAGATCGTGAGATAGGACTCATGGTAATTGACGAAGCGCATACTGTAGCAACATGGGGCAAAAGCTTCAGGCCAGATTATTGGTACCTCGGAGATTTTATTTACAAGCTTAGAAGCAACAAAAAGAATTCTCACCGTTTTCCGATTGCAACATTTACGGCAACTGCAACATTTAGCGGTAAGGATAACATGTACCAGGACATTCTAGACTCGCTGAAAATGACTCCTGAAAAATTTATCGGTGATGTAAAGCGTGATGATATCAGCTTTCAAATTCGCCACCGCGAGAAAGACCATGCCTACCAGGAAGAAAAACTAAACACTGCCGTGGAATCTATAGTCGAACTTTCAAAGAATGGTGACAAAACATTGGTCTATACGCCGTACACGAGTCAGGTTTCAGATTTGTTCCATAAAATGCCCGACCAGAGCAAAGTAGGACTTTACACAGGACGCTTGGGATCCGGAGAGAAAAATGAAACATTGCGAGACATAAAGAGTGGAGCTAAAAATATTGTACTAGCCACAAAAGCATTTGGGATGGGCATCGATATCAATGATATAAAGAATGTGTACCACTTTGCCCCAACTGGTAATGTTACCGACTATGTACAGGAGATAGGTAGAGCAGCCCGTAAGCCAGACATGACGGGAATTGCATCGACTGACTATTACAACGAAGATCTTCGCTATGTAAAAGCATTACATGGTATGTCCATAATTAAGAATTATCAAATAAAGGGTGTTCTACAAAAAATCCTCGAGCTGTACAGAAAATATGATCGTCGTAACTTTTTAGTAGCACCGGAGGAATTCGCATATGTATTTGCTTCAAAAGAGTCTGATGCCGACAAAATAGATTCTAACCTTAAAACCGCTCTGCTAATCATAAAAAAAGATTTTGATATTAGTAGTGGCTCAAACTATACACCACTTGTCTTCAAGCCTAGAAGCATGTTTACGCGTTCAAATTTTATGATCAAGGACGAATTCCTACCGCTGCTTGAACAAGCTAACCTATTAAAATTCTTTAAGAAACGAAATCTACCAAGAAAATTGGAAGAAATAGTAGGTTCTAGCGTTCGAAACGGTCCCGTCACGACCCACATGCCAGGAGATCTTTACGAACTAGACTTCAAGTCTTTATGGGAATCAGAGTACAAGGACTTCTCTTTCGGCGACTTTAAGCGACGCTTCTATACTAATGAGCTAGATTTTAAATTCAAGGTCGGTGAGATGATGTTTAAGGAAACTGTCATTGAGATTGAAAGCACTAATAACTTTGGTTCAGTTAAAGCTAGCTTCTTCGAATTTTGCAGTGTGCTTGAGGGCATACTGGGCGATCTGCAGCAAAGTAACAAATACTTTAGAATAGAAACTCTTGTTGAGATGTTGCTTGAGAAAACCAATATAGAGAAGAAATACATAGCGGAAATGGTTGCCCCACAGATAATGTATTTACTGCACAAGATAGAACTAAGTGGATTTAATAATCATAGTTTTACAAATTATGATTCACAAAAGGATATGTTCTTCATTAAGAACAATTCGTTCGCGCAACGTATTTATATACTCAAAAAAGCTGTAAGGAATATGCTAAATAACGATTCGGCAAGAAATGAGGTCAGATATACCCGTAGTGGACTAGCAAGCCCTGAAGTTATTGCGGCGCAATTCCTTGAATCGTTAGAACTATTAGATACAAAGATTTCTGAAGGATCAAACCCTGAGTTCTTTGTGCGTGTGAACAGCCCTTATGCTATCGAAAGAATTCTCAATGATGATTATTATCGCAGTCAAACACTCCGACTGGTGAATGAAAAGCACGAGGAGTCCTGCGATCTAATGACATACTTCTTTACCATGCTCGACAGTGACGAGAAAAGATGGAGTTTTATTGAGAAGTATTTCCTAGGAAAGATTGACGATGAGCTTGAGCAGATTAGATACGAAATAAAGCAGACGTAATATATGAGAATTTACGGACGCGACAGGATTAAGCATCAGAGCGAACAGATTGTAGCTGATGCACTACAGAAGGTAGATACGAAGTACCTAGATGACAGAATTAGTTATGCTATCGCTAGTGTTATCGTTCCCTCCCAACGCGGTAAAGAAGTTGAGGTTGATTTTGTTTTGGTAGGTAAAGCTGGTGTGTTTGCTCTCGAAGTTAAAGGCGGTAAGATAACAATCGATGGCGGAGTTTGGTATACAACAAATCATAAAGGCAACACAGAAAAAATTAATCCACTCCGCCAGACCCAGGATAATTACTACGTTCTTTGGGAATTTCTGCACTCCAAAGGCATTAGGACTAGGCTTAATGCTCAAATAGGTCTGTATGCATGCGTATTCCCAGAACCTCAGTTCAGTAAATCTCCTGACTCAGGATGGGTACAAGAGCAATTCTTAGACCGCACCTTTATAGTACAACCGACGGAATATCTCAAGAAACTAGTTGACTATAAGGATGCGCGCTTCTCTAGATCTGAGATTACTGCTGATTCCGTAACCACAATACTGCATTTACTAGTACCTGATTATAAATCCTATGTGACTGACATTACTTCAGCTGCCGATGATGCTATTTTCCGCTTAAGTGAAGAACAGGTGGATGTTTTAAGGCCTCTAAAATCGAATAAACGCATGGTCATTGAGGGGCCGCCAGGCTCAGGTAAAACGATACTAGCACTAGAACAATTGATACAGAATGAACAAGATGAAATCCGCACACTGTATGTTTGTCATAACAGAGCTATTAAGAATAAAATAAACGCTGAACTCTTTAGAAGATTGGGTAAAGTGCCGAAGTACATTGATTCAAGTATGGATTTTGAAGCAAAATCATCCAGAGCACTTTACGAATACATGGTTCTTGACGAGGCTCAAGACTATATGAACGATGAGACCTTTATAGAACTTGATGAAAGACTTGAAGGTGGGCTCCTTGGTGGACGCTATCGGATATACCTAGACCTGCAGCAGGATTTATTTAGCAAGAGTGAATTAAGTTTCTTAAACGAGCTTAAAGACAGAGACGATGTACTCAACTATCAGCTGAGGTACAACTACCGCAACACTACGAAAATAAACAAATTTGCTAACAAACTATCGTCTCTTGACGCCGGAGAAATTAGGAATAATCCCGAGGGGGTTGATCCAGAGATCTGTAAGATCCCATACAAGGATGGACAAGTTGACTATAAGAACTACACAAAAGATGTCTTAGCAAAAATTAATGAGTTAATTGAAACAGGTACTCGTCCTAGCGAAATGATGATTGTTAGTCTCTCCGGTAATGATAGAAGCGTGATGTCCGAGCGTAATCTCGCAAACATCAAGACAGGATCACTTAAATTTGTTCTCGGTAGGGACCACGATTGGTCAGTAATGCACGGCAACAAAATCGTACTTGGTAATGTGTATGATTTAAAAGGTCTAGATAGTAGAGTAGTCATTTTGACTGATGTGTTTACCAAAGTTGACCGTGAAAAGGCATTATTTGTAGGTATTACTCGCGCTAGGGCACGATTGATCATTTTCCAAGGCAAAAATGTCCATTAAATAGTGCTTAAATTAAAGTCTTAAGCACTTATGCTTGCTGTTATATCTGTTATGGCAGAGAATAATGTCTGTGAAACTATATTGGACAAAGCACAAGGAAAAAATATGAGAGGCTTATGACACAAGATAGTAAAATAGTTGATCTTGGAGATAAGATCCGACTGCTTGCACAAGATATTTATGATGCAGCAGTTCTTATAAATTCATTGGAGTTGGAACACTATGTGCCCTCAAAACAGATTCAAAACTTATTAGATGAAGAAGAGCTAAATACAATAATCAACTACTTAAGAAAGCATCGCATATTAACTTCAGTATTTCGTAAACCTTCGGTTGGTTTTGGACCAAAGATAGGTTACCAGCCATACAGAATAAGAATCAGTCAACCTAGTATAAGACGCTTATTGGGTCTTAAGGACGTTGCAAGCAAACCGGCCGAAGGAGGTATAAAGCTACATCCGGAGTTCTCTTTCTTGATAATAAATGGCACAGAGATTCCTCTCGCGAAAGGAAAACTCCATAAATCTTTGCAGTACTGGGTATGTTATTTATGCCTGAAGAAGCCCAATATCCCAGTTCAGGAAACGAATATCATGGCCAAGTACGCTACTGACTACGATATAACTGCCCGTAGCCGAGCGATTAGAGATGCTGTTTATAAGATCAATCCAAAAGTAAAAAAAGTGACAGGCATTGACGAACTCTTTACTTATAGCAACGGATATGTTGTCTTTAATGCCGATAAACTAAAATAAACTTTACTTTTACCTCTGATATTCATGTGACTTCGTGTGACTCAACTTTGTAAATCACGAAGACACCCATAGTTTTTGTAGTCTTAAGTTCATGAGACTTAGCTACGAACGCATCAAAGTCCTGCAAGCCCTACTTAAAGAGTTATACGCTCTTGATTGTACAGAAGAGCAAGCTCAAGAGGCTGGTATGGCAATAATGCGATTCGTGATAGCAAAAGCTCAGCGCGAAACTTACCTAAACATTAAGAAGGAGAAAAAAGATGAGTAAAAACCAGCAAACCAAAGTTAATTTAGCTAATTTCGATGAATCGTCTCTAAATGAAATGCGGCTAGATGAACTGCATGACATTTTGTCGCTAACAATCAGGCATGATCGGGACAATAAGTTGATTACTTTCCTATGCATGCTGTCGGCATACACAAATAGCAGTCAGTTAAATGTCAGCTTTAATGCACCAAGCTCGTCAGGCAAGACGTATATGACCACAGAATTAGCAAAGTTATTCCCTGATGAAGATAAGATAGCATTAAGCGGTGCAAGCCCAACATCATTCTTTCATGGTGAAGGTAAATACGACAAAGAGCGAAAAGCAAAAATTGTATCTCTAGAACGAAAAATTCTATTGATGTATGAACAGCCCAACCCTCTGCTACAACAAAAATTGCGTGCAGTTCTCTCACACGACGAAAGAGAGTTACACTTTAGAATTACTAATAAAGATAAAAAAGGAGCGCACCGAGCCGAACACATCATTATTCGTGGCTACCCTGCCACTGTGTTCTGTTCTGCGGGCATGCAGCTTGATGAGCAAGAGGCTACACGAGCCATACTACTTAGCCCAGAAGTCACCGAGGAGAAACTAAAAGAAGGAATTCACCTACAAGCAAAGCGTGGGTCAAACGAAGTAGCCTTTGAAGACTGGTTAGAATCGCAACCGGAGCGAATTGCACTTAAGCAGCGCATACAAGCTATTAAGGATGAAAACGTCGGAGACATCATTATAGATAATCCCGACGTTATAGAGGAGCGCTTTAATAAAATGTTTGGCAAGCCGAAGGCTCGGCATATGCGAGACATGGGACATTTAATGAAGCTTATCAAAGCAATTGCACTGTTCAATGTATGGCACAGAAAACAAATTGATGACACCATTGTTGCTAGTCAGTATGATGTAGATCAAGGATTTGAGCTGTGGAGCACAGTTGTTGAAAGCCAGGACTTAAATGTGCCGCCAGCCGTACTGAACTTCTACAAGAAAATTATTCTGCCCGCCTATTTCGATAAGAAAAATAACACTAACTATAGAAGCGATATGGAGTATCAATTGGTGGGCTTGAGTAGTTATGAACTGGCCGCATATCATCTAAAGGTAGAACAAACTACCTTGAATGATGAGCATCTAAGGAAACAGATCTTGCCTCAATTGGTGAACAGCGGAGTTATAAAACTGGAGCAACCTGTTAACGGCGATAAGCGTAGCAAGCATATATTCCCACAATGGTTCCCACCCGACTTACAACACCTCTCAGAAGAAAACAATATAGGAGAGGATGGTGGGGATGTGTTTGGTTACCTTGACCAGGAAGCGTTAAACATGTTCTTCGGTGGTTCCCACAAAGATAGCGAAAAACCACAAGAGTGATATAATAGCAGTGTTGACCCATTCGAATATTCGGCGAGTTTTTATTTTCAGGCTTTTTTGGGCAGCCCTCCTGAAACTCTTGCCGAGTGGATGGGTCAACGGGGCTGTCCATTTAGTTAGGAGATAAAATGGAAAACTTAAAGTATGCAATCTATATACGAAAGTCCACCGAAGAGGAGGAGCGCCAGGTGCTATCTCTTGCTTCTCAGCGTGACAAAATCAAGGAGCGGTACAGCGATCTTAAGATAATTGCCGAGTTCACTGAGAGCAAAAGTGCTTTTGAGCCGGATAAGCGTCCTAAGTTCAAGGAATTGCTTGAACTGATTGATGCCGGTAAAGTTGACGGCCTAATAGCATGGCACCCCGACCGCTTAAGCCGTAATGAGGTGGACGCCTCTGCTATTACGTGGCGAATACGACAAGGTAAGATTAAAGACTTACGGTTTGCTTCTGGATACAACTTTGATAGCTCACCAGAGAGTATGATGATGCTGCAGATGACAATGAGCCAGTCGCAATACTTTTCTGCAAAACTAAGTAAAGATATAAGACGTGGCAACGAACGCAAGCGTGAAGAGGGTCAGCTCACCGGCAAGGCACCAGAAGGTTACCTTAACTACCGCACTGCTTTGTCGGGTAGAGGCGAAGCTTCAATTATAAAAGACGAGGAGCGATTTCCGTTACTACGTAAGGCTTTCGACCTATTTTTGACCGGCGAATATAGCGTCCCCGCCATTCTTACTATATTGAATGATGAATGGGGTTACCAAACAGTAAAACGCCGTAAGACTGGTGGCGGTGGGCTTTCACGAACTGGCTTATATAATGTATTTCGAAACGTCAGATACGCTGGCTTAATACCCGACCCGTATGACCCTGAACACCTATTCAAAGCTCAATACCCCGCCATGATAACAACGGAAGAGTATGACAAGGTGCAGACACTGTTGGGCAGAAAAGGTTTGCCAAGATTAGCAACGCATAAACAGTTTGCGCTGAGAGGCTTTATACGGTGTGGAGACTGTGATTGCACCGTCACTGCTCAAGAAAAGCGCAGACAACTCACCAATGGCCAGGTTAACGTACACACCTATTACCACTGCACTGGCAAACGAGCGGGTTGCACGCAGAAAAGCTATATAAAAGAAGATGACCTATGGGAGCAGGTGCTTGAACTACTCGACAGTTACGAGCTGGCACCGCAGCTATATGACTGGGCTATGGATGCTTTCCGCGACTTTGCTGAGGGAGAAGTCGAAGAGAGAAACAATGTCCAAGCCATGCAACACAAGGCTATTACAGATACGCAAACCCAACTAGATAAGCTGCTAGACATGGCTACACGTGGACTTATTAGCGATATTGAGTATAAGGCTAAGAATAGTGCCCTTAAAGCCGATCTGAAGCGATTGCAAGAGGAGCAGGCTGACACCTCACACCGTGTTAAGAACTGGTATGAGATTGCTACTAGCACCTTTGAGAAGTTGCTCTATGCCGGTGAGAAGTTTAAAGCCGGTGATATTGCCAACAAGAAAGACATACTGCTGGCTATAGGCGAAGCACCTGTATTACTGAATGGCCAACTGGAAATTAAGCATCATGAGTGGCTTATTCCGGTCGGACAAAGCGTTAAACGCTTGCGAGGTGAATTAGAAAAGGTTAGAACGATGCCTCAACAGATACAAAAAGCCTCCGAAGAGGCTTTGCGTACTCAATGGTGCAGGGTGTAGGATTCGAACCTACGAAGGCATAAGCCGACAGATTTACAGTCTGTTGTGTTTGACCGCTTCACTAACCCTGCACGTTTTTGGAGCCGACGGAGGGAGTCGAACCCACGACCCGCTGTTTACAAAACAGCCG
>CAZTOK010000033.1:0-13152 GCA_964615445.1 uncultured Candidatus Saccharibacteria bacterium | reverse complement strand
GAAACATCACCGCTTGCAGCAAATGCAGGATGTGCAATAATAAGTGGCGCTCCAATGGCAACAAATAGTGCCACAAATGCCAAATTTTTGTATTTTCCCATCTTTAGATCCCTCCGTTTTCCCAACTTTTTATAAGTGCCGTAAATCTCCTAAAGATATAGCATATAATTTGACATACGTAAATAATGTGTCGAAACATAAGCACTTTAAGGATGCTATAATCAGGAATATATGGACGAGAAAAAAACGACTAGACTCAAAAGATTTGACCATAAAAAGCGCAATTTTGTCATCATAGCTACTCTGTTAGGAGTAATTATCGTAGTCATTTTGCTCTTTCAATTTATGAAGCCTGAACGATCGGTCGCTTCATATTGTAAAGTTTACAAAGAAGAAGACGCGAAGCTCGCTAAAGCCCAAGGTGATACATACTCAGTCGCTGTGTTTTCTCACTCTTCAAACAACCCAGCTGATTTTGCGAATGCGTTTAGCAAGCTGGAGCAAGTAGCGCCAAACGATATTCAGTCCGACGTCAAAACATTAAAGCAATTATTCCAAAAAATAGATGGCGACCCTTCGCAAAATATGAGCGCTAGCTTAAGCGGACTAGGTGCTGAATCTAGCGTAAAAGATTGGACTAGTCAGAACTGCCATCTTTAATACGTTGAGGCTGATTTTGAGCTATGAAAAAGTCCTCAATTAGCCCGTGTGCTGCAAAGCTATAATCTCCGGTCTTGGAGACGATAATATGATCCCTTAGGTGGAGGCCTAAAAGCTGTGCAGCGGCTATTAACTGTTGCGTCGCTTCGATATCGTGCCTACTTGGAGTGGGATCTCCCGAAGGATGATTGTGACACACGATTACTGACGCTGCACGATCCTTGATCGGCCCCGCAAATACTTCGCGTGGATGTACTAAACCGGTATCTAGCAACCCAATTGTTACCGTGCGCCGTACAATTGGTCTTTGTCCACTATCTAGCGATAAGCATATAAAGTATTCTTGTTTTTTCTTACGGATAAAATTGAATCGTGCGAGGATTTCGCTGTAAGCAGGTGGCTTTTCACTCATAAATAACCACCTGACCATTTTTCGGCATCCAACTTGTTAACATGTAAAGCTTCTCGCGTTCAAAATTATAAGTTACATACACCGTCCGACAGTCGGGTGGCGTAAGAGCGAAGTCATCAGCTGTCGCAAAAGTTATATCTGCCACAAGCAAGTCCTGAGGAGGTTTAGCGGAGAATTTCAACTGGCGCATCCATGCAAGATTCGTTTCTATTTGTTCTTTTCGCATATGACTAAGCGTACTTGCTCGTTCTCGCTCTATTAAGCGAATAAGTCTAAACCACTGCTTGCGCGTAGACGACAAAAGCACAACTGGCATACTCGTAACAATAGCCACTTTCCCTTGGCGTCCGTGTGCGGCAATATGTAAGGCTAGTTGTCGAGATAAAATCTTACCCTCTAGCGAATATCGTTCAGTTAGCAATCCGTACATTATAGGCATATCCCAAGGTAACAATATGTACCCTAACCATTAGTTAGTGTTATCTCTGTTAAATACATTATCATGCAACGCAGACACAAACAAGTGGTTAGTGTTACTAATGGTTAGGATTTATTACCGTAGAAGTATGAGCAAGCAATCTGAAGCAAAACAACTTAAAGGACTCGGCAATCGTATCGCCACGGTTCGCCGTGAACGCGGTGTCACACAGGAGCAATTAGCCGAACGAACTGGCTTTACTGTCATTACGATCGGCTATATTGAACAAGGCCGGCGTTCACCGCGCATCGCAACAGTATTTAAGATAGCGGAGTGTTTAAAAGTTCCTATCGGCGAATTATTCAAGGGACTCTAGCAGCAGACCCGAAGAGTTAGAGGGCTCTAACATCTCGATATAGCCCTCGAAGCTCATCTTCTCCCATATCAATCAGGGGCTCGTACATAAAAGCATTGATGTGGATATTTTCAGGCGTCACTAGGTTAACGCTATCTAAAACAGACGTGTTTGCGTCGTCATTTGGATGAGCTGCAACAAACTCGTTATAAAGTTCTCGGGTAAACACATTTTCTTTAGCAATGGCCGTCTGCACCTGTGTAGTGGTCAGCTTCGACTTCATAAACTTTTCCGCAGTAAGCCGTATGGCGATTGCAAGCAGGATTTTATTTGGTAAATCAATTTGTGCCGTAATGGGCTCACTCACAATCAGATCTGCTTCCGCAGTGAAAGAATCATGTACGGCTTCAGTGCCACTATACGGAGAAGTAGCAACGCCAATCCTATTACCGAAAATAGCTGCAACCTCACTTGTCTTAGGAGAGGCTCCATTCAGATGTAGGCATGAGGTGAGAGCAGTAAAATCATTATCTTGATCGCCTGAACAATACTCGACTATGTTACGCGAGAAGGGAATTAACGAAAGCCACGCTCGTTTATTAGTGGGTGCTCGATCTTTGATATACGGAAAGGGATTAAACCAGCCTGCCGCAAGTAGGGCAAGTATACCGCCATCTTTTTGCGCGACCCAAGAATTCTTTCGCCATTTCTGGCCAAAGAAGCGGCTCTGCATCAAGCGGAAAAAATCAAAATTATGCGTCAGAATAATAAGGTAGAGGTTATTATTTTGCAGTGATAGCTCATGGAGATATTCGAGAAATGCGTACTTGTTCTTATAGTCAAAGGAGTCAATGACATCATCCAGTAATACAATTTGAGGATCGCCGCTCTTCATACGGACTTGTAGCTCAAAAATAAGATTTAACAGATATAAAGCCTTACGCTCGCCGGTACTCAAGTAGCCTATGAGATCTTTTTTATCCACCGCCTTTTTGCCATGTCGATGGTGATTATAAGTAAACTGAATGCTTGGCGTCTTAACGCCTTCAAGTATTAAGCTATCCTTGTTTTTAATCTCAATAGTGAACGGTAAGTTTACGAACCTGCGGTTAAAGACCTCGACGGCCTTATCCCATTCTGTATTCTCTTCCTTAGCCTTCGTGATCAGAGCTGCTACTTCATCTTTGATGTCGTCTTTTAGTTTTACTAGCTCATCCATCTCATCGAGATGCTTCTTGATGTAGCTGAACCACATGCGGCGCTTCAGTAAGGTGTAGCTGCCTAGATAACCCACGATAGGGCGCGTTTCGGTATTCGTAAGGATGCGTTTAAAGTCAGCGTGATTTGCTTGATCAAGCTTCTTTAGTGTTTTTTGGAATTTAACTTTAACCTTTGGATCGGCAAATATCTTGTCGAATTCTGACTGGAACAGCTCTTTTAGCTCTTCAGGATTGTCGACGACACGCTCCTCGTCACCTTTACCGTCATGACTCAATAGAACGACCTTGTGGCTTGCTGTAAAGAATTTTTCGCCCTCCAATGCGTCGGCTACCTTTTGTGCATTCCCCGTACCAAATTCACCTCGAAGATAGCTCGACTTCTGCATCACTTCGTCGTACTTACTAACAAAATCCTGCAAAAAGTCTTTGTTTGCATCGATGAATGCAGAGACGTTCCCATTGTCCACGTCGGGAAATTTTATATTCTGAAAGAAGTCAGGGGCATCCTCTATTTCTGTACGGCTCGTTTTTAATATATGGACAAAGTTTTCGTCTGGTATATCTTTGCCGAAGAGTGAACAGAATAAGGGGATGATTGCACTAGGATCAACATTGCGTTTTATGCCTGAGGTCTCTTTTAACTTAGCCAGGAACGCCTCAAGCGCTTCAGTGTACTTCTTTAAAAGGGTATCGTATTGGCTCTTTAAATCTTCGCTTGCCACGAGCAGGGAGATCTGTTCACACTCATAGCCACTGCTGTCAAACGACGGTATAGACAGGACATTACTCTCGACAACTAGAGTACCGTTCTCATCCTTCAATACGCAACTTCCGTTGCGATCATATATATGGTCACGTATGGGATTACTTTTTTGGAAATCAAGAAAGGTCTTCGCCATTGAAGACTTCATTGTGCCATTCTGCGCATAGACAATGTGTGTATGTGCGTGGGTGACATCGTTATTAAATGGGAAGTTATGCGAGAGTTCTTCTATTCCATAGCTGTCTTTAATTTCGACTGTAAGATCTTTCATAATGCCATACTTTGAATCATTCTTTGCCTAAAGTTCTCGTAGTCCAGCCTCAATGCGATGATCTTGCTGTTCGACATCGCCATTGAAGAAAGGAAGGCCTACGATGCGAGTGTGTCTATCTTCTGCTATGACCTCGATTTTGGCTGTGATTTCCTTCAAAAAGCTCTCTTTCCACTTGTCGTGCTCAAGTAAATGCGCGCCCTTTGGCTCAATAAAAATCTGCCAACTTACAGACGCATTCCTTTTGTCATTTGCCAACAGTACATAATCAGGCTCAAATGCTTGCCCAGTAGAGAACTCGTAAATTTTGAATGCGCCTTCGTTACGGAGCAAGTACACGTCTGACCATTTTTGACGAAGATCCTCAATAAGATGCTTTATTAAGAGTACGAATTTCTTTTCCTCTGATGTACCAAAGTTGTCGCTATAAGCATGCCAATCTTCTTTTGAGAGGTCTAGGAAGAAACGGCTACCCCGTTGATGATATTCCCCAGGAAGTGATTGCGAAATACCAAACTCTGCGTCATTATCAGATATTGTGTAGTTTCGGAGGATACTATCCTCAAAGACATCCTTGACTGGATGAGCGGTGAACTCTTTAGTGCCAACGTAGCTCTTTTTCGTAAGATTGATATCATTTGCCACTTGTTCTAAAAGATTCTCGACAATGAACAGCTTCTCAGCAGTATTGAGTTTCTCGAACTTATCAACGCCCGCAGTAATAGCAACCTTCTTGCCGCCAAGCTGGGCGCCATTCGTTAGAAATGCCTCAAGTGATGCGAGCCCATGGATTTTTTCAGATACGATGTCGTAGCGAAGCTTCTTGTTGCGATCTACGGCATAACGAATAAGATTCTTTGGAAACTTCTTGAACTGAATGGTGAAGGTGTACTTTTCAGCCGCGCTTTGCGCCTCAATATCGCTGTTATCAACAAAGATTTGACGGTCATGCGAAATGCCGACAGGCACGTCAATAAGATACTCGTCAGGAAGATTATAGCCTTCGCCACCAAGGAGGGCTGTTTGTTGCCCTACCGCAGGGCGTTCAATTTGCTCATTCTTATAAACGACACCATGCGTGTAGGTTCTCGATTCTTTGAATGAATCTTTAAGGGCTAGCTCACGAGTAACTGGATCGTTGCCAGACAGAATACCTGTTTCGCGGAGGGTTTGCCGTATTTCCTGAATATACTTCGGATTATGGGCGGAATGGTAATGAAGCTGCTCGATAACACGAAGAGGCTCAAGTTCATTGCTATCAAATTTACGAGTATACCTCTTATCCTCTTCGTCTGTTACAAATGGATAGTATCGAGCGCCACGACCAATAAGCTGCGCCTCCGCAAGGGTCGTCTTGCGCGACTTATCATCACGCTTATCGTAAAGACGTACGATATCAAATAGGTTTAGGACATCCCACCCTTCATCGAGCACATTAACGGCAAAGACGGCGCGAATCTCATTGTTTTTGTCCTCAAGTGAGTTGAGGCGTTGTTGGTCTTCGGGGGTTATTGCACTTTTCGTAACAGATATGAGTCGTTCCTCTGCAAAATCTAGGCGAAGCTCATCAGCAAGATCCTGCGCAGATATATTTTCGGCAGCAAAGTACTCCAAAGCACGCTTTAAAATACCGCTAGCAGCGGAACGCTGCTTATCGATATCCTCAGCAGATATCACTTTAATTTTCTCAATAAACAAATCGTAGAATTCGTTCGAGTCTGCAATTCGGAATGATTTAAAGAGAATGACAGGCTTTAGAAAGATGTTGTTATTAAGTGCAACCTTCTTGCGGAATTGCGATATGATGAGTGCTTGGATGGAGCGATCCATAACATCGGCTGCAACGTCGTAGATCCAAACATCTTTACTGTATCCGTCTTCTCGGAAAGCACGAAGGTCATAGCGATAAATTATACGGTCTTGGTATTTGTAGAAGATCTCTTTATCATCAAGATCAATAGTGGCCGTGAACTCAAGGAGTGAGTTCCGAGGGTTATTCGTCAGGATAGTATTGATCGTATTCTCCCACGAGATATTATCCTTTTTATCATCTGTTGCAAGCTTTTTAGTGTCGCCGTTCAGGTGATGCGCTTCATCACTCAGGAACACAATGTCGTGCGCTTCTAATTCCTCATAGGTAAGCCCGTTTTCTTTTGGTGTTTTAAGCTGTGTGTGAAGCCCTTGGATAGTCGTGAAGACAATATTGATAGCATCTTCACGCACATCAGAAAAATCATTTACCTCACGCAATTCTACCCTTTGACCATCAACGACAATTTTATCAGTGAATAGATACTTGATAGAAGACTGGTCGAGAAAGTTTTCTCGAGTCTTTTCAATGATGTTTGTGGTATTTACAAAGAACACAAACTTCCTGTGGCCTCGCTTGTATAGATCAAGCATGAGAGCCGCCATGATCATGGTCTTACCTGAGCCGGTAGCCATGTTGAAGAGTAAGCGGAGGCCACGCGTGACGTCTCGGGTCTTATCATTATCAAAGTGGTATATATATCGAGCAATAGCCTCATTTTGGTAAGGCCGAAGTGGGTACTTTAAGTTGAGAGAGACGTATTCTGGCACATCACCAAAGCCACCAGACATACGACTGAGCAGCTGATATTTATCGTCGAGAAGCATTGTGTCTTTGCCATTCATAGCCACAGATCCTAGTCGTTCGTTTTCTTATATAACTTTTCGTTAAACTTCTTATCCGAATTAGTCACTTTAAATATAGGATCATTGATGTCTTCATAGTTTACGTAGAGTGTGTTGTTGTCAATAAGCTCAAGAAGGACTTGCCGCTTCTCGGCCGTACTCAGCTTGCGGAATTCCATCTCGCTTAGCTTGCTTGGGTCTACGCGGTAACTTAAGAATGAAGAAGATGCTGCCTCATTAAGCAGATTTAGATAGTCAGTGTCGCTTTTAGCCTTCTCAATCCGATCGCGGAAAGTATTGGCATTATTCATTATATCCGCATATACAAAGCTACCGCCACCTTGCCAGTTGACTAACTTACTAACGCCGGTCTGATCTCCATCAATAACATTCTTTAGGCGTATAGTTGGATCACTATCACCGTAGTATAGCTGTTCTATGCCTATATATCTGCGTCCAATTTTATGAGCAACGGCTGCGGTTGTTCCAGAGCCGAGGTGGTAGTCAAGAACAATGTCGCTCTCGTTGCTAGTGAAGACTTCAATGAAAAACTTTATCAAATCTTCAGGCTTTTTACCGTTTCTAAAGGAAGTGCCACCTTCGCTATTCACGACATTATATTCCTTCATGAAGTCTAAATAATTTGAATATGGCTTCTCTGTAACGTTAGATGACTGAGGCTTGCCTTGAAAGTACACGCCATTCTTATTGTTGCCCCTTGGTGTCTGGAAATATCTATATCCCATGCCATCATCGCCAATATCGTTGACTCTAAATATTGTCTCAGCCGGAAAATCTTTCGATATCGGCTCAAGGTATTTCACATAGAAGCGTCCACTACTATTTTTCTCTCTAAGACTACCTCGAATGGAATGTGTCTTTAGCGTGCCCTTGTCCGTTTTAACAATCTCATACTGGTCTGGTGTGAATATAACGGCCTTCCTGCCATCGAAGTCTACTTCCTTGCCGCTAGATAACTCATTTACGACGTATGTGTATTCATCGTCACTCTTTTCCTTGAGGATTTTTGGCATTTTATAGTCAGGATTCTTGCTATATACGAGTGCATACTCGATGACATCATTGAACTCTTTGTCGCCCGTAAGAATTCTCTCTGGATGGCGAACCAAAACATTGAAGGTAAGTTTATGGCTTTTTCTTGAAAATATTTCATCCATCAGTACGTTTAAGTAGGCTTGTTGGTGAAAACTACATTGAACAATAACAACTCCGTCCCGGGATAGTAGGCTTTTCGCCACTTCCAGGCGGTTCTTCATAAAAGTAAGCCACGTGGAATGATTGAAACTGTCATTATATCCGAAACTGTCATTACCGGTGTTATATGGAGGATCGATATAAATGAGTTTTATTCTACCGGCAAATTTTTTCTTTAAACTGTATAGGACAACAAGGTTATTACCTTTAATAATAAGATTATCGTCATCATTCAGCTCATTAAGTGGGTGCTCGCCACTTTCATCATAACGTCTCCAATTGGTGAAGACTTTATCGTCAAGGATGCGAGTGATTTGATCTGGAGCAAGTACTTCGTTGAAGAAAACCTCGCTACGCTTCTGATCCTCCTTGTCTTGACCACCCTCTAGAACGGCATCTTTGTAAGGCCAATTTAAAACTACGTCTCCACGCTCAGAAAGAAGTGAGCCATCATCGTCACCAAGTCCAATTTTGATCTTATACTTAGTAAAGCTGTCAGGAAGGAACTCCTTGTTGCTAATAAACTGTAGGAATACGTCCTTCTTGAAAATAAGACCGCCGTCCGTCTCGGTAAAGAAGTGTGCTTTAATCTCTCGGTCTTTTTGAAGTGTGTCTAAAACATCTTTATCATACCTACGGGCAGCTGCTGCAAGTAGGTTTTTATTCAATTTTCCTTCGATAACGTATGTCGGATTCCCCTCAATAAGTTTCGAGAGTTTAGTCAGTAAACTTGGCCTCATATCTACCCCTGATTATACAGCACATTACTACTCTTTGACCGAATATATTTTTCGTAGTAGCGTATGGTTTTGTAATTACTATAGTTATTATACTTCATTACACAATAAAGATCGCTTAAACGCTATAATTACTATTATGAGTAGAAATCCAACGAGATATGCGCTACAAGAATTGATCGGGTGGGAGGAGTTTGAAAAACTCGGTACCAGTATTCTTTATGGCATGGGTTTCAAAGACATTAAGTCGGCTGGGGGTGTGAAAGACGGTGGTAAAGACGCCGCGATTTATACAGGTGATGGCGACACTATTGTCATACAGATATCACAGGAAAAAAATCCTCTCAAAGAAGTGAGGCCTACAACTAAGAAGAAGACTAAATTCTGGCGTGAATATAATAGATGGACTGGCAACAAACAGATTAAAAAATTCGTCTTCTTAAGCAATCAAGACCTTGGCAGCAAGAAAACCGAACTTATGGAGAAGCTAAAAGATCCGGTTGTTGATATGTATAGTATTGACGAACTAGTGAATTTCCTCGACTACAACGACGCTGGCAAAGAAATCAAGAAGAATTACGCCATCTTTGATAAAGACCTCCACGAAGTCTTTGGGGCAGACGATCAAAACGAAAAACTCAACAAGCTTGCAGAGGTCATTAGCCAAGATGACCATTACAACATTCATACTCTACTTGCACCACCACAAGTACAGCCCCAAATTCCAGGTGCCGTATTTAGCATGCAAGACGGCGAAGTCGTAAAATACTTCACGCCTAAATCCTATGACCACTATCTTCAGGCTGTACCGACGGTGAGCCTAAAACTCTCAGGGAAACGCGAAGAGGTCGAGCGGTATATGAGCGCAATTCGCTCAGGGGTTCGAATGCAAATTCCTTCTAGCCTAGTAAAAGACCTGAAGTTCAAAATTGGCGATAAGACATTCATGGATGGCGCCGAAGGAAAAGCGACATTACATATCGGACCCGTACCCGATGATAAGCCACGCGTGTTTGTACTCCGTTCAACCAATGACTCCACCGTAGCAATACGTTCAATACTTAAAGTAGTTGATCGTACACTAGAAGAGGCTAAGCTTAATAACTTTGATGCTAAAGAACCGCTCGACATGGAAGTTCGCTTCACCCCAAAGGGTGAACTTAAATTGCATTACACTTTTCAACTCGATCGCTGCCGCGATGCGGCAGTAGCATTTCAATACGCCCAGATATTTGACGCTATCCAGCGTGAAACAGTAGAACTATTCATTGATGATGATGGTATCGAGCGTAAAATTGTCGAGATACCTTGTAGGGGAGGCGAATCACTCGGCGAAGGGTTCACTAAAGCACTTCAAGATATGGCGCGTATTCAACAATTTTTCAAAGTCCGGCTACCAAATCTATTCAGCGACCAGAAACTGGAGGAGAATGATCGCTATAGTCTGCGGCTCCTCACTGGAATAATCGATAAAGGCAAAGCAAACATCAACATATCCAATCTCTCGCTCGTATTATTGAGGAGCGATATTGAAAAGCTTCGCGAGGAGATTGCCGGTGAAAAGGCAATGGCGATCGGTGGGTCACATGAAATGAATCTCGTGTCGGTATTGGGTATAAGTGATTTTCCGACTATTCAGCTCATCCTTCCCAAAGCGAAAATAGAAGTAACTGACCTTGGTGATGGTACGTCAAAACTAGACATCGACCCACTAGAGCAAGCTTATTTACGTCATTACGAGGGAGAGTCTAAGCCTCCTAGTGTTTCCTGGAGTTAGAACACAAGCCATCCGAGCGAGCTCGAATGGGACTTCGACTTTTCGTTCCGAAAAATCAAAGTGATAGAAACACAGCCTAAGAAGTAACGTAGCTAATAAACTCTTTTCCAAATGAAGTGATCCTCACAAATGGAGCAGGATAGCCCTCGGTAATACGGCTGTCAGTAAACTGAGTAAGTACACCAAGGTGAACAAGGTTGTAGATATTATCCTCATTCTTATCGGTGTTGCCGTATACCTGATAATTCTTATCCTGTCTGGCGGTATCTACATCTCTGAGTGTGGCGACATCAATGTTACTGAGTTGTTGTGAAGCCATGAGCAATCGTTCAAGTGGAAATTCCTCATGGTTACCAGCGGCGGTATAGCCCAAGAAGACACTCTTGATGTACTGGCGCTTCTCTTCGTTACGTTCGGCAAGGTATTGTTCGAAGCAATAAACAAAGCCATTCTGGAATGTTTCGGTTTGTAATATCTCTTCCGTGAAAGAGTCAGGATTATCACGGATAAACTCCACCCATTCAACCGCACGTTTCTGGCGGAACTGCATCGCGTTGCCGAGTAGCGCTTTAGTAAAGCCCCAAGCCGTACCGAGTCCGACCACCGTAAGTGCTATTTTGTCAGCGCTAATAACACCGCCCGCAACAGCAACCGCCTGATCAGCCAGAACTCCGGCGGAGCTTGCTAGTAACTGTTTGTCAGTATCCTTCATGATTATTTACTGTCTTTCTTCTGCGTAGTAAGAATTAAGATGGTACAAAGAATATGGATTACTATAGCTGCGTCTGTTTTGTCAAAGTCCAATGTCAGACCATGACCGGAGCGGTTCCGAATGTTGTGACCTTCTACATCAACAAGACTGTTACGCCAGTAACGCCGGAGATTTTCATCAGTTACAAATCCTTTCATAGTGCCAAGAATTTCGCCTAGCCCTTTAACGCCGCCGGGCTGGTGACGCTTGGCATTCGGCAGCTTCGTTGTTGGAATCCCGACTGACCGTGCCGCTTGACGAATCAGTCGTTCGGCAATGGGCGACAGACATTTAACGGCCGAATCGGCATCGCCGTTGGTGTAATGCATGATGCCACGAGCTATCGCCTTGGCTTCGTTCGCGTCGATTAAATCACTTTCAAAGGCTGCTGCCCACGCTGCATGGTCAGGATTGTACTGCTCGATGATCTTATCAATAGCGTGTAGTACATATACACTTGAGTACGTGATTTGCAGTTGCTCATTATCGACTATGCTGCTGTCGATCTTTTCTTCTTGGGATTCAGGTGAGTTAATAATGCTGTTTGCTTCGCCCATATTGAACGAGTTAAATAGCATAAGCATCGGATGGTCGGCAGCCTGCTTTTCGGCCAGTTCCTTGTTAGCTTCATATGGTTCCATCAGCTTTCTAGTTCCGAGCCGAATTAGGGCAGTCTGCAGGTCATCGTTACCGGCAACGGAAATGGCAAATGCTTCCGACTCTTCGGTCGGCACTTCGAATGAGTATGACTGCTCCTTCATACCGAGGCTGTCAAAGGGTATGGCCTCGGCGGCTGAGATGGCGGCGGCTACAATATCTTTTAGCCCATGGGTTTCAGCGAACGCTTCAACCTTGTGGAGCTGGTAGAGCTTCTGAAATCCATCAGGCAGTTCCATAGCCTCATCGTAAAAGTATTGTGCCTGTTCTCTATATAAATCAGATCGCTTACTAGCAGGTGTGAGTAGCTCTTGAACATGGTGGGCTGAGTCAATGGCAAAGGCGTTGTCAGCATACTTCTTGATTGCGGCGTTATTTAACTGGACTATTCCTGCGGTATCGGTCGGTTGTGCTTCTGCGAGTAGTTCAAGTAATGGCATACTAACGCCAGGCTTAGCCTCGTTGCCTTCAATGCTGGACTTGGCCAATGCAAGCATCTCCGTCGATATTGCCTCAACTATGGTGGCGTCCTTAAACATTCTTGCAAGCTCGTATGCTCGCACGAGTGCATCTTTGCGATCAAGGTCGTGTGGCCAATTAGAGTTTGCAAATTCACGATAAGCGGCGATAGCAATTTTAGCGTAGTCGTATCGCTCGCGACCACTTGGCAAT
Organism: uncultured Candidatus Saccharibacteria bacterium; assembly: GCA_964615445.1. GTDB lineage: Bacteria > Patescibacteriota > Saccharimonadia > Saccharimonadales > Saccharimonadaceae > JALRBM01. The sequence goes on along the minus strand of CAZTOK010000033.1, from coordinate 589 downwards.
CGCTCGACGAGCAGATCAGCGTATCGTGCCTTGGAATGCGGCTCGGTAACAATTTCAGCCAACACTTTCCACTCGGCGTATTCTTCTTCTGTCGTCGCTGCAACTGGCTTAGGATATACGCCCTCTGGGAATTCAAACATTGGAGCGAAAAAGCCGTATTGTTCTCGTTTTTCCTCTTGTTCCGGTGAAACTTCCATGTACCTCAGACCGTATACAGCAGGATCGCTACCATCGTCTTTGACACCCGGCATGCGTCGTAAGCGGTCACCGACAAGGTCAATCATTGCAGGATTTTGCTCTGCAATTTCAGCTACTATACTGTTGATGGCATCGTTAATTTGACTTGGTTCCATGTTTCTATTATACCAGTGCTGACAGTGGAAGGCTTAGGTAATATCAGCTAATCTATACAGATTATCGGCATCGGTTGCATCAGCCCAAACTGCTGAATTATCCGTTGACATTTCAAGGATAGATTTTTGAGTTGTCGTGTAATAGGCGATGTCCGTATCAGAGTGATATTGCTGGCGAGTGATAAGCTTCCGTAGACTTGCTTCAACAAGTTTCGTCTCAGCTACAAACAGGACGG
>CAZTOK010000032.1:0-13447 GCA_964615445.1 uncultured Candidatus Saccharibacteria bacterium | reverse complement strand
TTGCGAGCCTTATACTCTTCTGTGCGCCCGTACTGCAGACCCATACCCTCAAGGATAGCAAGCTCAATCTCGGTAAACTCAATCGGTACGCGGGTAATAGTAATTTCAGAATCGGTGACAATACCAGCAGCAATCAGGCTCATAGCCTCAATTGGGTCTTCGCTTGGGGAATATTCAACATCTTTATTGATCGTTTTGAGACCAGTAATTTTAAGCGTCGTCGTACCGATGCCATTGATTTTGACGCCTAGTTTCTCAAGGAAAAAACACACATCTTGCACCATATAATTTGGGCTCGCGTTGCGGATGGTTGTTGTGCCGTTGTATAAAGCGGCCGCCATAACCACGTTTTCGGTCACCGTGTCGCCGCGCTCGGTCAGAAGGATAGCGCGGTCGGGAGCGGTTTCGCGAACGGTCGCGTGGTAATAATCGGTATTTGGTTTTGCTTCAACGTCCATACCAAATGGGGCAAGGCCAACAAGGTGTGGCTCAACCGTACGCGTGCCAAGGTTGCAGCCACCGGCAAATGGAAGTTTGAAGTCATTATATTGGTGAAGTAGAGGGCCAAGGAACATAATAATAGAACGAGTACGCTTGGCAGCTTCAACGTCGATTTTTTCAAGCTCAAGACGTTTTGGTGGGGTAATTTCAAGATCGTTTGTGCCAGCAATCCAGCGCACTTTGACGCCAATACTTTGCAGCACTTCAATAATGCGGTTTACTTCTTCAATACGGGCCACGCGGCGAAAAGTTGTTTTGCCACGATTCAAAAGCGAAGCGCAGAGTAAGCCTACGGCAGCATTTTTGCTGGTTTTCACCTCAATACTACCTGAAAGCTCTTTGCCACCATGCACGAGAAAATTAATTTTACCAGCTTGATTAAGCGTGACGATATTACTCGAAAGCACCTCGCTAATGCGGGCGATCATCTCTAGGCTAATATTTTGTCCGCCTTTTTCAATGCGGTTAACAGCGCTTTGGCTTGTGCCAAGTGCCTTAGCGAGCTCTGTTTGCGTGAAGCCGCGGTGAGTGCGTGCCTCTTGAATAAGGGTACCGATTTTTACTTTGTAATCATCATTCATGACTTTCATTATATCACAAATGATATAAATGCAATAGATGGTATAATAAAGAAGAATTTTAGGAGCTACCACTATGCAAGATACACAAATTGCCGATTTAATAGCAGATGAAACCCAGCGCCAACGCGATGGGCTAGAACTTATTCCAAGCGAGAATTACGTTTCGAGCGATGTGCTCGCTGCTCTTGGAAGTGTTCTTACTAATAAGTATTCCGAAGGCTATCCTGGCAAACGCTACTACGGTGGGCAAGAATTTACAGATCAGATAGAGCAACTGGCGATCGATAGAGCCAAACAACTCTTTGGCGCTGACCATGCTAACGTACAGTTGCATTCTGGTGCGCCTGCAAATGAGGCAGTGTACTCGGCGTGGTGCGAGCCCGGCGATACTATCCTTGCTATGGATCTTTCACACGGCGGTCACCTGACGCACGGCGCACCTGTCACTCGTAGTGCTAAGCTCTATAACTTTGTACGATATAAAATGAAAGATATTGCAACTGGTGAGATAGATTACGACGAGCTTCGCCAGTTAGCCTTGGAGCATAAACCAAAAATTATCTTAGCTGGTTTTAGTGCCTACCCACGTGAGCTCGATTACGCCAAGTTTGCTGAAATTGGCAATGAAGTGGGCGCGCTACTTGTCGCTGATATGGCACATATTGCCGGGCTCATCGCTGGTGGAGTCGCTAAAAACCCATTTGACTACGGTTTTCATGTCATCACTACTACTACACATAAAACCCTGCGTGGTCCACGTGGTGGACTGATACTTTCAAAAGGTACCGTCAGCAATCCGCTGAAGAAGCCGGAAAAGACTATCGAAAATATTCCAACGCTCATTGACCGCGCTGTTTTTCCTGGTATGCAAGGTGGTCCACATATGCATGTCATTGCCGCAAAAGCTGTTGCATTTCGTGAGGCGCTACAACCTGAATTTAAAGAGTATGCGCTACAGGTAGTGAATAATGCAGCTCGCCTAGCGGAGGAATTACAGAAGCGAGGGTTTGAATTAATAACGGGTGGAACTAGTAACCACCTTGTCCTCGCTGACATCTACAAGAGCTTTGGCATTAACGGCAAAGAAGCCGAGATCGCACTCGATAACATTGGTCTTACACTAAACGCCAATGTTATTCCAGACGATACACTGCCACCATTCCGTCCAAGCGGTATTCGTCTTGGTACGCCGGCGATTACTTCGCGAGGGTTGCGCGAAGAACATATGGCACAAATTGCCGAATGGATGAAGCAAGCTATAGATGCTCGAGATAATGAAGAAGAGCTAGCTAAACTTCGAAAAGAAGTAAAAGACTTTGTGCAAAGGTTTCCACTGCCGAGTGACCGTTAATTATTAACGGCACAGCCAACATTGTAAGTAGCAACAGCACCTGAGGTGATGCCGGCACTCATACTACTAGTCGAGTTTGTAGTGAAGTTGAAATAGTCAATTCGGCTACCTGTAACAGTGGTAATGCCTGCAACTGTTGTCGGCATTGCAGTTGTTGCACCAGTACCACATTTATAAAAGGTGAGTGATGCGGGGGAAGCTGGTGGCGTAGTACCCATGGCAGCAACAAAGGTCGCGCCCGTAAGATAATAAGTGGTGCCGCTAGCAGAGGCTCCCGTTAGATCGGTAGAAATAACCGGGTAGCCCGATTTCTCAGCATTGAATGCCTCTACTTTTTTAACTGCAGCCGAAGCCGTTGCTTGGGTCTGCGAGGTTTTTGCCCGAGCGGTAACTCCTTGGTAGGCAACGATAATAATTGCAGCCAGAATTCCAATGATAATGATGACAATAAGAAGTTCTACAATCGTAAAACCAGAAGAATATTTTTTTTGAGTCACGTTTCTTTAATGCCCCCTACTTTGCTACTGTTAGCTTACTATGTATAAGATATGTTTTCAAGATGCTTATGCAAAAATTAACTATTCATTAACAGATAGCAGAATACCATTTACCACATAAAGGTGTGGTGCTAAAATGAGCTCACTCTTCAGTAGAGTGCGGGTTGCAAAAGCGGCACGCTGGATACCTTAACAAAGGATGAACCAGTGAAACCTCGCATAAGGGTAGGGGCTGTATTTGCGTTTGTGCTGAGCTTATTGTTGAGCCTTTTGGCTCCGGTAGTGGCTCATGCAGACGCAAGCAATGAGGCGCCTGGCTGGCCGAAACACCTTGTTACTAGTATGACTCCTGATGGAATGACGGCTTTTAGTAACGAAACGATGTCATTTGTGAATTGCAGTAATGCTCAGCAGGCACTTGCCTTTCAATATATTCATGAAGGTGTAAATTCAAGTTCGTTGCCGACGTATAACTCCCAAACAGGCGGAATTACCTGCAACCTTAGCAATGATGTTACTGCTCCAGACGGAACGTTCTATGCGACCCATATGGTAGATACACCAAGTCGTACGGTACTGACATTCGTTGCCATGAAAAATGGCAGAATGGTATGGTCAACGGATTTGTCTAGTGATCCACAATGTTCTGCTGCAAGTGGTGATGGAAACAACGCACAAAATGCCACTATGACCAATCCAGCGATCGGTCCTGATGGCAATATCTATGGTATAGTTCAGTCATCGCACTCTGGATGTGCTACCTATATTGCTGGTGTTAGTGGCTTGGATGGTCACTTGCTCTTCAAGAATTACCTAAGTAATGGCTCGATTGCATCACCAACACGGCTTTGGGCATATCCTGATAAGATATTGGTTGTAGATACGACAGGCCGTCTGAGAAAGTATGACTATGCAGGAAATGAAGATGCCTCTCAGCGTTATCAATTTACCGTGCCCGTCCCCGGATCAGGAAAAGCATTTGGCCCTCTTTACGCAAACGCACAAGGTAGAGTATTCGCTTTAGATTGGTGTTGGGGATCGGGAACTATGCCACTTCAGTACCATGATCTTAATGGTCAGTCCGGCACTTTAGATACACAAGTGGGCTGTAATCCTCAAGTAAGCTTTATGCCTGCATCTGACGGTAACCTTATTGCAGCTGGCTATTATGGGGACATTACAACAATACACATCGCTACCTCGACTATAACGACTCAAAATATGCCTTTGCCAGCAGGTAGTTCGAGTGTATATGTATCAAGCTATTGGCAGAATTCTAACGGTGATGCTATTGTAGTTCGACAAATGTATGGTCCAAGTTGGACAAGCGTGGGTGTGTCTGTCGATGAAATCGATGCAGCAACTAGTGCAATTACTAACATCTATTTGCAAGGCGTAGATAGCAGTCATCCAGCCCCTTCATTAAGAGCGGCTGATATTTCAACGGACGGCTACCTCTATGCAATGATTTGTCATGATGTGAATCAATGCCCGAACACCGCTAGCACAAGCATCGATGGTTGGGTGCACAAGATTAGTTTGGCGGGGTTTGGGACGCCCATCAAGGACTCGAATAGCTTCGTCACTCAAATTGTCTCCAGACGCAGTATGGTCGCTATGGGTGATTCATATTCGGGTGGTGAAGGCAATCCACCGTTTGATGCAATGACCGACACCTCGACTGACCAGTGCCATAGGAGTTCATATGCTTACCCACGGTCTGTAGCATATAATGCAGTATTGAACTTGAAACTGACGGACTTCGTAGCTTGTACTGGCGCAACTGTTTCTTCAATGGAAATTGGTCAGAATGGTGAGCCTGCGCAATTAGATGCTCTTAATGATGATGCGAGTGTGGTTACACTGACTGTAGGTGGTAATGACGTCCACTTTATCAACTATGTAGAAGCTTGCACGTGGGCATGTGGACCTGGTACGGTGCCATATGCGAACATCATGGCTGAAATAAATGCAGATAGTTTCCTCAGCAGTCTGAAGACATTGTATACGGCAATTCTCACGGGGGCTCCGAACGCAGATGTATATGTTGCCGATTATCCATATTTAGCTCCCCAGAATGCCGGATCGTGTGCTGGCTTTGATCTCTCCGGAGCATACAATGTCGAACAGGCACTGAATAACCAAATCGGCTTAGCAGTAACGCAGGTTGCATCTGACAACTCTAAGCTACATTTTGTTAATGTTAATTATGACGGGTCTCCCTTTGTAGGCCACGATTTGTGTAGTGGAGACGCGTCCTACTTTAATGGGATTGTAGCTCCGCCAAATCAGGTTTATTCAGTTCATCCTAATGTGAATGGTCAGGATGCTTATGCTTATGTATTCACTTTGGCTATCCAGTAAATGCTTTTAATTGAAGAAATAGGCCTCGAGAGTATTCTCGAGGCCTACATTAATTTCGAATTATGTTTATGTTGTTGAGAGAGTACAGCCTGTCGTTGTTGGAGCTACAGTGTTATTGCTGTTAGCTTGAATGGTTGTGCCACCAACAATATACACGACCTTCGATTGCGTGAAGTCGTAGTAGTCAATATAATAACCAACTACATTGCTACTGACTGTACATGATACATAACGGACAGTTGTAGTACCATTGGCAGATGTAGGATCTGCAGCTGCAATAGTAACACCTGCAGGTGGTTGACCTAGGCCGGTTACGGCTGCGAATGCAGCTGCAGTTGCTGGATATTGACCATTACCACCCGCAGTATCTGCATTATAGGCCTCGGCTTTTTTCTGTATAGCTACGGCATTCGTCTGAGCTTTACTTGTATTTGCCCTGGCAGTCACACCCTGATAAGCCACGATAATGATTGCTGCCAAGATACCAATCACGACAATGACGATCAAGAGTTCGACAATTGTGAAGCCGCGTTCTTCCTTTAGCTTTTTTATATTGTTAAGAGTCATTCCTAGTTTGCCCCCTAATTATTTTCTGTATGTTTGTACTATACTACGCCGTTTGAGTAAACACAAGCACTTTTTAACAATACGCTTCATATACACCTACTGTTCTGCGATAAAGGAGAAGTTAAGACTTGTAAACGTTGCATTTGCGGTGTCAATATATATTTGACCAGTAGGAACGAGATCAAGTCGTGCATATGCATTACTTCCTTCGACAGTCATAATGGTATTAGCAAGTGGTCGATAGCCTACTGGAAGGGTAGCAACTAGCGTTCCTGCCGAGGTTGTACCATTTTTAATCAGTCCTTTTATAGTCACTACGCCATCGGCAGATTTTGTATATTGTGCTGTATCCCAGTTGGAGCCAAAGTTGACCCATCCGCTTTGCAGCGTAAGATTAGTCCACCCTCCATATGTATACGGGTAGTACGTAGCCTGTGTTGAGTAATATCCCGAGTTTGAGAATGCGTTTGCTATATTACCCGATCCGTCTATAGTCATAACATCAAAGCTATTAGTTTGGCTTACTGCCATTGCAAAGAGATTAAGACTTGGCTTAAAGGCTGCCGGTACTTGGGCGATTGTAGAATTGTTAATTGTTCCACTGTGGTTGGCAACACCTTGAATTTGTACACGTCCCGCTCCATCGAGGCCGTACTGCGGCGTTGCAAACCCACCACCATACGCAGTCCAGCTATTAATCAGATTAAGATTTGTCCACGAAATACTTGATGTGCTTGCCATAAAATCGATGCCATCTAGTACGAGCCATCCATTTCCTGCGGCATATCCAATCATAACTTCGCCTGTTGGAAGGATGTCAATGCGAGAAGCGGCACCGGCGGCAATGGTATGGAAAGTGAGTCGAGCAGAAGGACGATATGCAGCAGGAAGGGTGCAAATAACTGTTCCTGCGGTTGTTGTACCAGCTCTGATGAGTCCATGGAGCAGCACGAGGTCGTTACTTGTTTTAGTATATTCGTTACCCGAGTATGGGCTGCCATAATCGGTCCAGCCAGCCTGTAAGTTACAAGTGTACCAAAGTGGGATAGTGCCAGTTGCGGAACCGTACGGTGAAGTGCCGGCGGAATTTTTGGCAGCCACCTGGAAGGTAACGGTATTACCACGAGAGGTATTAACGGTATAGGTGGTGGTAAGTGAGTTGGTAGTGGCGTTATTCCATGAACCTCCGTTGATGTTGTACTGAATAACATATGATGAAGCTAATGGAACACTCGTCCAGTTGAAGGTAACAGACGGACCGCTAACAGTCGCGGTGACTGACGGCGTTGTACTTGGTGCAGGAATATCAACATCTATGCTGTTGAGTTTGGTGGCACGCATGCTACCAGAGCTTGTTACCGTTCGTCCAGCTGTGGTTTTTTGGCCATTAATAGTAACGGCAATGGTGCTGGCACTAAGAGCATTTGAAGCGCCAAGGTCGGTACTGCTACTTGGACTTCCTAAATATTGCACATTAAAGCTGCTAACATTTTTCATGACCTCGCTATCATTAGTTTGGCAACGGGTACTTGTGCTATAGCCTGGTTGACAGGTATTCTCCTGCCAAGGCGCTGAACAAACAGTATTGTCGTCGATTGGCGAATTAGTGTCATACGTTGGGAGGACGGCGCGGCGCCAGAGCGACCCATTGTAAAGGAAGTACATCACTTTCTCTTGAAACACACGGTTGTACGTTTGCTGGCTGCCGCAGGCGTAAGGTTGCCCTGCATAATACACAGCTTGGCGTCCGGTATTAGCGGGATTTTGATCGGTTGTAATGCCGCCCATAATAAGAAGACTGCTACTGGCTGTAAAGGCGGCGGTACCAGTAAAGTTGCTATCGCTTCCTTGGGGTGCAGTGAAGGCTCCACTCGTTGATAGGAATTGGGTCGTGAGACGAGTATCTTGTTCTATTCTATTGAGCGCATCTTGGGTTTCAAAAGAAAGGTTATTTTGGTCACGTGTTACGAGTACGTCACCAACCATTGAGATCATAAGTGCAATGAAACCGCTAATAATGAGGATGACGATAGGGGCAATCACCAAAATTTCGATCAATGTAAAGCCTTCGCTGAATTTTTGGTGCACACGCTGCTTAATTGGAGACAAAAATCGCATGATCGACCTCCTGCTGTGGCGTACTACTACCATATTTTACAGCAACGACAATTTTAGTAAGGGTTGAACTTGTGCCATATGGGCAGCTATAGGTAACAGTAATAGAAGCACTTGTAAGGCTTGTGCCAGAGGGGATGGAAGGGGTGGGAGAAGGAGTAACGACGCTACATGGACTCGTGGCGTTGGCGCTGTATCGCCGCAAGTTATCGTATGCAATATTACTTGCGGTAGCTTGGTTGCGTGCATCGGCACCATTTTTAATAATAATAGTGTAAAGCTGGTACGCTGTACCAATAAAGGCGACAGCAATAAACAGCGTAATGAGCAGTTCTACTGCTGTAAAACCAGATTGAGGTGCGAGTCGGCTCATTGGCTTTTGCTCACAATCTGTTGCGTGCCAGATGTTGCTTCGAGCACATAATACAGAATAAACTTGCGACATTCCTGTGCGGCGTGCTGACACAAGCTGCCATCGGCAGCGAGTGGCTGGTAAATGTAGGTACTAATAGTGGGAGTCTGAGCCGTGTTTGTAGTTGCGACAACCAGGCTAATAGATGAACTGTCGCTCACATTTGGACCGCGAAGCGCCTTCGGATCCATGTCGCGAAGCGCAGCTTTTACGCCCGCCTCGGTATTCATATAATCGGTTGGTGGATATTCTCCTGGATTATATGTACTACTTGGATTAGAACCGGTATTGTAGTAATTTTCAAGTTGCTGAGCAATGGTAGCAACGTCACTTTTGCGCTTTTCATCGCGTGCGCTTACTTGGTTTGAACTAAGGTTAATTACGGCAATACCAAGCAAAATGCCCATAATGGTAATAACAATCAAAAGCTCAATAAGCGTAAACCCGGCGCGGCCTTTCATAGTTTATAGCATAAGGGGTTTAGTAAGCTGGCGCAAGTGGTTAAAAAGGTTTAGAATAATTTAGGCGTAAACCACTCCTACTACAGGACGGGTGGTAACTGTGATAAGTCCAATGACTCTTACGCGTGAGAACATTAATGATTATGTGATTTTTTTGCGAAGCTTCTTGACCGGTCGAACATTTGAAGTGTATCTTGGTGATATTTGGCATAATGACGCCAGTTTAATCGAAATATCCTTAGTGACGGTAGAAGCCGGACCAATGCAAATCAACGTAGTCACGGATAAGGCAATTGTTACGATCATTGCCTATGATCCCAATGAGTTCTCTGAAGCTGTGGGTTCGACTGCGTCTGGCCTAATTGATGATGGTGATAGACAGACTTTCTGGACAGAAATGTATCGTTACGAGCAAGACGTATTAGTAGCTGACCATATATCGTTTACTATTTACCAGTCCCATATGCGCTAGCTGCAAGGTCCTGGCCGTAGTGGAACACCCAGGACTAAAATAGACCTCGTCGGTCGCCATACGGAGTTGACAAGCTTGCGCGAGTGGCTAAAAAATTTTAGAATAATTTAGGTGTATCCTGCTCCTACTATAAGATGGTGGTGACTGTGGTGGACGTAAACTACCTTACGCATGAGAGTATTCGTGGGTTTGCAGACATTTTGCGGCGTCATTTAGTTGGTCGAAGTTTCAATGTATATCGGGGTGAGATGCTGAACGAAACTCCTAATCTTATCGATACATATGAAGGCGCCAATCTTATCAATATCTCTGTAGAGATGTTAGAAAATGGACCAATGCAGGTTCAGGTGTTTACGGATAAAGTTAACATTACTTTCGACACATATGACCCCAATGAATTCTCTGTAGCCATTGGTGCAGATGAGGGGTTTAGTTGGACTACGTTTAGTCTACACCAAGATCAGCGCCAGCAAACTTTCCAGACGAATACATATCGCCGCCAGCAAGGCGTAATAGTCTGTGAATATATGTTGTTTACTGTTCTCAAGTCTCACGTCTACGAGTAGTATAGTCAGTCCTGGCTGCTTCGAAGCAGCCAGGACTATAAAAATCAACCGGTCGACAAAGGAGCTGAAGTGGAGTTCGAGCAGTTGACACACCAGAACATCGATTCGTTTTGCGCGCGGCTTGCTGAATTCTTAGGGGACGACAGTTTCACGTTAATTACCCTCCGCGGGCATGCGCATGAGAACATACATCTAAAGAGGCCGCTGTTCGTTGAAGATCTACCCGATGGCTGCAGGCAAGTGTCTGTTGATGCCATAGGTGGTGTTAGACAAGTATTTACTTCGTTCTATCTGTTTCCAGATGCCGCACCGATTGTAAGTAATGACGCGTTGAATAGAATGGAATTCGCGTTTTATGCAGATCAACTCCATGTGCGCGTTAGTCTGCTCTCTGGCAGACAAGTAGATACATTTGACGTCCGCTTATTTAAGTACTAGTCAAAAATATGACATGTTCCGGTATGGCTACAACCGTAGCCGTACCGGAACTTTTAAATTTCAAGCGGTTCTTGCTCGATCATAATATGGAACGTGTCGCGTACCGCGCCAATAATTTCATCACGTGCAGCTGCAAGGTCGCTATAACTTTGCGCAGACTCATTTATAAGTACCAAAGCATTTTTATCATGCACATGCATGCCATGAAGTGTTTTGCCTTTTAGCCCAGCCTGCTCAATAAGCCAACCAGTTGGAATTTTGTATCGGCCATCTGGCATGTCGTATGTTGGAATATCAGGGTAATTCTTGCGAAGATCTGCGAGCTGCCATTCTTCAACGATGGCATTCTTAAAGAAAGAGCCAGTATTTGGTGTCACGCTAGGGTCAGGAAGTTTATCGGCCCGAATTGCTGTTACCGCATCGCGAATAACCTGAGGTGTAAAAAGAGTGACGGAGTGTTCATCGAGATATTTTTGTACGGCCGGGTAAAATGGCGGCTCGGGAGCAGTTTTATATAGCCGCAGTGTAATAGAGGTAATGACATAACGGCCTTTAGCACTGTCCCTAAAAATACTATTGCGATACGAAAAACCACAATCGGCATTTTGCAGTGTAACAAAACTCTTTGCGGTTTGGTCGTATGCTTCAAGTGACACTAACGTATCTGCAATTTCTTGGCCGTATGCGCCCACGTTTTGTACTGGTGCGGCGCCAGCAGTTCCGGGAATAGCTGACATCGCTTCGATGCCAGAAAGCTTCATATCAACTATCCGTTTGACGACTTCATCCCAATTTTCACCAGCACCGATTTTTATAATAGATTGACCAGGTTCGTCAGAAACGACTTCAAACCCAGGAATGCGGTTGCGCACTATAATGCCGTCAAATCCTTCATCGTGGACAATGACATTACTGCCGCCACCTAAGATAAAAATTGGAAGGGTGCGACCTGCGGCATTCTGACATATTTCAGCTACTTCTTCAGGAGTACGCACGTCAACCATGAAGCGCGCGTTGCCGCCTAACCGCATGGTAGTATAGTTTTTAAGCGGAATGTTAGTATGAATTTCCATGTGCTGTCATTATAACGCGACAGGCAGTTACGTAAAAGGAGGAGAATGCCTAAAACTGAGGTATTAAAAAGCTATGTAGGTGAGCTACTTGATGCTAGCTCATACAACGACATGCGTGAAGTGGTTAATACAGTACATATCGCTTCCGTGGAGTCATATCATCTAAAGGATGAGGTTGCCGTTATTGAAGCGGCATACGAAGCAAGTCGACGTAAGCGTCAAGTTGTACTGGCGGCACTTGGTGAGCTTGTTTGCCGCCAGGCGATTGAGCAAATGACGCAGTATTTTGATGAGCACGACTCGCTGTTATTACCAGAAGATGAACAAACTGCCATTGTTGATTATGATATATATTCGCCTACTGTCCGGCGCTTTTTAAATACAATGCATTTTTGGTTTAATACCGCGCTCCAAGAAGTTGCTACGGAAAGTAGCACACTTCAAAAATCCCTTATAGAAGTAGGAGATGGAGTGTATACGGACTATAAAGCAAACGTTGAGCTATGGCGAGAAAAAGGAAGAACAACACTGCCTAGAGCGAAAGACTGGACGCTTTATTCCAATATAGTGGAGTCATATGATTACGCTTCTTTACGACCAAACTATGATCTCGTCGGAGGTATGCTTATAGGACGTGGAGTAGTGACGGAAGGGGACAAATCAGAATTTGCTCGGAGCCAAGTAGGTCGTATAGCAGCGCTCTCAAGCGCCCGTCTGAAAATAAGTATCCCTATCTTTAAAGAGCATCCTCTGGATGCGTATTCGCAGTGGGAGAAGGGCGACATAGGTGAGGATGAATTTATTACTACAGTAAAAGATATGCCACTCGCCGAATCTGATGCGATATTCCATAGAAGTCTTCAAGGTGGAAGGTGGAAGAACGTCGGTCATTGTCCAGCAACAATCCCTATTGTTCGGCCTGGTGAATTTACCATACCGCCTGAAGCATTTCTGAAAAAACTAGATGTTCATATAGATGAAGAGATCGGCATGGATCATATCATAACGGCGACGGCTATTTCGGTGGCTGACGAAACGTTATATGCTAATTGGCCGAAGAGCTAGTTAACGGTAATGCTGCCGTGCTGTGTAGGATCAAGGTGATTATGGAAGCCCCACGTGCCTTTTTTGGTGATAGTGAATACTTTTGATTGGCCAGGTGCTATGTCGCCTTGATTAAGTTCAGGTTCGTCAGTGTGGGTCGGATGTGGGTCGGAGTCAAAATTGAGATCACTACTCGAAGTATTTTTAACCTCGACTTGCGAGCCGGCAGTAATAGTATTTACTGAAAGGCTAAACGTGTTGCCGTCATACGTAATGACAGAGGCAACGTTCTGGTTGTTTGTTGTGCTACTTGACGACGAAGTACTTGACGTTGAAGAAGTAGCTGCTGGCGCGGCGCTTTTATTTGCGTTGATAACAGTATAAATAACAGCAGCACCTAAGACTGCGACAATAGCAACCACTCCAATAATAATTCGATGTTTATTACTCATAATCAGCCTTTCATTAGTGCTTATGTATGCCTTCATTATTGGCGCGAAGGGTGTATTATGTCAATATGAAACAAGTTGATTCATGGCTCCAATCGTACAGTAGATGCACCCCTATATTTCTCCGAATCGGACTAGCTGTCGTATTTTTCTATGCAGCCATTTCGTCATTTTTGAGCCCTAACGATTGGTCGGGGTATTTACCCGCCTTTTTACGAGAAATTATCCCCGCGAATGTCTTGCTTCTAATCTTTTCTGTTGTTGAGGTGATCCTTGCGATCTGGCTTCTTACAGGAGTGTATGTGCGATTTGCGGCACTTGTATGTGTCGTAATGCTTTTAGGGATTGTGATTTCAAATTTCAGTCTTCTTCCTATTAGTTTTCGCGACATTGGCCTGATGTTTGCGGCCTTAGCACTTGTCGTTTCGCCAGAGCCCACTAAAGAGTGACAAAATGTCCGTTATCTGGTAAAATCGAGAAAGTTACGCACCCGTAGCTCAGCGGATTAGAGCACTGGTCTTCGGAACCAGGTGTCGTAGGTTCGAATCCTACCGGG
>CAZTOK010000031.1:0-13983 GCA_964615445.1 uncultured Candidatus Saccharibacteria bacterium | reverse complement strand
AGCCCGTACCCGGCACAATGTCCCGCCAATTGTCTTGGTGCAAATCGGTATTAACGATTCCTGCACTGAACCTGGCGGAAATATGGTGCCGATTGATGAATATAAAGCCAACTTAGAGAAGATTGTTGATATGCTTCAGCCAATCACATCCAAGCTAATATTTGTTGGTCTCTCCGCCTGCGACGAGGTTCAAACAACGCCTGTGAGTTGGGGCGAGTATTACTACACCAACAAGAACATCAAAGCATATGAAGACCAGATGAAGGCCGTTGCTGAAGCTGCCAGCATTCCTTTTGTACCAGTCTTTGACGACTTTACTAGGGCAATGGGGTCGAAGGAGCTACTAGCCGACGGGCTGCATCCAAACAGCGACGGGCATTCAGCGATCTTCGACATAGTAATGCCGCATCTCCGTAAAGAACTGGAGCAATAATGAAAATTCCACACACCAATCGCAAGAAAGCCCTAATCGTAGTTGATTTACAGCCAGCCATGCTCAAACCGCACAACGACCAAATCGTGCCGAGGATAGTGTCGTTGATCGAGCAGGTTTTATACGATGGTTATGTGGAAGCGGTTTGGCATTCGGGCAACGGCTCGTTATGGGGCGAGATGATGCATGTAGACCATCCGAAGGATGAAAGTACGCACACAGTGGACGCAGTGCATAAGGTATTGGCTCTGCACCATCCGCTGCAAGTCACAAAAACCTCACGGTCGGTGTTCATGGGCGACCAAGACGTAGCGAAGTACCTGCGCGATTTAGGCATCGGAGAAGTGCATCTCGTAGGCACCGAAACCAATGATTGCGTCTTCGCCACCGCCATGAGTGCCTTCGATTTAGGTTTTCGACCTTACGTGCTTGAAGAATGCTGCGAAGCCCTCTATGAAGGGCGGCATGCACAAGGTGTCCAGCTACTGCGCTACCAAAAACTGACCAACAATTCGTGCTTAGCTGAAACAATCGAAATTGAATTGGAGTCCAAAGCATGACCACTTACTACGAAGTAAAAATCAGCGCCGAAAACCAAGCGCAAGCTGACACGATTCTAAACTCTCTGCTTGAAAAGAAGCTCGTCACTGGCGGCCAGTTTATAATCGCTCCCGCTCGCTTTTGGTGGAAAGGCGAAATCGAAGACATGCAGGAATACGTCACCATTACCTCATATACCACAGACAGACATAAGGACGCAGTGATGGAAGATGTCCGTAAAACGAGCGTCGAAGAATTCCCGATGATAACCTTTGTTGCGCCAAATGACCTCAATCAAGAATTGCGTGGCTGGATAGATCGGACGCTTGGCTAAGCCATGACCCACCTACTTCGTGTCTTCATCGACGAGAATGGGAATTACGGTGACGCCGCCAGTATCGTGATTGATGAGGGTAGACGCATTACTGACGTCAAACGACAGGAGATAGCTCGTGAGTTTAACACTGGTGAAACAATATTTGTAAACGATCTGACCGCAGCCGATATTAGCGTCGTCCATTCGCAAGGTGAGATCGGCTTTGCTGGCGTCGGCGTAGTAGGTACCGCTTGGCTGCTCGCTAAACTGCGCGGCAAGCCGACTGAACGCATACATAGCCGCGATGGAGATATTGCCGCCTGGCGAGTGGGTGATGTTACCTGGGCACGTGGTTCATTGGCCATTATGCCACCATGGAACTACAAGCAACTGGATGATGCCGACGCCGTTGAGCGAATCAAGCTTGAAGAAACAAAAGATTGGCAACATACCATGGCTTGGGCTTGGATAGACGAGGCAAAAGGGCTTATTCGCGCCCGCACTTTTGCCACTGACTGGGATATCCCCGAGGCGCAAGGCAACGGCTCTGGCTCTATGGTGCTGGCGGCAAAGCTAGGTCGAGAGATTGAAATAAAGCATGGTGAAGGCTCTGTTATTCTTGCCAAGCCTGCGCCAGATGGCTATGCGGATATCGGCGGTCGTGTAACGGAGCATGCAAAGATACTCGAAATCGCCCTTCCCGAGTACAAAGCTAACGTTAAGCCCGACTATCTTACTGTCGGCCCGAAACTAGACAAACTACTAGAACAGCACTTCATGGGCCAGGATACCGTGCTGCGCTGTATCGGGAGCCAGGATCACTCTGGCAAAACACTGGACGAGCTGGTGAGTATCATCATAAAAACCGGCACAGATAAATATGATCCATCACGCACAGGCCAAGGCTACGGTGTAGGAACCGACAAAGGCAAGCATATCGATTTCTTTGGGACACCTGTGAAGGTTCATGTGGGTACTGACATTTTCACCCTTGAATTGTTAGACGACTTTTACCATGGAAGTTTGGGCGACCGCGGCTATGCCATTCGTATCGATATCGTGATAGTCTACGACGCAAACAAGCTCACGAAGGTTGAGCATTTATACGGAGAGGATGTCGAAGAAAGCGATGGGTTTGTATTCAAAGACCCAGAGCACAAACCATATGCCATCCTCGGCATACTAAAGATAACGGACTGACGATACCTATGAATCACCTTGATCTTCATGCTAAAAAATGGCTCAACGAAATACTTGCCGTGCCGTTCAAGGCGACGAAGCACATTCATTCTCACCAGGATGAAGTGTATAAAATAGAGACGCCATCAAACAATTACTATCTAAAAATTTCGAAATCACTCCAGACCGAGCATGATAATCTGAAAAAGCTTGAAAATATCTTACATTCCCCTAAGGTGATTAATTTTTACCATGGCAAAGAAAATGACTTTCTTCTCATTAGTGAGTTGCCCGGCAAGAATCTTGTTGAGTTGATTGGGGAATGGTCAAATCTTAAGATCGTAGATACATTTGCCGAAGCTATCAAGCAACTGCACAGCGTGGACACTAAAAAAGTATTTCGTGAAGCGAGCACCACGGATGTGCTCCTGCATGGTGATATGGCGTTACCGAACATTATCGTTTCAGATGATGGCACTATTGGCTACATAGACTTCGGACAACTATCTTTTGGGAGTCCTGAGCTTGATCTGGCTGATGCCATATGGAGCCTACAGAGAAATCTCGGCCCAGACTACGGAAAGCTATTCTTAGAGAAATATGGCCTAGTAGTTATGACCAATAGAATAGAGGAAGCACTTAGTTTCAGATACCAGGCCCCTAAGCAAGTCTAGCTGTTTCTCTTCATTCTCAAAGCGTACATCTTCAATTGAGGCTGCCCCGTCCTCTTTAGGCGTTTTGCCCTATGCTTGCTTAATTAATCGATTAAGTTAAGATGCGTTCGGTGTGAGTAGTCGATTTGCGGGGCTTGCCATTCTGATGTCTAAATTGGTACAAATGCTTTGTTTTAGCGAGCTATTGACATGGTGATTATAAAGATGATTCAAAACTAGGAATCTCAGCACGTCCCTCGTAAGGAAATTCTTTTCTAAATCGGAAAAAAGCTTCAAAATTTCCTCTTTGGCAAAGTTTAGCTCATCTGGGAAATTGAGCTTAATTGCGGTAGTTACTAGGCGCTTTGATGTGTGATTAGGATCGTATCCTAGCTTCGATAACACCGGAAATAGATTTTTTGATAATACTGAATCGCTGGTCTTTTTTATAAACGCAAAGACGATAATTTGCGTAAAGCTGTATACGATATTATTTGTTAGCTTGTCTATATTCTCAGTCTTGCCATTTTTATTAATTATCGCGGCGCGAATCTCTGACCTTAAACCGTCAATGTACTCACCATAATCATGAAGTAAGGCGTTCATGCTTCTTAAGCCTAGACTATAAATCTCATTGATAATATCCGCCTTCGATTTACCATCAAGAGAACCGTAGTAGCTATTCGCAATCTGACCAAGTACGTCCATGAGTCTAAAGGCATACTGTATCTTTCCGAAAAGATTCACCACTTCATGGGCATCCTCATAGTTTTCGTGGCTATTCTCGATTCTGTCCCTAAGCGTGAGCTCGTTACGCCTGTTTTCACCAGGGTCTGTATCTTTAAATTCAGGACTGATCTGCTCTGTTATAAGTTCATTATATTTTGCCACCTCGTCGATTGATAACGTACTCTCAGCTATTTCGGAAAATAGTTTTTTTGATTCTGCAATTATAGATTCTATGAGCTCAGGGTTCTTAGAATGATGTATTAGAAAGATAATAATATTAGCATGCTTGTCCTTATTAAGGCTTGTCACGAGCTGTGCGATTGTAGTTTTTGTCTCCTTTTGAGACCACGTGTCAGAAAGGTACTTTGCGATGAAGTAATACCTAATATAGCTAAACTGAAACCCATAGCCATCGTTCCTATTTACGAGAATTCTGGCCCGTACAAGAAGTTTATTAACTTGTTGAAAATTCTTATTTATAGACATCTCATCGATGTATTTTTGGAAGAATCTCTCCATTTCGATTTGGTCACATGCCGACAAGTCACCTTCGTAAAAATAGTGTGCTAGATGAGATAGATATGTTTTGTAAAAGTCCAAGTCGTCGTGCTTTGCACCGGCCTCGCCCAGAGCACTTGTAATAAGGTACGTGTAAAGTTCACCGTATGCAGAGTCCTTCATATTATTTGAGCCAGTTTCGAGAATCTGCAGCATTGCCGATAGATAGAAAGGATAGGCAGGCACAAAACCTTTTCCTGTTGCAATGTTTACCTTTTGTGACAAGTCCTTTTTTGAGTTCAGTAGTTCAGCATCTCCCATGTTATCGTCATGGGCTGTTAGCCATTTTTCTATAAGATCATCTCTCTTAAGGTGGCCGAACTGCATAATCGTATAATGTGTATGCTTTAGGAAGATCTGTTTCCACTCACTTTTTGCCAGAAATTCTAGTTCACTTGACCTATGGACTGTAAAGATAGTGTTGGTAAATCGCTCTACCATACTCTTTACGAAACTGTACCTAGACGCCTCTCGCTTTATTCCTATGTTTGGCAGGTCATCGATCAGAAGTATTATTATTTCCGGATTATATTCAATTACGGATTTGATGTAGCTCTCATATTCGGGCGTATCAGTATATTGCTCTCTGAATTTAGCCACTAGGACTTTGGTGAGATTCTCCATGGTCTTTACTCTGAGATCTGAAGCATTTAAAAAGATGGGCACAACGTTGCTTCCAACTAGTTCGCGTTGGTATTGATGTAATAGGGTTGTCTTGCCACTCAAATCGTCACCATAAATAACGACGTTGATAGTTTCCTTCTTGAGAATGGCTTTGCCATCAATCCTATCGGATTTTGCATCGGTGTTTTCGTCTAGATCTGGGTAAACGAAGATGTCATTTACATGAAGTTCCTCGACTCCTGAATGCTGGATATTGTATTTAAGGGAGTTAACCTCCCTCAGATAATCATTATTGAGTGCTAGTTTTTCGGCGGATATTCGGGTTGCATTTTGTCCATCCAATAGATGAAGTAGCGAAGAAAAATTTAACTCTTGGTTTAGTTGAGTTATTGTGAAAAGCTTGTCGAGTAGGGGCGCATCTGTTATTGGCTCTGAGTCTCTAGCATCATAGAATATGTAACCTTCTGCATCCCCATGAGGCATATACTCAAATATCCAGAAATATCCGTATTCTGTAAAAAGTAGCATTGGCTTACTGAGCTTTCTGCTCTCACTAACGACGGTTTTTAGGTCATTGAGTGAGACATCTGATGAAGCAATGATATTCGAACTAACCAATGATTTTACAAATCTCTCGGGAGTTATAAAAGTGTACCGTTTTGCGTTCAAACCATGCTCTGTCTCATCCACCAAGCCGGTAGCATCTCGATTAAACTCGGAAGTCGATACGAGCCATGCCTCATCTAATCCCTTTGCCTCTCGAGTACCAAAGAGCTGTTTAACTATGCTGCTGTCTATTTTCTTGCTTTCGTTGTATGCCTTGCACTCGACGTACACCTGTTTCGCGGGGTTGTTATCGTCACGGCAGAGTAGGTCTAGTTCTGCACCCGTAATACGTACTTTCTCTGAAACCACGTATCCACGACTACGAAGTAAATCCGCCGTGAGCATTTCTAAGATATCGCCACTATCTGTCGTGTTTTGTTCTTCGGTAGTACCAACAATTATCTTCATAAAACTTATACCCGTAATGTCCAAGTAGGCCCCTCTGTACAAAACATAGTATAGTATAAAAAGCATAAGATGTAACAAAATTGGCCACGAGCCCGTCGGTTTATAGGCACAGTAGGGGTTACTGAGTGCGAGAACTGAGGCTCTTATTGTTCAAATATACGAGCAAGACCAGCCAGGCCTAAAGATCATGCATGTTTATTTTTGCCTGCTGTTCTGATGTCTTGACTGTCTTTTGGGTGACGGGCTTCTCATGTTTTTTATCGACTGTTACAAACAATTTTTCCATCTGCTTCTCGACTGACGCTCTGGTTTTGGCGTAGTGCTTCCGGCTCTCTTTAATTACCAGTTCGGCAATATTGTCGAGCATGTCAATGCCCAATGGCGCGGTCTGACCCGAAAACGCATCCTCGCTCTCCTCGCCGGTAACCTTCATGTAGAAGTGGTACGGCGCAAGGTTTACGATGTCACCTTTTTCAACCTCTGGTTTCATGTATGGCAGAATGAAGTCCTCGTCTTCGGGGTTAGCCTTAAGGCAAATAATCGTCGCTGAATTTCCTGCAATCACTTTGACAAGGTCTTTGTCTTCCATTTGTGCGATGTTCTGATGCGATACGATCAGTGAAACATGGAACTTGCGGCCTTCGCTCGTTATTGCGCCGAATTGTGGCGTAGCGAAGTTTTGGAACTCATCCACGTATACAAAGAAATCTCGACGCTTCTTCTCTGGTATTTTAGTTCGCTGGTAGGCGGCCATCCAGATTAGGGCAGTCAAGATGGTGCCGAAGAATTCACTCTGGTCTTCGCCGATATCACCTTTACTGAGGTTGACGAGCAATATTTTACCCTCGTTCATAATGTCAGCGATCCGTACTGTGGTTTCTTCTTGCAGTAGAATGTGCCGCGACATTTTAGACGTGATGAAGTGGCCAAGTCGGTGCGTTAGGGGCGCAGTTGCGGCTGACATTTGCATAGAGCCCATCATCTTGAACTCTTTCTCCCAGAACTGCTTGAGTACTGGGTCTTTCAAGCTTTTAGCGACTTCCTTCTGGTATTTCTTGTCGGTCAGTAACCGCTGCAAGGTATAAAGACTCGGCTTCGGTGTTTGCAGTGCTGTGAGCGTGGTATTGCGCAGAATGTGCTCCATGCGCGGGCCCCATTGGCTGTCGTCGGACAGCTTTTTGAACACGGACAAGACGGCGCTAGTAATCCAATCGTGCTTGTCATCTTCGCTTGCAAACTCAATCCCGGGATCAAGGATATTCAGGCCAACCGGATACTCGCGGTCAGACGGATCAAATACAGCCACATCTTTGCGGCGGGCTTCTGGCACAATGCTTAGCAGCTCACGGAACATGTCGCCATGCGGGTCGAGCACAGCCACTCCTTTGCCGTTAAGCATGTCCTGATAAATGGAGCTTTTGAGTAGTGTTGTTTTACCGGTGCCAGTCTTGCCAATAATGTACGTGTGCTTCTGGCGTTGTTCCAAAGTCATGCCAATTTCCTGCACTTCGCCGCCAAAAAGGTTTGCACCAACAATAACGTCCAGTTTTGCGTCACTGCGTTTAATTGATAGTGGCGCGGCCAACTCGCGGCTGCGGCTTTTTACCAGTCCCTCAGTCTTGGTAAGGTCGGTATTTGGGAAGTGATAAAGATCTGCCAGCTCCGAGCTGGACAAGATAGTTTGCTGCGTAAAGATATGCCGCACTAGCTTACGCTCCTGGAAGCGCTTGAACCACGCATCCGCAGAAGAGATGCGCGGGACGAACTTGCGCATACCAATGGATTGACTCATGCCAGTAAAGGTACGAAACGACGAAATAATGGCGTTACGGCGGCTTATCAAAGTGTCTTCATCAGACGAAACGATGAGGATGCGCATAGTCACCTCGAACAAGTGCTGGTCGAGCTTGGTTTTAATGGTCTGTCCCAGTTCGGTTTCGTACGGGTCGTCTTTGCGGCGCTTATCTTTCCCGTCGCTGCCTGGCGTGCTGTTAAAGAGAAAAATATCGATGACCGCCCCGACAACTTTTACGCCGTGCGTGATCAGCCAAAGGGGTGCGAGCGCCACACGCAACAAAATATGAGCGGCATCGATTTTATGAGCCGTGAGTTTGGAGCTTACTTCCTTACTGAGTGCTATGCGGTGTCGCATATCTCGAATGTGCCGTAACTCATTAGGGTGTGTATTGCGAAAAACTGGCATGGCTACGATCTGGAAAGCTACTAGCTCATCGGGCAATAAATTACGCATGTGGCCGGTTAGGTACGCAGTGGGGTCATGTTCATCGAGCGCCTTGTTTGTATTGAGCGGCAATACGAAGTCTGCGGTAAGCTTCAGCTCAGTCACATTCGCAGTGCTAGGTAGATCTGCTAAATAGTCACCAACCTCTTTGATTTTTAGGCCGGGCAGAAACGATAGCAGTGTCCGACGTACGACTTCCATCTCATCTTTCGGAATCATAATGATATAACGGATGCCGTCGTCGTGAGTCGCTATTAGTTCTAATGAATATGGCCGCTTCCAGCCCGCCAGCCGATCCCAGAAGCCATAGTGGCCAACCAGGCTACGCATGAGGATATGGAGTTGCTCAGTCGCGTATGCTGACTTGGTGGTATTGGATGGAAAGGTTAATTGCAAGTAGGCTTGTTCAGGATCATATTTACTGACGCCAAACCGTCTCAGTGCGGCGGAGAAGAGCGTACGCGAATAATGCGCCAGTTTGATCAGTAGGTAGATTATAAGATACGCAATGCCAAATTCGGCCAAAAGGACAGCAATTGCAAAGATAGCCAACCACCCGGTAGTAAAGTGGTGCGCTTCTCCCCAATGGGTGGGGCCGTTCAATAAAGTATCCAGAAAATACGGCATAGGTATTTGAGCTTAAATATCCTCCAGGCACACAACAAAATAAAGCAGCAACCGCTCACCTCTCTGTTGCATATCTGTTGAAATCATACCATATTAGATAACAATCTTGACTCACTGGTTTATCTAGCGAATACTAGCCATTGAATAAGAGGGACGCACATGGCTATACTGGCTCGCTTGCGTGGCAAGCAAAAACAACAATGGGACGTTATAACCTGGCCATGGGGCGGCTGGAATTATCCCGAACCAATTATGCGCGACGATGAATGGGCCCCGCATCACCGTGCGCCTGCTGATCCATACCTCAAAAACCTTGTATACATGGCCGAGCATGGCTGGCATTACTACCAAAAGGCATTCGTTGAAATGCGCATTATCCATCCGCTCGCGGATTTTAAGCCGGATATTGATGATGAGTTCCGCGAAACATTCGAGGCGCATTACGAAGAACATGGTACGCCATTGTTGCTCTACGAAAGGGGCGGCAGGCTCATTACGAGCAACGACTGGGAAGCCTACTGGCTATATCGAGAGCGTGAGGAGTCATCCATCCCATGTATCATCCTCGGTCACTTCAATCAGGATGAAAAAGGCATTGCGGTATGCGACCGGCCATTCAAAGTCGAGCGGCCAGACCTAATTCTAGCTAATCGGCAGCCTGTGACAATGTGGTGACGTTTTTGACGGTATTGAGCTCGAGGATATCATACCCAGTGTAATCGGTGGGCAAGGTAGGCAGCGGCTACGGTACCAGCTACGCCAAGCAGCGCCAGAAATAGCTGCCAGCCCTTGCTGCCGTCATGAGATTTAGCCGGATTAGTGCCATTTTGGGCGACGTTACCACTATTGGAGCCGACTACGTTCCCTACCGGGCCATGAAAGGTTTGAGATAACGAGGTACCGGCCGATTGGCCTCGGTGTTCCGCGAGTTTACTTCGCGGTGCTTTTGGCATGATCGGCAGCATCTCCTCGATGGATTCAAGCGTGGTTATGTCTTGCAGAAAATCATTGCGGAAGTATCTGTACCTTTCGTCTAAATCTGGTCCGGTGTACACCACGCCGCTATCGTTTTGAAGCTTCGCAGCTACGGAGCTGTCGCTAAATATGTTCTTCAAAAGCTGCACGCCATACTCGCGCCACTTTCTATAACGAGCTTTAATATCCCTCAGTTCGTCAGCGTTTGTGACCCTAGTCTCAAGAAGTTGTTTACCTGTACCAATGTGACCAGATAGCCTTGCTAGTGCCTCGTCTGAAGGCATCGCAAGGTAGGTGTGCGGAGCTGTTTTAGCTGCCATGTAGTTCACCCCATTCTTTGTAGGTTTCTGCCCACGACGGTGTGACCTTATGATTATTTTCACGCAGATGTGCCCGCTTTATAGGATAGCTTATAGCAGCGAATTCTGCCCTGTCTGGAACTTTCCAATGGCTGCTGTCGCCATCAATGGGAAGCAGCGGCCGACCGCTCATCTCTAGAAATATATGGTCTATGACACCTTCTTCAAAGTAGTCATGGACAATGACTTCCATAAAACATGCACCCCTGGGGTTGGCGGGTGAAGGGTTCGAGTAGGCGTCTGCCCAATCATCGAGCAAATGGGCTTCTGACCACAGAAAGCGCACTTGTTCGCCCGGTCTGAGTATATGATCATCTTGCGATGGCGTGATAGGCCCCATGAGCAGGGGCTCATCATCTTCACCTAATATCCACTCAGCCGCACCATTTAGGTGAACGCGAGCAGTACCTTTGCCCTCATTGATAAGTGTGCCTGTGACGCCGACATAGAGACGCTTCTCTTTATCACGCGGCAACACCGCTTCTTGGTCCGCCCTCCAAGCCAGCTCATTCTCAGACTGCACGCCGCCGATAGTCGGCTGGTCAAGTAGCGCTATAACTCGTGGTGCCTGCTGATCGATACGCGCGTACAGGGCTTCCTTGACAGAGTTATTAGCAGCATCGGCAGACCGCTCAGCCGCTTTCTGCGCAGCCTGTCCTTGTCTCACTTGTTTTATCAGGAAGAACAAAAATGCCCCATTTACCAGGACGCCTACGATAGTAGCCATATAGGACCATTTTTCCCAGCCAGTCAAGCCAAGACTACCAAACTCTAGCATTACCATAATTACAGTATAAAGGAAAATACACATCAAAAACCACTGCTTTTATAGTTTGCCCGGCTTGTACCGTGCCAGCTAACTTAGTCGTATTTTACTGGTTTCGCAGTAATTCCATAGGATGCACTTTGAGCGCCTTTGCAAGCCGGTGCAAATTACCCAAAGTCGCGAATTGCTGACCGTGCTCAATAGAAGTTATCGTGTCGTAGCTAATATCAGCCTTCTCAGCTAACTGCTCTTGAGTTAATCCGGCAGCTTTACGTAGCTCGCTCACACGCTTGCCGAATTTTTTGTAGTTCTTTGGATCGGTCTTTGCCATTACTTGAACAGTAACGGACTGGTAATGTAGACACCAGGTAATTAAACTACTAGCTTTCTGTCATATTGTGATATATTACAGATACAACTAGTAGTTAAATTACCAGTAAAGTATGCACGAACTAATAATCGAAAAACAGTCGCGTGAGGGCAAGCCATTATCCTGGTGTCTAGCTCGCCATATCTGCGCTCATGGCATGCAGGGTAAGATCGCTGTAGTAACCGAAAGGCCAGAAGTATTACTTTCAGCTACGCGCAAACAATGGTCTAAGCTCATACGCCAAGCTAAGAATGAACGTTCAAGCACATTCAACCCAATCCGTATAGAGGCGCTCACTGAGCGTATCCTTTGGATGCAAGGGCTGACCTTTACGAGTAAAGCACCGGAGGATCTGCTCGAAGCCGACGTAACCTTTGCAGTTCCCGCTGACTTCGTGCGCGTGCCGCCGGTTTGCCGGTGTGTCTACATCACTTACCTCTTTGAGCGTGAGAAGCTCCACATGCTCACGGCGTGGATGCCGAGAAATGGCCTTGTAGTAGTTTATGAATAGAAGAAATGCTACTCAGACCGTTGAAGATATAATGCCACACCTGCAATTTATCCGCTGTAAGAAGCAAGAGTACGTCATCTGTATGTCAATTGATAGCGGCAATCGCCTCATAGCCCGTAGAGTGGTGACAATTGGGACGCTTACTGCTTCGCTCATTCATCCTCGTGAGGTGTTTGCAGGACCTGTAAAGGATCGGGCAGCCTACATAATCTTGGCGCATAATCATCCTTCGGGCGACCCTGAGCCAAGCAGCGCGGATATTTCCTCCACCCAACAAATCGTCGCAGCAGGCATCATTCTGAGCATTCGGCTCGCGGATCACATCATTGTTTCGCGAGATGGTCATTTCAGCTTCAGGGAAAGACACTTACTCTAGCTGGCCGCATAGTATAATAGTAACTATTATGGAGCCAAGCGTAACAATCAATATCTACTCAGATGAGGCGAACCATCTAAAAGACCCTTCACAGGGTAATTTTATGGTTATAGGTAGCGTTTGGTGCAAAAAAGAGGATGTCAAGCCTTTGTCCGATGCTATTCGGAAGGTCAAGGAGTACCACGGGTACAAGAAGACCGCCGAAGTTAAATGGACGAAAATATCACAAAAAAATGTTGCACTGTACGAAGACCTAATCAAAGTTTTCTTCGATAGCGATGTAAGTTTTCGGGCAATCGTTATACCCAAAGACAAACTCGATCACGAGATGTTCAATCAGTCCGACGATGACTTCTACTATAAGATGCAGTACCTAATGGTGACTAATATAGTCCGCAATAATGATCCAGCGAAATTTAACGTCTACATTGACTATAAAGATATCTGGTCGCATACCCGCTCGGTAAAGTTGTCCGAATATTTAAGTAATAAAGCGGACTTCCACCACTGCGGATTTACCGCCCAGCCTGTACGCTCCCATGAAAGTGAGCTACTCCAGCTTGCTGATATTCTGATAGGTGCAACGGCGTACCGTAACAATCATTTTGAGAAGAATCCAGATGCGCCTAAGCACAGAGTCGTTCGCCTTGTTGAAGAGGGTACGTTACAGCACTTAAACCAGATCTCTCCGCCGACCGCCCAAAAAGTTAATATTTTTATGTGGTCTCCACGGTAAGCCACACATATGCGTCCAGATTGGTTGCCAGCACCATTAACGTTCAGTGGCCCCAGTTCGACCGACGATGCCGCTCGTCTGCACGATATCTATCAGAATGAGATTCTTGCGGCTCAGCTTCAAATTAATGGCGTACCTGTCGTCTTTAACCGTCGCCCCGATCCAAACTTCCAGCCATACGACTTCGGCTTTACGCACTTAATAACTCGTGACGATAAAACTGGCTTCAGGGCTATTGATTACGCCCGGGCAAGTAAACTAAATTGGGTTGTTCCTATCATACAGAATCACCAAGATCCTGCCGTTAGTTGCTTTTGGTTTCAAAATCCCCGAGGTGAGACACTGGCTGTTTGGCTTGAGGAGCATGACTACATACTCATCCTAAGGTGGATAAACAGAGCTCAAACAGAAAAAATTCTCGTTAGCTCATATAGCGTTGATGTTGGAAATCGTAGATACTATGAGCGCGTGCGCGGCCGTACGGATAGCAGACCCCTATAAAAACAATCAGCGCCCCTAGGGGGCGCATCAAGAGGTCATCATACAACTCGGCATGTGACACCTTTATAATATCAGATATATCATAATATTGCAATACATTAGTCAAGCGTCGAACTTACAGATTCACTCGAACAGATAAGCATTACCGTAATGAGTGTATGTATTTCTTACTACAGCATTCGTTTTGGCAACAGTCTACCGAGAGGATTGTTAGATGTAAAATGAAAGAGTGATAACCCAACTCAAAGACCGCCAATACTATGATGATCTCTACGACAAAATCACGGTAGACATTGGTCGTGAGGAAGGCCAGAAATTGCTGACTGTGCGCAGCCAGATATTAGAGAAAACTGAGGAAAAGGACATGTACGCCACAGAATTCTGGTTTGAGCGACTCTATTGGTGGCTTATCGAAATTCCATACCTGCTGCCTCGTTGGGAGGAAAAGCAAGCAACCATTGACTCATGGATGCG
>CAZTOK010000030.1:0-15114 GCA_964615445.1 uncultured Candidatus Saccharibacteria bacterium | reverse complement strand
GGCTCAACAGTAATGTCTGCGTTAGTGTGGAGGTTTACGACGTCGTCGAGGTCATCTAGCGCATCAAGTAATTTTAAAGCTTTTCGTGCAGCTTCAGGATCACTAACTTCAACATGAGCGTTTGGAACATATTGCAGCTCAGCTTCTTTTATCTCAAGACCTGCATTTACTAATGCGGTACGTACTTTTGCCAATTCTTTCTGGTCAGTATAGACGATAATCTCACCATCTTCTTCGAGTGCATCCTCAGCGCCGGCATCGAGGATAGTAAGCAGTGCATCCTCGCCTTGTGCTGCAACACGAATGACACCTTTTCGAGTGAATTGAAATGCAACGCTACCAGGTTCAGCCATAGTACCGCCATTTTTTGTAAATGCTGATCGAACTTCAGGATAGGTGCGATTTTTGTTATCGGTTGCAGTTTCGACGATAACACCAATGCCACCCGGACCATATCCTTCATACGTCGCCTCTTCAAGGACGGCTGCGTTTTTGTCAGCCACACGATCGATAGCTCGTTGAATATTTGCAGCTGGCATATTTGCCTGCTTTGCTTTTTCGATTGCAAGAGCGAGCGCTGAATTTATAGTCGGATCAATGCCACCACGCGCCGCAATGGCAATTTGATTACCAATTTTGGTAAAGATTGCACCACGCTTTGCATCTTTTGCGCCTTTTTCGCGCTTAATAGTTGACCATTTACTGTGTCCAGACATAAGAATCTCCGTTTTTTATTCCGGTATTTTACTTTATTATAACAGATTATAGCTAACTTTGTATCGTTATACTACTAGAGATGGACATCACTATCACTACGATTAATACCCGTTGGGAAAAGCTATTGCAGCACAGGATGAGCTTCGTTCTTTTAGAGGCGTAGACATTCTTTTATTACAGGAAGTCATTCCATAAGTGCGATATGTGTTGTCAAAATAGTAGTATTAATTGAAACTTACGAGTTCATCTGGCAGACTCGTATAGTACACCTAGGAGAAGGAGTTTGCTTTGTCTAACTCACCACTGCGCACTGCTGCCATGGGTGCCGTTGCTCTCGCCTTGGCGGCGGGTGCAACATACACTTCAAACGCACTGCCAACCGCTTCTGATGCAGAGTCAAGCGTAAACGGAAGTAGTATGCCGGTTGGTCATTATCATCGTCGACGATGGGCGGACGAGACCGCTATAGACAGGGCTTCTATCTCGTACAATCCGCCTTCACCAGATGACATGTAACTAGAAGTCATACCCCGGTGTTGTCTCAGGAATGAGATGACACCGGGGTATAATCATTGACAAATACCTCTATAAAATGATATCTTTTTAAGAGCAACGCTATGGGTCCATAGCTCAGCTGGTTAGAGCACCTGCCTTTTAAGCAGGGTGTCGTGGGTTCAAGCCCCACTGGACCCTCCATGAAATTATTATAGATAAGACGTCATCCTTATGGTGACGTTTTGTTTTATTTCAGAAAGTGCAACGATGTCTTCATTATTCACACCACCAAAGAGAAAGTTTGTCTTACTAACCACTCCCAGCACACTTACCCGATACATACGGGGGGAAATCGTCTCTGTTATCATGGAAGATATGCAGAATAACCAATCAATCTTACAAAAGATTCACGACGACAATCCGCGAATGATATATATCTCAGGAAAAACATGTACAGGTAAAACAACTCTTGCACATCTAATTAAAGATGATTTTGAATGTGCTCTATTAGAACTTGATGACATAGTACGGAAAATTGATGCCGAAGATGAAAGTCAAAAGTTTGTTGACGCATATCGACATCGAGACAATATGCCAATAGTTGATGAATTTGTGAGATTAGCCAAAAAGGAAATAGCTACTTCGTTATTAAGGTATCAAATGGTACTTTTCGAAGGTGCAGTAGCCAATAGTGATACATTAGCCGAAATCGTAGAAGGCAACGAGAGTTTTCTATTCATATATCTTTTGCCGGTAAACCTGGAAGTATATAAATCTAGAATTACGAAAAGGTTTTTAGCTTCAGCGCCCGAAAACAGAAATGGGCTACCGGGAAATTTCTGGAAATGCTTTAATGATTCCGAATTATCATCTTTCTATGCAACCAAAGATTTTACAGCAAGCCTTGATCGAAGCATTGAGAAATACGCGATTAAATCAATGGAGGAAGCTAAAATAAGGTTAAGTACGTTTTCGAGGACTTTTTCTGATATTTTTATTATTGAAATTTAAACTGACTAAATATAGCATCAACAACAGATTTATTATGGTAATACGGTGACACTCACCAATATCGAGTGAAGCAACCGGCAGAATATCTCCAATAATTTTTTGAGATATTCTGCCGGTCACTTATTCATGATTTTTAGTTCGTCTACTATTTTTAGTTACAAGCAAGTCAAGAACCGCAAGCACTAGGCATATCGTAACAATAATTGCTCGGTTATTTAAAAAGAACGCATACACAGGCTGCCCGATGCCATCAATAACCAAAGCTGAGCCAAGTGGCTGTAACAACAGTGCGATGGCTAAGATAGCAAAGGCCGCCGATCCGATAAGGCGCTGTGAAAATGCTTTATAAGTTGGCCCGCTCGAAAGAAGTAGTATTGCTGGCAGAAGAATGAGACCAGCTCCGACAACACTTTCAAGTGGTGGCTTTACAAGAATAATGCCAGCATTGGCAATAATAGGCGTTAGTGCACCTACCCACAATGTGCTGAGCATTGCACCAGCGGCAAGTGCCAGACCAAGTACACCGAAACGACGTTTCGTGAAGTATGCAGTTGCAAACAAAGCACCAATGAGTATCAGAAAGATAACCACGAAGCTCATAAATGCCACCCTTCGACATTGTTTTCGTCAAACGCTGCTGTGATACCAATATCTATCGATTTTTGCGACACCGTTCCGGCTGACAGTTCAACCACGTATCGTGCATTTTCCTTCGGTGTAAATTGTTCGTACGGATAGCTTTCTGGCGGCGCGTTCTTTACGATGTACACCACTTTCTTGTTACTATCGAGCCACACGATATCAATCGGATAATTCATATCTTTCATCCAGATAGGCCACTTACTGTCGTTATCAAATACAAACAGCATCGCTTGGTCGTTCCGCAAATTCAACGTACCGCCAAGCCCTTTTTCTCGTGCCACTTCAGTATTCGCCACTTTTGCTGCGAAGACACCATCGCCAAGATGCACGGTAACGTGAGGTTGCAGCTGAGGTAATAATGCGTAATACGCTGCACCGCCAATACCAACAAGTACGAGCAGTACTACCAACCATGTGGTCAGTTTACGCCAATTCACAGCTCATGCCTCGTATCATAAGCATTATTATACCAGTTGAAGCAAGATACGCTAGCTATGCGCCAACTTTGTCTTTTTTATTGCGGCGCTTCGCGTTTAATTCAACATATTCAATGATAGGCGTTGCCACATCACGGCCAGTCACTTTTTCAATACCAAAACCTGGACTTGCATTTACTTCAAGAATCAACGGACCTCTACTACTACGCATAAGGTCAACGCCAGCAACGTTAAGCCCCATAGCACGTGCCGCTTTAATGGCCATTTTTCGCTCTTCTTCGGTCAGTTTAATAACCGTGCCTTCACCACCCTTATGGAGATTGGAGCGAAAGTCATCATCAAGACTTTGGCGCTGCATACTTGCAACTACACGTCCGCCAACAACGAAAGCGCGAATATCTGTCCCGGCAGATTCTTTGACAAATTCTTGCAAAAGAATGTTCGTTCCGTCGTCATTGGTCAAATAAAACGCCTGCAGTACCGACTTGGCCGCCTTCTTCGTTTCAGCAAGAACAACACCATTACCGTGCGTACCACTGGCTAGCTTGATAATCACCGGCATACCACCAAGTTGTTCAAGCAAGTCCTCAATGTCGGCCGTATTACGCGAAAAAACCGTTTTCGGAATGCCTACACCGGCTTTTGCGAGAAGCTGCATGCTACGAAGCTTATCACGCGAACGATTGATCGCAATTGAACTGGATACACTATACACACCTTGCATCTCCATTTGGCGAACAATAGCCGTACCATATCGTGTCATATTAGAGGCGATACGAGGAATAATTGCATCAAATTGGCCAAGATGTTCACCTTTATAGCTCACAACTGGGTTATTTTGCTCAATTGAGGCATAGCAGTCACGATATTTCACCACTCTTACCTCATGGCCACGCTCCTCGGCAACCTGCTTTAAGCGTTTAGTTGAGTAGTTACCTGGTCCATTTGAAAGAATTGCAATTTTCATAATTTTTCTCCACCGTCTGGGTCTAATTCTTGGTTAATTCGTGTGTCAACGAGAATATCGTTTTCGCGCAGGAAACGTCTTCCAATAAGGACATCTCGTTGCATTTTTTGTCGGTTTGAAAGGCCGATGGTTATTTTGTATTCTTTACCCTTAATTTCAATCGAAGTACATATCAGGTATCTTTTTACCCTATGACCCGTCGAACTACGCACTCTCGTTACTTCGAAGTCTTCAACTTCTGTAGTATATGCCCGATTACCAAATGGCGTAAAACGAAGCCCCGGCTTACCATCAGGTCTTATATATTCTTCTATATGCGAACAGTGCAAAGCACCAGAGTAAGCGCCCGTATCAATTTTAGCGAGTGTATGAGTAATACCAAACTGTGGCAGCGAAACATATTCAACACAGCCAAAAATAGTAGGGTTATTCAAAGACATATAAGCTCATTCTAGAATATTCTATGTATTTAGTCAATAGTTCTACCCCTGTAGAGACCTGTCGATCATGACAGCTAGCCGTGACACGATGTCATATTGATTACCATCACGACAACTGTAATATAATTTTAAAGCCGGAGCGGTATTAAATTCAATAAGCCAATAGTTTTGGTTTAGCGGTTTTTTATAATCCTGACAAAAAACATCTACAACCATAAAGCCAGCGTGCAAATCAGCAACCAACGTTTCTATCTTTTTAATATAACTAGGGTGCACCGATGCAAGAATATTATAAACAGAACATCCTTTTTTAATCATAGTCGAACGGTTCAACTCAATTGCTTCATCCTTTTTCGGAATAGAATTATCATGAAAGAATGACTCATCTATTAGCTCACTTGTAAGCAACGGGTATGTAATGTAGGGCAGAGTAAGCTTGCTGCGCTCGTCGTTTTCTTTTGCAATAAGCTCCGATACTGTATGTACCCCATCACCAATAATTCGCGCCGTCCGTCGCAGCAGTGCCACCTCAACATTGCCGTTAATTACTGTAAATCTAATCTCTTCGCCTTCCACTTGTTGCTGCAAGAGAACCTTGCTGGAATATTCGTGTGCCTTCTTTATGGCCTGTAGCAGGGTTGTGTAGTTAGTAATATTAAGCGTTAATCCATTAGACAACGATGAGTCTGCCGGCTTTACAATAAGTTTTTTATACTGAGCAAAAAATGCATTGGCTTCATCTTCCGCAATACCGTCTTCTATTACATGAGTAAACGGAACGGAAAAGCCGTGCGCATCTGCAAATGCATACGCCTTTTCTTTATGTATTGAAATGTCCCTAATCGCTTCAGTATTAAATGGATAGGCAATATGAGCAGCATGTGTTTTCCAGGAAACACCCTTAGGGCTCGTAAATGTAATCGTAGCTGGGCGATCCTTGTTAAACTCTTTACGGTAGCCTCTTGCTTCTAGCGCCTGGCCAAGAAGCTTATACGACGCAAACAAATCAGTCTTAATTGACATGGGTAAGCTCCTTACTAAGTATTTAGGTTTTTAATAAGGTGCTGTTTCGTGAACAATACGTGCCGTTCATACTTAAGCCATGCCACCTATTAACAGATCTAATTATACTACAAAATGTACTTCCACTAAAATCAATTCATCTTACAGTTCAATAATTCGAGCCTTGCCCCATAAAAACCCTTTAAGTCATAACCGGCATGAGAGAATCCAAATTTTTGGTAGAGATGCTTTGCACGAGTATTACTTTCTATCACCGCCAAAGTCACCTGAGTACCTTTTGGAAGTGAAGTAATAGAAGCTCTAAAAAGCGCCTCTCCAATACCTTGACCATGGTAGTCAGGGTCAACAAAAAGCCCTTTTTTCTGAACCATCTTTTTATTAACTTTACGTTCAAGCGTATACCCCACTACTCTTCCATCAAGCTCAGCCACCCATATAAGATACGATGGGTTCTCTAGACGAGAAGACATTATAGCAATGTAGCGTTGCTTATTCTTGGCCGTGTCTGCATATTGTCGCTCAAATGCTGGCCATTTTTTTATGGGGATAAGTGTCACATACGACTGCTGGTGAGTGCGCTGCGAAATGGTATACATGGCCTGCAAATCCTTTTTCATAGCGAAGCGGATCAGCAGTTGCAACTTCATATACTAGCTAAAGAAGCCTGTCTTTTTATTACTCTTGAACTCTTCAAGTAGCGACTTTTGCTTTTTGGAAAGTTTCGTTGGAGTATCAACAATCACACTTACAATATGCGCACCACGTGAACTATTACGAAGATGCGGCACACCATGATTTGACAACTTAAAGTCACTACCGCTCTGTGTACCAGCCGGCACTTTCATACGCACCACACCGTCGACTGTTTCAACATCAATTTCCGTACCAAGTGCAGCATCTACCATACTGACATGTTCTTCGCTTAAAATGAGGTCTCCCTCACGAGTAAATTTCTTGTGAGCCTTTACGCGAATATGCACGTACAAATCACCACGCGCTCCACCACCGATCGCTTCACCGCGTTCTTTTAAGCGAATCGTTGCGCCATCATCAATACCAGCAGGAATCTTCAGGGTAATAGTTTGCTTGCGGCGCTCGGTGCCGCGGCCCTTGCATACCGTACAGACTTTTTCTGGTACCTTACCAGTCCCCCCACATGTTTCACAAGTAACAGCCTGCTGAATTTGGCCAAAAATAGTATTCATCACACGAGTTTGCTGACCAGCACCCTTACAAGTAGGACATGTTTTCATACTATAACCCGGCTCAACAGTAGTCCCATGACAATGTGAACATTCATCATCCATATCAAGATCAATTTCTTCTTCAACGCCGAATACTGCTTGTTCAAACGTTAGCGTCACGCTCGTTTCAACGTCACGACCGCGCTTTGGTCCACGCTGCGTACTTGCACCACCGCCAAAAAATTGGCCAAAGATATCGCCTAAGCCGCCATCCCCGAAGTCAAAGTGGACATTCTGACCACCAAACCCTTCAAATGGATTACCACCAGTTGCGCCACCGCCATTTCCACCTACACCAGCATGACCAAATTGATCATAGCGTTGGCGCTTCTGCTGATCTTTAAGCACTTCGTAGGCTTCGTTTACTTCTTTAAACTTAGTTTCGTCTCCGCCTTCTTTATCTGGGTGGTATTTTACGGCAAGTTTACGAAACGCCTTTTTAATTTCATCGGCGCTCGCACTTTTGGATACTCCCAAAACTTCGTAATAATCGCGTTTATTCATCTTCTTCTATGATAGCAAAACTAGCACTCTATATTCAAGAGTGCTAGTTATTAGTTCATATTTTATTGAAAGAGGGTGGAGTGAGGTGACAATCACTGCCACCTCATCTCACGGACACCCATCACTAAAGCTAAAGTCGCCACCAACGTGCGCTCGCGCGACGCAGTTCACTCTGATAAATACCCGCGGCTTCGTGGTGCACGGTTACGAAGAAGGCAGAGCCATATCCTCGTTGGAACACCCATTCCATAGTACTGACCCAGACAGCAGTACTCCATGCTTCAGGATTCCACACATTGCCCAGCTCATCTGGCTCAGTTGGGCACGCCGACATCTGCTCGGCCATCCACTGCGCAAGTGAATGCTCGTCGAACTCCTTAGGGAAATCAAGCGTCACTTGTGGAGTTGGCTGCTCATAGTTGCCACTCCCGTCAAACTCAAGTGCCATGGTCGCACCCTCTTTCGTTTGGATTACTCCATTATTTACTATATGGCAAAAAGTAAACTATTTTATAAAATTCAAAATAGCTTGAGCGATGATTTATTTAGAAGTGCTTACGAATGTGACTAAAGCTAAAGTCCCAAGTGGCGTCCGTCTTCTTATGTGGATTAAAGATGTTTTGAGGATCATAAAGCTGCTTTACCTCTTTCATATATCCAAGCACGTTAGGACTATACATTTGCTCAAGCCAAGGGCCACGGATAAGTCCATCGCCGTGTTCACCCGAGACAGAGCCACCGTACGAAATAACCAGTGTATTTACATCTTTCATGGCCGGCTCAAACTTAGCGCGCTCTTTTGGATCTTCAATTTTCATAAGTGGAATCACGTGAAAATTGCCATCGCCCATATGCCCGGCAATAGTAGCAAATAGTCCATACTTTTTAATAATGTCGCGTAACTGTGGTAAAAATTCAGTCAGACGATCTGGCGGGACAACAAAATCATCGATAAATGGCGCTGTATGTTTGTCTTTTATCTTTTTACGTAGTAGGTTAAAGCTTTCACGACGCATCAGCCAAAACTTCTGCGACTTCGCCTCGGTATTATCCTCTTCCATATAAGTGAAACCAAAGTGCCTTAAATCGAGCTTGGCGTTATGAATCTTTTGCTTTACTTCTTCAGGCGTAGCACCGGTAAATTCAATGAGCAAAATAAGTTTTGGAATACCTTTTACCAACATCAACCCGTCGGGTAGAAGTTGTAGCGCCGTTATTATCCAGGTCCATAAACCAAGTTTAGAAATAAACAAGAAAAAGAATTTAAAGCTCAACCACAGAGTATTATCATCGAAACTCTCAAACGTAGCTGGTTTGTGTTTTAACACTGCAGGAATAATATCACCGAGGCCGTCCATGGTATGCATATAGCATACGAGCGTACCCGAATGAGCCGGATGAGGAACAAGGCGCAGCTTGATATCAGTAACTATACCCAGCGTCCCTTGAGCGCCAATAAACAGCTTAGTGAGATCAAAAATACCAGTGTCGCGTTTCCATACATTCCAAAGGTGGTAGCCAGTAGAGTCCTTTGAGACATGTGGTGCAGCTGCCTGGATTTCGTCATAGTGCCTATCGAGCAATTCGAAGGTTTGTTGATATAACTTTCCCTCAAAATCGTCTTGACTCATCTTGGCATTGAGCTCATCACGATTAAGCGGCTTCATTGTATACTCATTTCCATCACTCAGCACCACTTTTAATTCCGTCACAAAATTATCGGTTTTGCCAAATTCGAGCGATTTTTCTCCACCAGAGTTATTGTTAACCATACCACCAACTGAAGCGAGGTCGCGACTTGCTGGATAACTTGGGAGAATACTGCCATATTTGAGTGTTTCTACGTCAAATTCACGATAGAGTTTTCCTGGCTGCACGTGAGCCTTCTCGGCATCCACCTCATAGAGCTGAATCATATATTTACTAACGTCGAGTACAATTGATTCACCAATAGCCGCCCCGGACATATCCGTTCCCCGTGAACGTGGAGTAATACTCAGCTCGGGGTGTTCAGATTTATTCCTCGTCACAAATGAGACAACCGATTTTATATCATCGGCATCTTTTGGAGAAAGCACCACCTGAGGAACAAGTTCAAATAAGCTCGCGTCATGGCTATACGTCTCACGCGTCTCGTCGGAGGTATCAATATCACCCTTAAAAATCTTTGAAAGTTCTGCTTGAAAGTCCATATATGTTACTGTAGCACCGTTTAAAAGCTAAGCACAAGCAAAATTAACGTTTTAGCCCATCACGGATCGCCACAAGATCGTCAACTGCTGCTTTAAGGTCAGTCCGTACAGTTTGAAGCTGATCTTTATCGCCCGAAAGAATGGTATGGTCGCTATTGTAATCGGTTGGCTGAAGCGTAATAACTTTCGTTTCAATACTGGAAGAAATCGCTTGAGCGGCTTGTTGTTTTGCCGTAGCATCACTTAGTTTTAATTGTAAATCGGCAACATTTTGTCCATTATTTTTGGCATTCGTAAGAGCTGTTTGTACCTTTGACAATATATCAGCAATTTTTGCCTCATTCACTTGCTGATCGTCGGCCACTTTAATAAGATAGACTTTCGGTACAATAAGCGCATAGACACGATATCCAGAAATAATTAACTGTGCATCGGCTTTAGCTGCCGCTAGTGTCGTTTCTGCGCTAAGCGTCGCTTTCAAGGTAGTGAGACTATTTATCTCAGTGGTAACTTGAGTAGTAAGTGCTGTCTTGTCGGCTGCAGATAGTTTTGTTGCAGCACTAATTTTTGCACTCAGTGTAGTGAGTTTTGTCAAACGGCGATCAATTTCCTGGGAACCTTTGGTCTTTATTGCGTCAAGGCGAATTTGTTGCGTATCGGTAGTTGTTGAGCTAACAGCAAATGTCGTTTGGACTGGCGCCACGCCGACTATTACTACTGCTAGAATGATACTTATACGGATAATTCGTTTCATGTTTATCTCCTACTCCGTTGGCACAGTAATCTGTTGGTTTGTATCATTTAATGCATCGTCCAGCGCAGTATCGTCAGCCGAGCCATTTTTAAATGAGCTTTGAAGTGAATCAATGGACGAGCTAGTCTGACTGTCAAGCTGCGTCGTAGAAGTTGTCGTCTGTTGAGATGATGCCTGAGGGTTGTTTGTTTGTTGCATTGCTGCGCTTCCCTTTGGCTCCATAGCCTTCAGAATTGCCCATGTACCGATAGCCACCACAATGACTCCTATAATGCCAACTGTGATAAGAAGTGGTTTTTTATGCCTCGCAAACCAATTCATATGTTTTTTCCTGTTTATTTTTTATGTGTTCTTTTC
Source organism: uncultured Candidatus Saccharibacteria bacterium (assembly GCA_964615445.1). GTDB lineage: Bacteria > Patescibacteriota > Saccharimonadia > Saccharimonadales > Saccharimonadaceae > JALRBM01. Next base: position 4,331 of record CAZTOK010000030.1, on the reverse strand, counting down.
TACTGTACCATCACATGCATGCCAATGCCAGACAGATAATATTGACGTAAAGTACTAGATATATTAAAATAATCATCAGTTTTTTTAAAACGCCGCTACTGTTCCGGCAAAAGTAACAGGATACTTGGAGCGACAATGGCCGTGCTAGGATTTGGCCTTCAAGAGGAGCATGCGCTGGGTTGGATGCATACTCTGGCAGAAAGGCTTGGCGGCCGCGTGAATACATGCGCCAACGTCAACCTGTTAACATCGGTCAGCCTCCCTGGCGCTTTCCGGTTGGAGTTGCATAGAGCTAGTTACAAGCATTATGTGATCGTGCTCGTCGAAGAGCAAACAGATAGAGTACAAAGTGCCTGGAGTCTCTCGCATATTGCACACAGCTCATACCACCCGGATAACGCAGGGTATTACCCATATGACGAGTCAACATTCAGATACTTCGACATGTCAGCATGGCTGAACGACCCGATGAGTCCGGCCTCAATACTGATTGAACAGATCGCCAGAGATATGGCGCTCATCATGGCTGGGGTTATGTAACACACTTCAAGTACACCCCTCGCTCGCTACGAACGAGGGGTTTGTGCTATCTAGTCATCTTTTTTTGTAACGATATTGTAACGATCTTGTAGGTAAATGAGGTCAGATACGACATCTTCAAGACGGGCACGAGTTGCGTAGTCGGGTACGGTGCGCGCCAATTCATCGAGGTGTGTCGCCAGAGTGACAAAGTAATCACCAGAGCGAACCGCCGATTCAAGTGGATATTCAATCTCTGAATTTTCGTCACCATCACGAAGAAAACGAAGGCCACTGCCATTTTTTAGGAATCGTGCGTTTGATAAGGTATATGCTGCTGAATTACTCATGGTTGTTCCTTTCAGATAGGCTTATAAATTGATCGTTTGTAATTATTAGATGGTCAAGAAGCTCCACGCCAAGGATCCGGCCCGCCTCTACAAGCTGATCGGTAGCAATAAGATCATCGTTGGTTGGCGTGAGTACGCCGGAGGGATGATTATGAGCAATAATGACCGCTACGGCATTGTGTTCGAGCGCGGGCTGAAACACCTCGCGCGGGTGAACAATGTTGGCCGTAGCAGTACCTATCGAAATGACTTCTTCATGTATAACTTGGTAGCGACTATTAAGATAAAGGCCTCGGAGTTGCTCCTTTTGTAAGACTCCCATGCCCTTTAAATGAGCATGCGCTTGCTTTGCCGTACGTACGAATACAGGTCGTCCTTCTTTGCTCTGATAAAAACGACGACCAAGTTCAAAACACGCCACAATTTGACAAGCTTTAGTGAGTGGTATTTGTAAAGAATCTGCAAGTCGTTGCGGATTTCTTTCGTTTACAATCGCTTTTTCGCCATATTCACGCAAAATGCGATGGGCCATTGCCATCACCTCTTCTTTACGCGTCCCTACACCAAGTAAGATGGCTACTAGTTCGGCATGAGTGAGGTTAGATGGACCTCCCGCTAACATTTTCTCCCGGGGCTTATCTTCAACTGGCAAATCTCGAACGCGAATAATATAGTGCGTGTTACCCTCACCAAGGACGATATCATTGTCCATAATTGTATATGGACGTGGCAGCGTTAGTGCGTGCATAGTTACCCCTACTATACGTCTCTTTTTCGCACAGGAAAAGTAATTATATAGTTTGGTTAAGAACTATTTAATATTTGTACAATGAAGTAATGGTCATGCTAAGCTAGAGGTATCATGAAGCCAGTTACCTCGCAAACTATTTCACCTCTACGGTCATTCATTACTTCCGCTATTATCATAGTCGTTTTTGAAGCTTTAATACTGTTTATGTGTAATGCCCAAGCTCGCTCTGAACCGCCGCAGTTTATTACACTCCTTTTCATTTTTCACGTCGTCATAGGTGAACTTGCAATCAGCGCCATCTTTCTTAGGAGGTATGGATTTAATCTCGCTATACCAGCACGAGGGCTGAAGTTTATGGCGGTACTTATCGTTACTCTCTTGGTGGTATTTGCCACTTTTTATACCTACCTTACTTCATATCAACATATACTTTTCTCGCTCGTGAAGTCTACGGGCGTATCAACAACAGCACAAGTTGATAATATTCACTACTACCACTATACAAAATTATATGATGGACCCAGTATTCACGGATTTTCTTCTAGAGTTGAGGAAGTAAGCGATATTACCCAAGCCTCACGTGTTACAATGACCCTTCACTATAACGGTTTTACAAGCCAGGTAGGGTACTGGCTTTATGATGATAGCGATTTGTACGCCATTGACTTCACAACGCTCGATCAAGAAATTCGAATGACCCATCAATTACTTATACGATATACTCCATTCCTGCCATGGATTACCGAGCCAGAAGCAGCTTTTTCAAAATGATAAATTGACGTGTTTCGTTTCATGTTATATAGTATCTAAGTTCACGTCGTGAACAGCCGCTTCTATTGCCGGTCTAAGCGATAGAACGCTCTGGAGCCCTCATGGACAGCTTGCGTATGTACTGCGCCTCACGGTTGGACGAAGCACTCCGATACTTCGCCACACAACCGGAACTACTAGTAGACAATACATTCTCATCCGATGACCTTGTTGTGGAATACAAGTTGGGACGCATGTATCTTCGCCTTTATGAACTTTCTGAATCAAGCCAGCCTATGTTTCTTTTGGCATCGTTACTGGAGTCTAAGGGAGCTACTAGCCCTAGCCTCAATTCAATGATGGTCATGGCAGAAGATAAACAAACTATGTACACTCCCCAAGAGAGACTGCCTTTCTGCGCAGCACACATGCAAGCTCACGTGCCTGTTGAAGGCCGCTGCATGCTTGTGAGTATCAGTGATTACGGCTGCCTACACCCCTCTCAGTTGGTGGACTGGGCTATCCCATCATTGAGCCAATATAGGGAGTGGGGCTGGTTCTAGCCATTACTCCAGGGCTGCTCTCCTGTTGATTACAGGAGAGCAAGCTCCTTGATAGAATTATTAATTAATGCATACTTGTTGAGCGTAAGTTGACATAGCCCTCCTTCTGTTATAGAGTAGCAAAGTTCACACGGTGAACACCGTTCCTACTGCCGGGTCAAGCAGTAGAATGCTCTGGAGCCTGCCATGTCAGAAGACCTGCAGACTATTTGCGACGTCGAGCTTAGCAAGGCCTTCCGCCTTGCTGGCACTTCGCAGCGACTATTGACACATCAGGAGAGCTCGCCCGATAATGCTCTTATTCGAGAGTATCAGATCGGCCGACTCAATATCCGTGTATACGAAGTTGTGCCGGAAAATGCGCCCGACGATACGACGTTTGTGCTATTGTTTAGTTATCAGGAAGAGAACCTCTTCCATACTCACGGCATGTGGTTGCTGGGAGAAACCGATGAGGCAATTAACCCGAATCGGGTACTGCCTTTCTGTCTGACACACCTGCAACTTCATATGCCCGTCAGTTCGTGTGGGTCCTATCCTATCAATGACCTGCGCGGAGTCAAGTTCACCGATTTGGGCGAAACACTTGCTTCAGATCTGATCAATAACTACAGGACATTCGGCTGGTGCTAGCCATAGCTCCAGAGTATGCCCTCTTGCCGAATGGCAAGAGGGCATACTTCTTTCTTAGTAAAAAAATTCGCCCTTTCTTTAGGGCGAATTTTTTTAAGCTCTACGCTTATTTTTCTTGTTTGTCATCAACGACTTCACCTTCTACCGGTTCGTCGCCTTTTTTCTCTGCACCTTCTTCAGGCTTTTCTTCTTTCGCAGCTGCCTCATAAAGCTTTGCACCAATGGTTTGAATTTTACCCATTAATTCTTTGGCAGCACTCTCAAGCTCGTCTTTGTCGGTGGCATCTTTATGCTTTTTGGCCTCTTCAACAGCATCGGCAATGACTTTTTTATCGTCGTCGCTGATCTTATCCTTATATTCATCAGGCATTTTTTCTGCCTGGTAAATAGCGTTTTCGAGTGTATTGCGCGCATCAACGGCATCGCGCTTTTTCTTGTCTTCGTCGGCATGCATTTCAGCCTCTTTTTGCGCTTTTTCGATATCCTCTTTGCTCATATTACCGCTATCTTGAATAGTAACTGAGTTTTCTTTGCCTGTGCCTTTATCTTTGGCAGTCACATTTAGGATACCGTTCGCGTCAAGACTAAACGTCACTTCAATTTGCGGCACACCACGAGGCGCTGGAGCGATACCATCAAGAATAAATGTACCAAGCGATTTGTTGTCGTTGGCCATCTCACGCTCACCCTGAAGTACGTGAATTTCTACCTGAGGCTGGTTGTCAGCGGCAGTCGAAAATACCTGCGACTTGCTAGTTGGAATGG
>CAZTOK010000029.1:0-15971 GCA_964615445.1 uncultured Candidatus Saccharibacteria bacterium | reverse complement strand
TCTCAGAAGCCTTGGCTTGGGCTAACCAACAGGGTCTACGTACCAAGAACTATGGCCCAAGAGCAGTTGGAGGTAAAAAGATAGATATGTACCGCTGGAAAATCTTAATGGTAGACGACTACTATTGGGGTAAGTTAGCGTTCTCAAGCTGGGAACTACCTGAAGACCTAATGGGTCTGCACAAGCCTATGATAACGAAAGCGGAGCATGACATTCTGGTTCAAATAGTCAAAAACAAGGGTAAGCGCTTCATGCGACAACAAGAGAATCCTGAATTTGTGCTATCTAACCAAGTTGAGTGCAAAAACTGTGTTCTAAGCGAATACAAACATCCTAGAGTTGTGGGATTTTGGCAGAACAACGGCGCAGCAAAAGGCTATAAACGTTACAGGAGATACCGTTGCAGAGAATGTGGGCTTGGCTTACGTCAAGAGGCTCTACATCAAGGCGTAACAGACGAACTCGCGAAGCTGCAACTGTCCGATGAGCAGACCGAGAAATTAAAACAAAGTCTACGCAAAGTGTGGGCTTCGTACGAGAAGATACTCATTGAGAAAGCTCGTAATGCCGACGGCAAGGTGGAGGTATTAAAAGGGCGTAAAAGCAAGCTGCTAGATAGCCTAGTGGACAATCCCGACCTCAAAGACGACATCAAAGAGAAGCTAGAAGCTACTAAGCTTGAAATCGCTGAGGCAGAAACGGTAGCCGCCCGAGCGAAAGACTTCGAAAAAGACTTTGACGAGTTCATCGTGTTCGCTTTCGATTTCATGAATAGTAAGGAACGCATGTGGTGGAAATTAGACAAGCAAACACTGGTGGTATATAAACAGATTATTTTTCCAGCTGGTATACAAGTCGCACCAGACAAAAAAGTTTATATACCAAAAGTCAGTCCGGTTTACACCTACAAAAACCAAAAATCGCCCCCAGGAGAGGCGATTTTTAGTCAATTTCATGATAGTGGTGAGCCTGCGGGGACCTTCCTCGAAACATTTTTGGGATGGGTTGGAACGTTTGAGTGAGCGACTTGAGGAGATAGAAGAATAGGTCGCGTCGTGGCTTGCAGCTATACTAAACATATTATGAAAATTAAATTGATGGTACATGAGGGCTTTCCCCGACAGGGTCTAAAAGCTATAAAATCTTCCCTTAAAGAGCATTCCTCCAGTGTGATAGAGCTTCCATCTTTCCCCGATCCAAAGCTTAATACAATAGACATAAGCCTGGAGTGCAAATATAACCCCGAAGAACTCGTTGCTCTATTGCGTGAAGTTGATGAGAGCCTAGCTACACTTGATGATTCCTACAAAGCTTTTTTTAGAGGAGTGGACGCGAATTTTGCGTTAAGGCGGAACTCTTATGATCTAGATTTAGCGATTGGCCGCAGATATGAGTTCAACTCCCTGGAAAAAATGATCGACCGCTACCTATCTTTCTGCCAAGAAAAAACTATAGTTATTTGCCCTTTCATTGACTCCGCTGGGGGCATACCAACGAAAAAGCTGGGCGAAGGCTATTGGCTTTTGGAGCTGAAAGAGAATGGGCCTCACGGTCGGCATAAGATGGCTTTAGGGTTGGTTGTACAAGACGTAAAAGCGCACATCGATGATGCCTTACTTCGTTCACTAGATCACTGCATTGAATTGTTTTTCTTATACTTTTTCCTTTATCTGCGGAAAGATATTGAGCCCCAGGATCTCATGTTTGCGAAGGTTAAGATTGACGGTTCAAGCATAAAGCGACTAGGGCCTCTGAAAGAAAATGATGATTTGTTCCTTGATGATTGTCATGGCTATAAAGACTCAGTAGATTACTCTTTTAAAAATGGTCAGTACACCGTTACCCCGGAAGAAATCAATCAATTGCCAGCAGACAATAATATCTATAAACTCTCGCCTCTGATAGCGGCCTCGAGGCGACGCTATGGGCAGCAAAGCCCCCTACACATCGCAATGACATCGTTTAATGCAGCTTATACTAGTGAAATTTGGCATGACGAAATTAGACTCATCATGATCACGACTGCACTAGAAGCACTATTCTCTATTTCTAACTCAGAGCTTAAGTACAGGCTGTCTTCTAACATTGCCTGGTTCCTACGGCCGGAGCCTGAGAATTATATGGAAAGGAAGAACATAATGAGTCGGGTATCTAAAATTTACGACTTCCGATCTGGCGTAGTTCATGGCACAAAATTAAGAGGGATCCCGGAGCTTGGAGCCAAAGAGGAGAAAGACTATATTGATGACGCACTCTCTCTTTTCCGAGAGATCATACTCCACGCTACTAATACCGACCGCTTGAAGCACTTCGAGACAGTTACTAGCAAAAAACAATTCATCGAGATGCTGCAAGTGGGACACATAGTTTAGCTGGAGTCATCTATAGACAATCTAACGAACTAGGCGTACAGTGGGCGCATCATTATGGCAGACTTCTACGAAATCAATGACAAAGACATCGACGGCATGCTCAACTATCTCCGTATTTTTGAGCCAGGAAATGCTACGAGGGAATACGCGGCAGAGTTCTTAAAGTACTTGAAACTCGGTTACCGCCGAACCGGCCGCATTGACCCCGACGAGCTACCAGAGTTGCTAAAAGCTTTCAAAAAATCTAAGACAAACCAGGAGGGGTGAGATGGCAGACGCAGTACTGGGCGAGGCTCAGCCAAAGCAAGAGTGGCTCAAAAAATTTATGGCCGAGGAACAAGCACGCGCCGACGCTTTGGGTATGAATATTATTGAGTATCAAATGCAAGCAGAGGGCGGCATTCTAAAACCCACCATCCTTAAAATGCTGCGCCATGCAAAAGCTCATCCCAAGACCTGCCCGCCCGACTGCGCATTTCAGCGTTCCCTCGATGAATTAAAGAAGAAATACGGCACCAGCTAAGACATTAGGAATTCAGTCCTTTTCGTGCTTCTTCCCGTTCAAATTCCAACAGCAAGCTAAAGAAATCTATGAGCTCATCCCCAATTTCTTTTGCTTCTTCAAATGTATAGCTTCGCCCATTCTGCTTCTCCAAAATCAAACGCAGCTCCTCATACTTTTCATCGCTAATTTCTGCCATAGCAAACCTCCAGTGAACCTAAGTACTGCGTTGAGCTCTATTACCTAAAGCAGCCAGTGAACTTATAAACGGCTCAACCGCCTCCTCATAGCGTACCCCCGGCTTGAACGCCCAAAGGCTCCAACCGTAATAAATCTCTATGACTTCTCTGATTACTTCTTCTCTGTTGTTGTCGCGGAAAATGCCGTTCATCAACTCCTCATTCTCCTGCTCGGTAGGTTTGAGCGCATGATAAGCTGTGCCCCATACACCCACCGCCGGAACGATATGGCCCTTCTCCAGGGCAGCCACAAATTCGACGCTAAAGCCTGTGGTGTCGGCGAGCTGCTTTTGAGTAACGCCGCGCCGGGCTCGCAGTTCGCATATGACGCTGCCCAGCGCACGGTCGGCGCTACAAAACTTTGTGTACCTCGCTATCGGGTTAGGTAGATCGCTCGCACGTTTCAGATCGCCTCTTATAGCCTTAGCAACATCGGTCACGAAATCTTTCGTACCTTCCCGATAATCTACGTCATCTCGGAACATCCATAGGTTCTCACCGTAATGCTGCTTGATAACTCTCCTGATTCGCTGTTCCAGTGTTTGCGCCATCTTTCAAATCCTTTCGGGCGTTAAGTGCTGCTAATTTCAATCGGGCGTAAATCACCACCACGCCGCCCTCCGGCATCCAACTAGTAAGCAGGTGTAATTTTTCTTTGCCAATGTCGTAAGTTATGTAGGCCGTGCGGCAGATCGGCGCGACTTTTATCAGGTCGTCCGCCGTGGCAAATGTAATATCAGCGTCCAGATAGTCTTTTGGCCGCTTGGCAGAAAACCGCAAATTTTGCATATAGGCAACTTGGTTGGTCAGCTCTGCCGACCGGACAGCGTTCATTGTGCTGGAGCGCTGCCGCATTGCCTGGCGCATCAGCCTAAGCCATTGCTTGCGCGTCGCTGAAAGTAACTCCACCGGCTTGTCCGTTGCGACGATCACTTTATCATGCGGTGAACGCAGGTAGAGGTGGTGTGCCAGGTCCCAAGAAAGCAAATTCTTGCCGTTAATCTCGCGCTGCTCAGTGTAAAGTGCGTACATTATGGTGCCGCCCCGAACTGCATTAGATTGTGGTGATTGGTATAGAAGAACTTGCGACGTTCCTCGGCCAGATAATCGGCGACCTCGTCAATGAACTTGAGATCGTCCCACAAGTGGCCGTTGCATAGCAAGCTCACTTCGCCCGCGGCATTTAGCGGGCCGATTGTCGCGTCCGACGTTGGTATGGTTCGCTCGCATAACACGCATTTTACATACTTCGGTTTTGGCTTGTTATATGGAAAATCTATTACACCCATGACTATTACTATCTCTAATAGTTTTACCTGTTATTCACCATAACACAAACATTCAACTATTAGTAGTACTAAGTGTTACTAGTAGTCAGGGTTCTATAGGCTTTAGGTATGAGAAGCACAAAAGAATCAAAATATTTAGCGGCTTTCGGCAAGCGATTGGCTGAAGTTCGCCGCGCCAAAGGCTTCACCCAAGAATCGCTCGCAGAGAAATCAGACGTAACAGCTCTAACCGTTTCGTACATTGAGCAAGGACGGCAGTGGCCGCGCATCACTACGCTGCACAGCCTGGCTAAATCGCTGAGCGTGCCAGTTTCAGAACTATTCAAGGGGCTCTAGCCGCAATTTAATAAGCTTAAGCTTTTGATAGCTTCACCATATGCTTATAATTAAAGCAAATGAAGCTTTCCCTCATATCATTCCTGAAGCGTAAGCAACAAACTGAACCTGACGCACCACACTTAGTGCCACTGGGGCTCAAGCCTCTTTACCCTGAGAATGGTAAGCCAGGGCATGATATTTACGTCAGAGAACTCGAAGAGGCGGTAGCAAATCCCGCCATATACAATATTGCGCTTACCGGAAATTATGGTTCCGGTAAAAGCAGCATTCTCTCCGACTTCGCAAAAACGTTTGGAACTAAAAAGAAGGGGCGAATTATCCAGGTCTCCCTTTCCACTCTTGGAAGCAGAACGGACACGGACAAAAGTGAGAATGACGAAGAGCTAACAAACGCCATCCAGAAAGAAATTATCAAGCAGCTACTCTTTCGTGAAGCACCACAAAATGTACCAAATTCAAAGTTCAAGAGGATAGCCGCACCGAACCTGCTACGCATCTTCTTATTTGCAGGACTGATTTCGCTCGCCGCCCTGGTTGCGACGTATTACTTTTTAGGGAATTCGCTGCTTTATAAGCTTGCGGGCACAGGCTTTTGGCAGCAACTGCCAGTTGCGTCATCCCTCTTTATCACGTTATTCTCTTTGGCCGCTCTTTGCGTGCTGGGGTTAAGTAATAATTTCATAATCAGTAAACTAACAGGCGGTCCCGTTACTCTTGCCGTGACAGACAAAAATAATTACTTCGATGAATACCTGGACGAACTAATCTATTTCTTTCAGGTTACACAGTATGAAATAGTTGTTTTTGAAGACATAGAGAGGTTCGAGAATACACTTATTTTTAGAACGCTCAAGCAGTTAAATACTCTTCTAAATGACTCTGGACAGGTTAGAGCAACGGGTAGACGCATAAGATTTATTTATGCGATACGCGATAGTTTATTTAGTAAAGACGAACTCATCTCCGCCTATGACCAAAGTACCGACAGGGCTAAGTTTTTTGATCTCATCATTCCTGTCGTACCATTTGTAACTCATCAAAATTCGAACGACATCTTCATGAAAATGTTCAACAGCGAAGGAAATATAGACATATCAAAAGAAATAGTCGCAACGGTCGCCCGCTACATAACCGACATGCGCCTTATAAAGAACATCTACAACGAGTACCTTATATTTGCCGAGAGAGTACTCGGAAAGGACAAACTTGAAGGGCTGACCAAAGATAGGTTATTTGTAATGGTCGTATATAAAAATACAAACCTGAAAGATTTTGAATTAATCAAAACTGGCTCAAGCAAGCTTGATGATATCTACGAAAAATATCGCCAAACTATAAATGATGAGGTTGCTAAGACAAACCATAGAATCAACGCCAATAGAATCAAGATAGAAAAGCCGGATAGCTTGGGCGCGCGAAGTGATGAGTACGGCCAAAAACTTGTTTCATTCCTTGAGAACATAACCTCTGCCATCCAGCCACGACCTAGCGGAACTATCACGTACAGCCTCCACGGCGTCAACTACACTGTAGAGCAAATGAAAAGCCTCGAATTTTGGGATATTGTTAGTGCAATGGGGCCAAGCGATAGCTTTAATGTTAGCTACACGATGCCTCCATATAATTCTCAGCAGAGTCTTAGCCTGGATCGCAACAAGATAGAACAAATTATTGGGGCGGCTTTCGATATAGAAAGGCTCGAAGCGGCAGATAAGGATGCGCTGAGACAAGAAAACTCTAACCTAAAAAAAGAACTGAAAGATATGCGTCGGAAGACTATCGATGGATTAATGAGTATGTCTCCAGATTTCTCAAAATTCGTCAAGGACAGTTTGACCGATGGTGTATACACTGGCCTTGTTTACGACTTAGTTGCCGCTGGTTATATCGATTCATATTTTGCCCTTTATACATCCATTTTTCATGGCACAAATCCAAAAGCGGCTAACTTCTTGATCCACCATTTGCAATTAGACCGACCTGACTTTTCTTATAAATTTGAGGGAGATGCAAATATCAAATCTCTACTTAAGGACTCTGGCGGCGCATATAGCAGAAGCAAATCTATATATAACATAGAAATCCTCGACTACCTTATATCCACCGCCAAACCGGCGCCAAGTTTACAAACGGAAGCACACATACTCAGTCACATCACCAACAACTTAATTCAGAACGAACCAGAAGACAAAGATTTCCTAGGCGCGTACATGCGAACAGGTAAATTTCCGGAGAAACTAATTGAACTATTAAGCAATAAATGGTCAGGGACGTTTGAATATGTCGTGCTCCGTAGTGATGCCGACGAAAAAATGAAGTCCACTACGTTTAACGCCGCTCTTCAGGGTAGTAATGAAAACATTCAATACGCTGTAGGGGAAACGGTCACAGACTACCTAAATAATAATGCTGCGAAGTTTGAGCTGTTCCGTAGCCCTTCCGCATCCTCAAGCCTAGGGCCCGTACTCACACAGCTCGGAGCCAAGTTCACGTCGCTCCGGCGCTTCCATAAGGATCTGAAGGATATAGCCGTCGCCAATAACCTGTATGCCATTAATCGAGAAAATCTTGAGACAGCCGTTGGCGCGAAAAACCTAGCCCTCAATAAAATCCGAGAACTAAATGAAACTGTTTTTAATTACGTTGCCACAAATCTCAAATCATATCTCTCTTCTATCGCGGATTCCAAAAAAACGAAATACACGATAGACGACGCAAGCGCATTTACTTCAGTTATTAATCACATCGCTGAAAGTGACGCTGAAAACCTAGACGATATTATTCGAGGAGCGTCCCCAGAATGCTCAGTAGACGACCTTACCGAAGTCTCCGAGAGGGCATGGTTGACCCTACTCGATATTGGGGGCACGAGGCCTCGCATTGGTAACATCCTCGCCTATTATCGCTTGGACGCATCGGGGGCGATTGACCAGCGCCTATCGCAATACTTGGCCAAAGAGTCTGAAATAATCATGGATTCTAGCGAAGATACTGAAGAGCTCGCAAAACTTGCAGTTGCAATTCTGAGCGACACCCGGATAGCTTCTGAAACCAGGAGTAAGCTCGTAAAAGAAATGGAACTTGAGAATTATCTGGCTGTCGACTCATTCCCCCCTCAAAATAGCGACCTGTATGGTTATCTCGTTAGGGATGACATTATCGAGGACAGCGCCGAAACATACAATTATCTCAAAAACTCCGATCCAAGTACGCGTCTCTTTTACATAATTAACTCGAAGAAAATCGCCCAGTATTTAAACCAGATCAAATTAGATAGTGATGAAATTAGCGCAATTGCGTCGAGCAGTGAGGTAAACCCTGATGTTAAAAGCTATCTCGTTACCCACTTACCTCAATTTGATCCTAAACCTCCAGCTTCAGCGATAAAAGACATAGCCGGTTTTGCTGCGTCAAACGATATGTCACTAGACGCAATAACACTTCATGCAATGCTGGACGGCGCAAATGCCACTGACTCTATTGAGCTCATCAATTTGTCCGGTGAGTCTTTCACTCGCGAAGGCATGATAGGTATGTTTAAGGTGATCGACGGTGGTTATGAGAAGCTTGCTCAACCCGGCAAGCACGTACAGCTCGATGATACCCAATACAATATAAAACTAACCGAACGACTCAAAAACCTGGGCATGGTGAGCTCAGTCTCGCAACGCAAAACAAGAAACGGCAATAAACTCATAGTTAATATGAAAAAGAGCTGGTAGCTATGCCATTCTTCACTGATATTTTGAACTTCTTAGGCCGTAATCTTTTTGAGCGAGCCCTTAGCGTTATCCTTCTGGCCCTTGCTGCGTACTTCGTGTACCGCTGGGTAATTGAGCCGATTTATACTGCACTGCGTGGCATGTGGAGCTTTTGGAAACTGCGTAACGTTGAGGCGACATTCCTGGAAGTAACGCCGCCCGCCCATTCCGAAAAGCAACCGCTCGCCACTGAGCAGCTTTTTGCCGTCTTGCAACAGCTTACCGGCCGTAACGAAACGATGTCCGTCGAGATCGTTTCGTCGCACAAAGAAGGCATCCGCTACCTTATCCGCGTGTTGCCAAACGACATTCCCACAGTACGGCGGCATATCGCCTCATACCTGCCGGAAGCTCAATTCCGCGTGCTGGATAGCTTCGAGCTGCCGGACGAGGCAACAGCCAAGCCTAACCGTGTAATGGAAATCAAGCAGTCCAACCACTACGCCTTTCCGCTGCAATCGCACGACGATCTTATGTCCAGCGACCCGGTGGCATACATTGCAGGTGCAATGACCAAGTTGGAGCCGGGCGAAACGATCATCATGCAAATGGTGCTTGCCCCACACCGTTCTCATTGGACGAACCGGATCGTCAATCAAATTATGACCCACGGCTACGCTATCCTGGGCTGGGACAATAAGACCAGGAATTTCGTGATTGGCCGCTGGAAAATCTGGCTCGTTGCCGCCGTGGTTGGTGTTCTATTTAACAATGGCGAATTGGCGCTATCAGTTGCGCTTCTGCTGGTCATCGTTTCATTCTTTATGCCGCAGGAGGAACCAAAGGTAACCGACGGCGAGAAAGAGCTGTACGCAGGCATCCTGGCAAAACTCCAGCAACCGCTGTTTCGAACCGACATTCGCATGTTGGTTGTAGCGAACTCGTATAAGCGCCTGGGCGATTTGGCAAACGGTCTCACCAGTTCACTTGCGCCGCTTAATTCGCCAAGCTACCAGTCGTTGTATGTGCCGCGCCTCTACCCCGACTGGCTAGGGCAGAAGATCGGCAAGTTCAAGTTCGCCAGGCGGGTGCCGTCGTTCTTTGTGTATGATGCCAACATTCTGGCCACCTCGGAACTCGCCAGCATTTATCACTTCCCCTACGGTGTCATCAAAACCGAAGGCATGGCGCGCACGCACAGTCGCACGCTTCCGGCCACGCTCGGTATGAAAAACAACAAGTTTGATGTTGTACTCGGCCAAAACAATCACCACGGCGAAGTAACACCTATCGGCTTGACTGCCGCTGAGCGCGAGCGGCACGTGTTTATCATCGGCGGTACAGGCAATGGTAAAACCACCATGCTGCAATACGCCATCGTGCAGGATATTCAGAATGGCAAAGGTGTGGCCGTGGTTGACCCGCACGGCGACATGGCCGAAACGCTGCTGAGGCACATCCCCGAAGATCGCATAAACGACGTAATTTACTTTAACCCGGACGACCTGGCACACCCCATCGGCCTAAACCTGCTTGAACTAACGCCCGGCCTAGAGGGCGACGAGTTGCTGCGCGAAAAAGATTTAGTCACCGAATCCGTCGTGTCCATTTTCCGCAAAATCTTCTCTGACGACGACACTGGTGGCCACCGCATTGAATACGTGCTGCGCAACACCATCCAAACGGCACTCACCACTGAAAACCCCACACTGTTCACGATGTTCGATTTGCTCAACGACCCAGCCTACCGCAAAAAAGTCCTGGCCACACTGGACAACAAAGACCTCATGAACTTTTGGAAGAACGAACTTGGGAAGGCCGGTGGCTTCCAGCAAGTGAAGATGGTCGCGGGTATCACCGCCAAGATCGGCCGCTTTTTATTTTCGGCATCGGCCAAACGCATTTTGGAGCAGTCGCGCTCAACCATCGACTTTGACGACATCCTGGACGGCAAGATTTTAATCTGCAATTTCTCGAAAGGTTTGCTTGGCGAGGATACCTCCGAACTCTTCGGCATTGCCATTCTTGCCAAAGTTCAGTTGGCCGCGCTGCGCCGTGCCCGATTCAAGCAAACTGAACGCAAGCCATTCTATCTCTACGTGGACGAGTTCCAAAACTTCGCCACACCGTCGTTCGTGCAAATGTTGTCCGAGGCACGCAAGTACAAGCTCTACCTCACAATGGCCGAACAGACCACCTCGCAGCAGAAGGAGCTGCAAATGGTCAACGTCATTCTGGCGAACGTCGGCACGGTCGTTTGTTTCCGCTCAGGCAACCCAGAGGACGAAAAGCTCGTCCTGCCGCTATTCCAGCCGTATGTGGAGGAGGGCGAAATTGCTAATCTGCCATCCTACAACTTCTACATGCGGGTTTCGGTGAAAAAATCACAGGAACCCCTGTCGGGCGAGACTATGCTGCTTGAAGGGGGCAAAAATACTATGATTAGTAAAGTTGTAAAATCATCACGCGCTCGCTACTCTACAGGTGCTATTCGTCAACCGGGCAAACAGCCTAAGAAAAGAGCCATCGCCCTTTTACCCGAGTAGGGCTAATGGCGCGTCTTAGTAGTGAAGGCTTGTGCCACCATAAAATGGCTACACAATTATCGGTTACACCTCACTCTCCTTCAGGGAGGCCAACTCTGTCGAGACCCGTTGGCGCAAGTTTGTCCCAGTAATCAAGTCTTTCCGCTAGAAATTTCTGGCGCACTGGATCAAAGTGCGGACTCGACAGAGTTGCCTGGCTCTTATTGGTAACATCCTGCCAGCGCCATACAAGCCCCAGGTCGAGCTTGAGGGTAGGGGGTATGCTTACCGCCTTAAGCTCGCCGCCTAGAACTCTGACGCATATATAATCACGTGTCGGTTCGGCAGGACGTAATCGATCAAAAGTCCTCGTATGGATTTCGGAACGCATCATACTGTGGCGTCGCCGAATACTATCTAGCGACAACACAGTGTCGCGTCGCCCATACACTAAACAGAATACAAATTCTAATGGGTAGTGGCCGGGCAATCCGTACATCTCCATAAAGCGCTTCTTATTTTCCGGATCATTGAGCAATGATTTCCACTCCACGACCTGGGCCTCCGCTTGCGTAAACTTTGCAGTTTGCTGCCCACTTTTTGTAAGCCAAGGCTTTTTCGGGTCTTCTATTTCAATCAGTACTGCCCATTGCGTGCGACTGTCAGTCGTAATCCACATAAAATCGGGAATACGTTTCGATGTGCCATACGGTAATGGCGGCTTACTATACAAGCAACAATGGCCCGGGCCCGCCGGCAAGTTGCCATAGCCGGCACCATCGAATGCATCATATCCTGGCACTAAGCAAGGGTGTTGCTCGAGAAAAGCGTGAATCTCTGGCTCGCCGACTGAAGGATCATTGAGCAGCTTATGCCACTCTGCTGTTACGATCTTAGTGTACTCGTCCCAGCCCATCGGAGACGGGCCATCGGTGACAGTTTTATATGGTACTGACATGATACGAGCAATTATCGGCGACCTACACGCTGTTGGCAAGAGGTATGCTACTTGAATTTGCTTACGATTCCTCTCATTTGTCCACGTATGTATTCGTCCTTAAAAATGAACCTTGTTTCAATGTGGTCAAGGCCGCTCCTTGAGACTGTAGCCTCCAACAGCTGCCTACTACCGCTAAAGATCACGCGACGACTGTCCAGCGCTAGATTTGCGTTAAATTTATGCAACCCTTTGTCGTTTACGGTGGCGTGGTCAATCACTCGATTCTCGTCCGTTTGTATTAAAAGTGCGGCGTCCTTTGCAAAAGGAAAGTAGTTCACCATGCCATCCGCAAGAGGTCCACTTGCCCTAAATGGCATAGCGCCTGGAGTGGGCATCTGTATAATGGGCACATCAGAACCTATAAAGCTCCTCCCGGGTTTCGTATGGAGAATGATCCAATGTTTCTTCGAGAAGCCGAGCGCCACATCTGTGCCCACCTCTATCATCATGCCCTTATGATAATCTGGTGGCTGTTTGGCGGATATTCTTTTCTCTTTCAGTACCGACTTCCATTCTGACTGCGGAATATCGCGGTCGATGCCAGCCTTCCCACGGTACTTCGCCATCCTCTCTGCATATTCAGCGGCGGGCATCTCGGCAAGCTGTCGCGCCAATTCTTCAATCATAAATTGCGCCGCCCGCTGGCCAAGCTCCTTAGTCATCTCTAGGTGCTCTGGTGTGCGCACGTACTGGAATCCCGCGTATTCACAGACATAGTTGCGCTCTGTGTTCGTGATTGACTCACCGGCGCGAAGTTTGGCCAGTACCGGCAATGCCTTGTCTTCAAGCTTTTGCAGGGCCCCCTCAATAATATAGCGTTGCTCCTGGAGTTCTGGAGTATCTAAACTGTAGAGGTGCCCTTCTAAGGCTATCTGCGAGGGGTGCTGATGCCTGTACTGCTTGTTCGTCCGATCATAAACCCAAAGCTTAGATTGTTCTTTTTCCAGAAAGTTACGTTGCAGAGCCTGGTCTACATAATGCTGTCTCTTTTTTGCGTCTGAGGTCTCGGCCATATCCTCATAGTACTATAAGAGCCCTAAACCTATTTTCCTTCGGAAAACAGGTCAACTTCCACTGCAAGCAGTGAAAGTTACTGGATGGCCTGCAATGACACCGTGGCACCAGGGTTGGTGGCGGGTTGCCAGATCGTAGCCCCTGCACCCAACAGCTCGGCTTTGGTTGTAGTCGCAAAGGTGAGCTCGTCGCTCCATGAGTCTTTCGTAGCGACGGCGATACGCTTTTGCAGGCGTTTCTGTAAGCCTGGTGATTCGCAGACGGCAAGCACAACGGGCAATGACGTTCCAGTATTATCCCAAGTGCCGCCCTCGGCATAGTCCACGTACTTTTTGATCTTTTTGACCGCCGCAAAGAATGGCTGGTTGTCGTAATAGAAATCCAGGAAGTATTGCTTCTCGTCCCCGCCCAGGCGAACGCGGAGGTAGGCATCTGGTAGCGGCTGCGGAAAGTAATCGAAGTCATCATTATTGATGTTGGCGCGAGTGAAGAATTTGAGTCGGTCGCCAAACTGAGCCCTGAGCCGATTGTATGCCGCTAGAATATCCAGGCATTGCCGCACAAAATCATCCTTCACGGTCTTGTCTTTGTAGATAGCCTTGACGTCTACTTCCGGCTGGCCGCGCCGCTCTTGCAACGCGCGTGCGCCTGCTGGCGTCAGATAATACGCGGCAGGTTTACCGGCAAGCCGATAGTTAGGTTCAAAGCGTTTGCCGATCAGCCCTTGCTCAAGCAAAATCGCCAGACGCTTAAATACGAACGACCGATCCTTCTTACCAAAGTACTGTGCAATCAGCTCATTACTGCCAAACCTAAACTTATACAGCAGCTCCAAGACTTCAAGCTGCTCCGTGTTTAATTTTCTTCTATGCTTCACAGACTCATTCATATCAATTCATCTAGACACTTCTTCAAACTAATTACAATTAAACACTACGCAGCTTTTGTTTTTCTCTACTATGTATTTATACATATAGAAAGGAGGAAGAAAAGGGTGAGAGTAAAGAGTTAGAGAAGGTAAAAAAGTTCAACGCCGGTGTTTAAACTAAAATGTGCATAATACAACGCCGAAAACATTGTTTGCTATTAGTGATAGTAATAGAATATAGGTATTAGTAACACTAATAGTTTTCAGTATATCAGAGGGTAAAAATGGACGCCAACGAACTACCGTTATACATGCGCTCGGCTATGTCAGACGAAGAACGCATAGCGATTTTGGCCGATATTATCCTGGACGCTATTAGTGCGGAAGATGCCGAAGGCACAGAAACGGAGGGGTAAATGCCGCCAAAGATCACCAGCAAAAACGCGGTCGGTGCGATTCGCGTATCGACCGACAAACAAGGCAGGGATGGCGACTCGCCCGAAGACCAACAGAACAAGATAGCCATGTTCGCCGCTGCGCGCAGCATGCAGGTACGTGAATACTTCTCCTTTATGGAATCCGGCTCCAAAGAAATCCAACCGATGCAGCCGGCGATTGATTACTGCAAAGACCCGAAGAACAATATCCAGTTTTTCATCATCAAATCCATAGACCGCTTTACGCGCGGCGGCTCGCGTATTTACGAAGACCTCAAAATGCAACTAGACGAGTGCGGCGTCATACTAATTGACACCTACGGCATCATTAGCAGCGAAAAGGTTAATACACTCGACCACCTCGGATTTAAGTACAACTGGAGCGAATACTCACCCAGCAGGAAGACCGAACTCCTGGAGGCGGAACGCGCCAAAGACGAGCTGCGCGACATTATGAGCCGCCTAATCAGCGCGGAAATTCGCTACACGCAAATGGGTTACTGGATGCGCCGCGCACCATACGGCTTTGTGAGTCAGAAGGTTGAGACCAAGCAAGGCAAACGCTGCATACTCGTGCCGCACCCCACAGAATCCAAGTACGTCATTACCATGTTCGATATGCGCCTCAAAGGTTTTACGGATAAGCAGATCGTAGACAAGGTGAATAGCCTGGGCTTTACGACGCGAGTGCAGTACAAGCGCGACCCGAAAGACCGCACAAAGGTCATTAAAAAGCTGGGCGGCGAACCGTTGACGGTCAAAGCCATGCAAAAGCTGTTGCTCAACCCTATTTATGCTGGCGTCAATGTCGAGAAATGGACGAACTTCCGGCCGGTTCACTGCGCCTTTAGTGGGCTTGTCTCGGTCGAGACTTTCAATCGCGCACACAAGGGCAAAAAGATGATCATCGAGAACGATGAAGGCGACCTGAAAATTCATACCAAGCGCCCACCGGAACACCTGGCAGATAAAGGCCGCCGCAATCCTGACTTTCCGTTCCGTAAGCATGTCCTGTGCCCTGAGTGCAGTAAACCGCTTGGCGGCAGTGCCTCGCGCGGTCGCAACGGCAAATACTATTACGCTTACCACTGCACCAACTATGGCCATTATTACCGTATCCCGAAAGAAAAGCTGGAAGCGTCCGTCGCCAACTTCGTGCACAATCTACAAGTGCCACAGGAGCGCTTAGACTTCGTTCTGGACGTTATACGCAGCGAATGGAAGCTGCGCAACCAAGGCCAGCTACAGGAGATTCAAGACCTCGCAGACCGCATTGCAGAGCTTCAAAAGGATGTTGCAAACACGCTGGACAAAATCCGCGTGCTGTCGTCGCCAACAACAATTAAATTCATGGAGGATGATCTCGTGAGACTAGAACAGCAGATCGAGAAACTAACCAAAGAAAAAGAACGCAAAGAAGCCGCACGGCCCGCCGATTTGGAGCGCATTCTGGCAAGGGCTAGACACTTCGTCGAAAACATGGATGAGCTAATCATTAAACAGATTGACCCTATCAAAAAAGCACGTCTTTTCAAGGCAATTTTCGACCGCATGCCAACCTGCGAAGATTTAGAGAGTCGAAACACAAAAACACCCCTATTTACAGGGGTGAATCCGTTCTTTCAATTGTTGAAAGATGAAAAATCTCTTATGGCGTGACCCTGTGGGGACTCTCCGCAAACTAT
>CAZTOK010000028.1:0-16764 GCA_964615445.1 uncultured Candidatus Saccharibacteria bacterium | reverse complement strand
GGCTCAACAGTAATGTCTGCGTTAGTGTGGAGGTTTACGACGTCGTCGAGGTCATAGTCTCCCGGTATTATATAACCGAGATAATGTGCTATTAATTAAATAATACAGCCCTTTTTCTGGCTAGAAAAATTAAGGATGAGTATGTTATAATAACCAAGTTATTGGGGTGTCGCCAAGTTGGTAAGGCACATGGTTTTGGTCCATGCATTCGGGGGTTCGAGTCCCTCCACCCCAGCCATGAGATTATTGAAAAGACTACAGATTGAACTGTATCTTTTTGCAGTGAAAAAGTTCGAATCTCTTTCCCGCCTCACAAACTCCGCCTGTTAGAATTACTTTGTAGATGCAGGTTCTGGTATTGCGATAGCATCTTTAATGTCGCCAACATTGTCACCAATATCTGCGAGTTCACCTTCGATATCCATAAGTTTGCTCTTGATCTTCAGAGTACTCTTTGGCGTTTTCTTAAATTCAGTTGGTTCACTGTGAAGGCCTTGCAAAACGTTTACAACAGCATCTTCCAGCTTGATATTGATAGTCTTCGAGTCAGGGAACGCACGATGTGCCATTTCAATATGACCTTCAAGTGTTGCGCCAGAAATCTCCTTGAATGCATATTGTTCTGCGATATTACGCTCTTTGCCGTAGTTTCGAAAGGCGTAGAAAGCAAATGCGATGACTGGTGTGACTACTAATGTACGCGCTATGATCGTTGGTAGTGAAATTTGGCTATTCTTGAGGATGTCATGGACAAGCTGGTGGCCTAAAATGACTGCGACGACCAAGCCGCCAATGCCGATCGATAGCCAAATACCGGCAACCCACCCTACAAAGGTAGTACGCTTCTTAAAGTAAGCCGTGCTACTCTCCTGCGAGGCAATTTTAAGCAGAGTTTCAATGCTATTTTTGGCAGTAGCACTGTCAACTTCATGTTGCTTAATATCGCCAAGTACCGTCTCGGAAGTAGTTTTGTTTTGCCTTATATCCTTGAGGCTATTGGCAGCTTCATCTTTATAGCCATTGATTTGTGTAAAGAGAGTCGTGCTCTTGTCGGCTGCTAGTGAAATATCATCACGCAGTTTCTTCATAGATTTCAGAATAGCGTCAAGCCCTTCGGTGGGGTCGTCAACCTTTTTCTTAGAAGTCAGAAATGTCTCGTAAGCTTTGTCCATGTTGGTGATGTATGTCTGGATTTGAGAGAGTGTCTTCTCAGCGGTTTTGAGTACTGACTCGGTCTTAGTTGCAGCTTCTTTGGCGCGGCCGCGAACCTGTTTGATATTTGTCAGCGTTACCGCAAGTCCAGCCTCCGAATCGTCAATCTTCGCCTTGATATCCGTGAAGCTTGTATATGCAGTCTCCATATCACCAACATGTTGTGTGGCGGCTTCGAGGGCCGATTGCATTTGATCAAGTAGAGCCTGAGCCGATTCTGAGCTGGCTGTGATAGTCGCTGCATCCTTCAAGCCCTTAGTAAGAAGCGCAGCCACTCCCTCATCTGGATCTTGCAACTCTTTGAGCAATGTCTCCGAGGAGGCAACAATACCTTTGAGTTGCGTCTTAAGCGTGCGTGCGTTTTTGAGATCGTTCTTCGCACTATCAATCTCCGCTTTCAGTTCCGGCAGATATTCTTCGAGTTGGGCGCGTAAAGCAGCGATCTCTTTCTTTGTCATTCTACCTGTATTTTACATCGAATTGTTGACAAATGCACTGCTTTATTTCTAAGTGCTTATGCTTACTGCTGGACGGACTTGCAAAATATTTATGAACTGTTCTTTTGCTACGTTCGTGCGCTTGATATCGGAATAAGCCTCTAGACGTCTAGCGCACTGCCCAATTTGGGCAACTTCTTATACATGCGGTGTTATACTAAAGTAAAGCTTAGACCTATGTAATGACGAAGCACTTAGAGAATAACATAATTTTTCGTAAGCAAGATTCAGTGGGTGTTAATGATGCTCTTGATGACAAAGATTTTTTATTGAATTGTTTTGTAGATTTAGGGGATATCAAAACAATAGAAGATTTTCGTGATCCCCGATGCTTAATTGTAGGTAGAACTGGTACTGGAAAGACAGCTTTAGTTACTAAGCTGCAAGAAGACATGGCAAATAGAGTGATTATGATAGATGCAGAATCTTTAGCTATGAACTATATATCTAACTCCTCGATCGTTCATGGTCTTATGGCATTAGATATTGATCTCAATACTTTCTTTAAGTATCTCTGGAGACATGTAATCTGTGTGGAAATCCTGACTAAACACATGAAGATCACCTCCGAGCAAGATCATGAGAATTTTATTGAAAGAGTAAGAAGTGAGTTCAAGAAGCGTAACACGAAGCATTTGAAGGCTCTGGATTACTTGGATCAATGGAAAGATAGTTTTTGGAAGACCTCAGATAGCCATGTAGCTGAGGTAACAAATAAAATAGAAAGTAAGCTTAGTGGAGAGATCGGTGTAAATAATCATGTCCTAAAATCGAAACTCCAAGGAGGTTCGTCTTTATCATCTGAAGAGAAGGTCGAAATTAAACAGAGAGGCCAGTCTATCGTTAACGATATGCAAATGCAAGAAGTGACTGGACTACTTGAGATGATGGATGATTTCATCGATCATCACCAATCACGTTACTACGTTGTTATTGATAAGCTTGATGAAAAATGGGTGGGCAATTCCATACGCTACAGGTTGATAAAATCTTTAATAGAGACTGTGAAGGATTTAAATCGGCTAAAAAATATAAAGCCGATAGCTACACTTCGTTACGATCTTATTAGTAGAGTATTTGATATTACTAAGGATTCAGGATTCCAGGAAGAAAAATTTAACTCGCTTTATGTGAACCTTCGATGGTCGAAGCAAGAATTAATAAAACTAATTGACACAAGGATTAATTATTTATTCCAGTCAAGATATTCCAAAAAGACTCAGTTAACTATGGATCAACTGTTTCCTTCTCGCGTTAACAGTGAGCCAACTCAAGATTACCTAATTTCACGTACACTGATGAGGCCTAGAGATTTGATCGAATTTGTGAACACATGCATAAAATGCGCAAGCGAAGAGGAGGGGCATGTAACGGAATCTAATATTAAAGAGGCTGAGATTATATATTCAAAAGGCAGACTAGATTCTTTAAGCTATGAATGGAGTGCCGATTATCCGGCGTTGAGAGAGTGGGCAAAGTTGTTATATAAGAAACCATCGGTATTTAAAGTGTCAAGTCTTAACCTTGAAATGTTTATAGAGAAAGGATTGGGCTATGCTGAGAATCCAGTAGCTATTGATATAGAAAGCACTGACACAATATTGGGGTTATGCTCTGATTTAATAAATAACAAAATATCCGGTGAAGATTTCAAGAAGAAGATTATCTTTATTTTTTATAGAGTTAGTCTCGTTGGATTGAGAGAAGTAGGGTTTGAAAAAGTAAACTGGAGCCATGTAGGGGTTAGTGACTTTCGGTGGGATGATATTGACGACGATGTTGAAATTCACGTTCACCCCTGCTTCAGATCATCTCTAAAAATTGAGAGGGTGTCTTAGTGATGGAGATTAGTTTACATCAGACTTACCCCTGCCAAGGAAGATAAGATATTTTTTCGAGATATGGCTTGGACTGAAGCTCAAAATAACCCTCCACAATCGTTAGAGATAAGCAAAATCTATGGCGAACTGATCAGCCAATACGGCCTGCTCGAACAGCTGTCCAAGAAGAAGGACTTTAAAGCAATCCGGGTCTCTATTGACGAGTTCATTGCTGAAGGTAAAACCTACACCGTTGCAGTTTGCATAGTAGTCCGAAAGCTGCTCGTTGTCGTCCGAGCACTTTGGTCACATAAGACAAATTATAACGTGAGTTTCAACGAAGACCTATCCTGAATCTTCAAACAGATTTGAAAACTCGGGGTAGACCATCCCCGCGCGCGATAGGGCGCGGGGATGGGTGGACATGGGTGGGCGTCAGGGTTGGATGAGCTCGACTCCCTCGACGCGGAGGATCGCGGTGACCGCCGCGTTGAAGCCATCGGCTCCGGCCTGGGGGTATCCCGGCATCTGCCGAGAGAGGGTCCACAGGTTGACCTCGCCGTGCTCAAGGAGCTCGTCGATGATCGCGGGGGCGTGAACGTCGGCGGCTTCGTACCTACCCTCGGGGGCCCGATACCGAGCGGTCGCTTGGTTCTTCCGCGTCATGCGGCCCCGAAGGACGGTAAGCTCCTCCACGACGGCGGCGTTGGCCCGATCGATGCGGAGCCGGGGGCCCTGCTCGTCCGGGTTTGCGTCACGCAAGGCCTGCTGCTCGGGCGTCATCTGGCTCATGGTGTCTCCTTGCCAAATAGAGCACTCGCCTTGGATCCTGATATCCTTGGCCGGGTCGCCACCACCTAAAGGGGGCAATGATCCGGCCATGATCCCATGTCAAATTCAACCTCACGATTGAACACGTAATATATTAGCATAAACACTAAGAATTGTCAATGATTGAAGGGAAAATAGGCAGATCATACTTGACACGGGTATATGAGGTCTTCCAAATTAGCCAGCTTCTCGTACATAAGCTTCAGACCGAGAAAAGTAGTGTCTCAATTCTGGGCTACGTGGCCAGCCAAAATTATTTCAATCAAAAACCGCCTCAGTAAAGGAGGTGGTTTTTGTGGTATAGAATCTCGAGAGAGACATCCAAACTTTTATTTCATTTTGGGTAGCATTTTCTTGATGAGGGCCATGCCGGCCATCGTCTCGAAGTTGCCGTACAGAGCGCCCTCGCGGAGCGCCGCCTGCATGTCAGCCGCTGAGGCTGTATGAGTCTTGCGGCTCAGGGCGGCGGCAAGAGCCTCGAACTTCGCCTTTTCGGCGAAGCCATGAATCCCGAACTCACCATCGAGGTTGACATCCGGGAACCAGCTGCCGTACTGGCCGCTGAACTTCTCGCCGAACCTCTCTACCACGACCAGCCCAGCGGCGACCATCAGGCCACGGGTGAGCAGACTCATGAGCTCGGTCGAAGGACGTGTGTGAGTCATGGTGACTCCCTTTCGTATCGCATGATTGGACTGCTAAGAGCGCGCTCCGGTAGGGTTGACCCTGTACCTGATTGCTTATAATATATTACAATATTGTTATAAAAAAGTCAATAGTTTTGTGACTCGCCAACTCTAGCTAGGATAATTTTTCTGTCTCTGCCTTTTTGCGATCACTTCGCGTTTATGGCGCATAAACGCTTCTAACATACCTAAAAACCGGCAATCGTTGCTAGTAAAAAGATAAGTGATGCCGGGGCGTTTTTCTAAAGTGCCCTCGCTTTGAGCTACTTCTGCACTCTTCTGGAGTTTTAACAACACCCCTTCGCCCCAGCCATGAAGTTATTGAAAAGACTACAGATTGAACTGTAGTCTTTTTTAGTACGAAAAAGTTCGAATCCCTTTTCATACTCTGAATCTAGTCGAGCTTAGATCAGGGACGCTCAGCGGTAGCCATAGCAAAAACGACATCTCCGACGCTTCCCGATAGATGGTTGCTGCATAAAGGATGTCGTAGGCTATGTCGCAAGGACTTACGGAAGAGCAAGTTTTAGAATGTTATCGGCAGGCATTTGCTATTGCTAGCGGAAAGTAGGAGAGTGATCTTCATTCTCACTAAGTAATTTGTATATCTCTTCTATGTCCAAGCTCCCGGAAAGCTCTTCAATGGTTCTATTCCAGAACCTTCTCTCCAGCCATGAGATTATTACATACAAAAGAGTCCGAAGCTCGGACTCTTTTTGCGTTACCGCAGATATCCCCATTTAAGCCTTTGCGACCCTACAAATGCTCCCGCAAGAACGCGACTGCCTTGGCAACAGCCGGATCGATATAAGTCGGATCGTCATAGAACCCAATGTGCGTATCCGTGTCTAACCAAGTGATGTCTTTAGGACCCGTTATACGGTCGTACACCGCTTGCACCGCTTCCGCAGATGCATACCTATCCTTTTTGCCGTGAATGAGCAGAGCCGGCGTAGAAGTTAGATAGTCAGCGGCAGCTGCAAGCTCGAGAGTCAATATCGTGTAGCCGGTGTCGACGGTTAGTTGGTTTTTGTAGTTCGGGCGCTGACCTCGGGACGTACCATAATATTCATACGGTTCGCCGCCCGCCATAACCGCATTACCGCCTTCGGGAGCCACATGAGCCAAATAGGTAACGGTGCCTGTCTGATCCTGAGCCTCTATACCAGCAAGCGCCACAGTCAAGGCTTCGCGGTAGCCTTTGTCGCCCATCTGGGTACGCAGATCGGCTGGACTAAAGTAAAAGCCAGCGATACCGACAAATGTTTTGATCCGCGGGTCAAAAGCCGCCGCTTTAAGCGCGTACCCACCTCCGGCGCAAATGCCGATAACGCCTATACGCTCTTTATCTATTTCTGGCCGCGAGCGGAGAAAACTAACCGCTGCTCGAACATCCGTCAGTTTTCCCTCGCTATCTTCATGACTGCGCGGTTCACCGGCCGACTCACCAAAGTTGCGAAAATCAAACGTGAGTACTGTGTAACCCTCGGCGGCAAGGCGTGGTGCATATTCAGCTGCCGCCTGCTCTTTTACCTGCGGCGACGGACCAACAATGATCAGTGCAGGTAGCGGTGTATCGGAAGTATGTTCTGGTAAGTATAGATTGCCGCATAATGCTAGAGCATTAGCATAAAATGTTACTGGTGTTGGTTGCTTCATAGACCCCCTTGGTCTGTCGTAATTTGTCTTATATTTATCGGTACAGCCGGTCATTCGTGTTGGTATTTAACCATTTTCAAGTTTACCAAAATAATTCGAACTCTTCATCTCGTCCATAAAACTTTAGGTTGTCACCTGTGGATTATAGACAAAAGTCGATTGCATCACAGATGACAACCTAAAGAAAGATCATCTTTCAGAAGAAATGGAGTTGTTCTTCATCGGCACCTTCAAACAATGCACGGCCTTCTTTGATCCTTTGTTTGATTTTGGTTTCATCTTGTTGCTTAAAAGTTTGGACAACACCTTCATTCCCAGCCAAGAAATGATTACTAGTATAAAAGAGCTTGAATTTTGAGCTTTTTTTGTTCTTTTGCATCACCGCCTCAATACGTGCTATAAGTTCGGTGCTGGTGATTTATACTTAAGCAGAGTAGCGTCTCTGGTTGTATTTGAGATATGTTTATAATATAAGTATTGTATGAGCAACCGTTCCTCGAGTGCTGTATTTCGTGCCAACTCCTCACTAAAACAAACCATCGACGCTTTACAAAGTACACTTCATCCTTTTGCAAACGAACTTGCTAAAACCCCCTCTTTTATTAGTATGGGGATTTTTACTGCAGATCGACACGCATCTTCTGCTGATACGCTCACTACCATTCAAAACCAAACACTAGCCTCTGCTAAAACTGCTTTCCACGAAAAATTTATACACAATCATCGAGTTGGGTTGCAATCAACGGCACTGGGCGGCACGTTCAAAACGGGGAAAACTGGTTTTGCCCGCAGCAAAATGAATCCCAAGCAGCACATTGTTTGGGGAGTCCCGATTAAGACACAAACTTCTCGAGGAGCTGTAGCGCAGCTAGCTTTTGATGTTGAATATGCGCACTTACTTCCTTCAGAAGCCTTCCTTAAGACATTATGGCAACGATCCGAAAAGCCAGTTCAGGATATTCTTGAAGCACTTCCTCAAACCAGTATGATGTTGAGTGATGAGCTACTACTGCATGTACCGGTAACTCCCAGTCACTTTGTTATTCAGTGGGATATTGCCGATTCAACGCATAAAGTGAGTGCTGACTATCCCGTTTTTAAACATTTCCTGCAAACATTCCTGCAAGCCATCGACGCCGAGCTCAACCAAAAAGGAACCGTGGTCAGGTTTATGGGCGACGGTCAAATGATCGCCCTGCCGCTACGGACAATAGATCCGCTAGATCCTGCAGCGTTAAAAGCGTACGGCAATACCGTTGCACTTCGTTTGGCATACACTATCTTGCATCTACACAAAACTATTGCCGAGCGCTATTCGGATTTTATGAATGCCAAAATACGGATCGCAGTAGGTATAGGCTACTTAGACTCTATACAAACAACAGAGCCGACCGGACCAATTTTGTGGGAAGTTGCCGAGTTACTACGCCGAGCTGATCGCCGAAACAATAGATTGCTTCTGACTCAACGCGCTAGAGATGTACTCAAATAGCTTATGTAGCTTTGGGTGTTTACTGCGGGTCAAATTTACGTCTGCATAAAGAATCGGATAAGCTCTTTAGCTACAGATTCTGGAGCATCCAAGTCGGGTGCGTTATGGCCCACGCCTACTATAGCTACTGACTGGCTGTGCGGTAATGTATTAGCAAGCTTCTTCGTATATTCAAGGGTGGCCGGTAGGCTTTGATCGCCATGCATAAGTAAGGTTTCTGTTTGAATGGCTTTATATTGTTCTAGTGGTGATGCTGTATACATTAAGCTTCTCAATTCGGTGGCAAATGTTGGCAGTAGCTCGACCATTTGATTCCACATTGGGCCTTGTGCAATTGCATCGGCTAGGCCGGTCAGCTGATCCGGAGTCGTGCCGTCATTACTGGCCAGGCTAAAAGCAATGACGAGCGCCTTCTTGTAGTCTTTTTGGGCCAACACAAGATCAAGTTCTTTGAGCATCTCCGACCGTTTTGCAACGAAGGGTGGCTCGTATACGGCCAGTTTCGCTAACGGATAGTTACTCAGCGCCACTTCTAGAGCAACGACACCACCGTAGCTGTGGCCGAAACAAAGCTTTGTGTTCGTCCTACGCAAAATGGCCAGCGTGTCGTCGCATTCTTGCTGCACACTAAAGGCCGCTCCTTGCTGACTGCTGCCTCCGCGACCGCGTCTGTTAACTATATAGACTGTGAAATAGTCTGCTAAATGTTCGGCTAAATCCAGGTAGTCTTCGGCTGTTCTCATGGCGCCATGAATAATCAGTAAGCCAGGCCCGCTACCTGTCTTTAAGTAGCGTATAGTTGCACCATGCTGCGCAACTGATTCTTCTGTGAATTGAAATTTTATCATATTTCTATTATAGATAGCTTAGAGTAGTTTTTTGACACTTTATAGCAATAGGGCTGAGAGGCACTGTAAAAAGTTTTGCTTAAGATCCTCCACTCACAGCCATGGGAGGCCTTTTGATCGCTGTATTGCTGTATTTATGAACGGCCCGAAGACTTTGAGTGTAAAGATGAAAATTACACCTCTCCAGAAAGTTCAATGTACTAAGTATTTATTGACTTCTTCTCGAATGAAGATTCGTGTCAGCGCAAGCTTGGGAACATTGCTACTCGTTTTTATTTATCTAGTAGATCTTCAGCGTCACACTCAATTTCGTCAACATTGACAGATTATTTAAGTAGTTGTAGTATTTAGTCGTTACGCTCGAGCATTTAGGAGGATAAAATGTTCGGAAGAAGAAGGCGGGACTACGAGGCTTTAATAGCCGCCCGTCAGCAGGCTTCGGCAGCAAGAGAGGTGTATGCGCAGTTTTGCGCTGAGCGAGCACCATATCTTATTCGGATTGCTCAGGAGATATTGCGAGCCGCCAACATTCGAGAACCAGAGTTTTACGATAAGGGCTACCCGATGACCGAGGGCTTTAATCTCGGTGTTCTTAACGGTGAAGTATTACTGAGTTATCATAAGAACTACACTCCAGAAGAGACGCTTCGTCAAATGACCTTGCAGCTCGTCTCGCATTTACAAGCAGAAGCAGCATTTGTAGGATGCGTGTGGCCAGTACGAGACTTTACCGGTCCTAACTCTTCGGCAGTTATACTTGAACTTCCTACAGATGAAGAGATTCGTATTCTTTGGGCAAACTTCGTTCGAACGTAATGCAGCCTCCCGGCACGGAAATCCTTCCGCTGGGAGGCTCTTTCCGTTTTTGAGACCAACGTTCATCATAAAATCCATCTTGGCTACCTTTTTGTGACGAGTAGAACTATTGAGCATGGCAATATAACCGATTTGCTTACGAAAATCCAGGCTGAACTTAACTAACGGTTGAGTGTAGATTCGTAGTATAGTAGTTCTATATGGCATCACTAGAAAAGCTTCCACTACACCACCAGATTTCTGGTAAATTTCGTGAAAATGAGGCAATCCAGACGGCTATCTCGGAATACTACAATAGCCTTCGTGAAGGGCGTCATTTCGAGGAGGAGATTCCTCATTCGCCTGAGCGTCTAAAACAGCTAGCAAAGATGCGTGAAGCTATGCTGACCTGGGGTAAAGATTTGGGCTATGATCTTAACGAGCGACTGCCACTCCCCGAACATTATCATTACTTTGCTAACCAGGATGACCTTAAGGCTGCCGTGCGTTCATTAGGCATCGAGCCTCATGAAGGTCAGCTGGGGGGTTCGACCACTGCTGGTATGTTGCTGATTGATAGTCATGAGTCTAATTATGATCCCTTAGCAATAACGAGACACGAGACGATACACGATATCGCTGGTCAGAGGCATAAACTTGAGCAAAGAGATGACGGATCTTTTGACATAACCGACCCTGCCCCGTTCATTACAGCATTAAACGAGATGTTTACTGATATTATCGCAATAGATATTGCAGTGCGTTATGAACGCGCAGAGGTTATAACCGCACAGTATACCTCTCTTGACATGATAGGTGACGAACTTATTAAAAAAATTGGTCAAGAACTAGACGAACCACCATTAAAGATACTTCAAGAAATAGAGCGGATTTATATAACGGCAGACACAAATGCACTACTAAAGTTTGCGCGCGTAATACCTCTAGAAGCCCGTCAAGCGCTTATTAAAGCCACACACATGCAAGATACCGATATGTATATCGATCTAGCTGATAAGCTCGACCTTCCTGCGGCGAAAGAAAAAATCGTCAAAGCAGAAAACGGTGAAACCAACATTGCGTTTCTAGCGTGGCTTAATAAAGACGAATGATAGTCTGTGTATTTTACAGTTCTTTGGCCAATTGTTTGCCGTGAAGATGTAGAGCGTAGAGCTAGGTAAGCCTCACACTGAAGGATGGAAATCGTTTATCTTTGCAGTCAAGATCCTGTCTCCTGTCTTATGATTGGCGATAGTCAGAACGACGTGCTGACTACTGAAACTGGTGGTACCTACTACAAGATTAGCTTCTTTATCCCCGTTACCGTGTCTTGAGTGCACAATCTCCGTTGTAGACAATTGCTTTTTATAAGTAAATATGATATTTTATACAGCGTACTTTAACATCTATTCGTAGTGAGTAATCCCTCCATAAACCTAGGATATATTTTGGTTGGTGGGGGTATCGCCTCTCTACGACTACTTGCATTACAGTCATGAAGGCGAGCACGTGCCTGTCCGCTCTAAACCTCTTGGAGGAACCACTCATGGTGGTTGGCAATCGTCCGACGACGAATGTCGGTGACATCCGTCTCATCCACGCCTGGCGTCAGGCCGGTTCCCAGACGATCCTCTGGGCGCAGGACATGGAGACCATGCGTCCGCTGCACTTGGTGCAGTGGGGCGACAAGGTCTACCTGCCTGTCACCGAGGGTCTCCGTCTGGGTATCGGGCTCTACAACGGCTCCGCGGGCTGGATGGGTTACCCGACGTACATTGAGGCCAAGAACCTCTACGACAACGGGCCGTCCCAGCCGAACGACTGCACTTCTGACGACATGTGGGAGGTGCAGCCGTACACCAAGTTCGTGATGGACGCACTCAAGAACCGCGACCACCAGACCGGCCGTCCGCTGGTCATCGTCGCGAACGGTCTGGGCATGGGCATCGGCGAGGCTACCTTCGGTACCGACGAGTTCCGTGGCCAGATCCGCGTCTACGAGCGTTCCGCGGACCCCAACACCATTCCGCGCAGCCGGTCGGCGAGTCCTCTCCAGGACTTCGGCGGCTACCGTGGGGGCTTTGCCATGCGCGGTGGCGGTGGGCTGGAATCGTTCGGTTACGGCGAGGAGATCACCCGCAGTGCCAGTCCGACCCGGGGTGTTACCCGTGGGGTTCCTTCGGTCGGTACTGACCACCAGGTCGGTATCGGCGCTGGTGCCGAGGAGCGGCGCGAGAGCATCGAGACTGGTGTGCGGTATTTCCGCAACTCCCGTCTGGTGGCCGCGCTGAACGTCGAGTCGCGCGCAGATCTCAGTGAGGTCCTCCGTGCGGCGCGTCACACGGTACCTGAGTGGTGCTGGACGCCGAATGGGACGCGATGGTTTGCCACTTGGGCTCCGACGGAGCCGGTGTCGCCTCACATCCCCGTGGCGTCGCCGGCGCCGCATCAGCCCCAGGGCACCAACCGGGGTGGCGCCTACTAGGCGTCGCTGCCTCGAACTGAGGCGCAAGTAGTACGAAGAGAGATGGGCCAGCGGAAGCACTCCGCTGGCCTTTCTCATTTTCTGGACTTGAGGTTATACTCAACATATATCAGATGCAACTTCTCTAAGCTGGGCGAGAAATCTATATCGACAAAATTAATAAAATATGATAAAACTATCCAGTACACTACCGGCCTCCGCTGGTAGTTGTTGTACATAGGACGCGTGCGTGCGTTCACGACAATTTAGGAGGTGAAAACAGCATGGTGCGACAGGTGTTGCCTGGCACTGCGCTGCGTCAGGCATCGCTGAGCGATCCGACGCAGAGTGCATTGTCACGTCGCGACCTCGTACGGCTCGCCGCGTCTAAGCGCGAGTGCGTGGTGCGTGTTACTGGAGGCGCTGCTCTTATGAGTGAAGCCGAAGGCGCTAACGTGGGCTTTTTGCTAGCTACTGCACTGGGCGGACCGTTTGCAGACGCCGCGGTTATTGCCGGTGCTACCATGACGATCAATCGACCGATGCTGGGGCTTTGTGCTACCTGCGATGAGCATCGGGTGCATTGCCCTGCCCATGGCTTTGGCTACATCACGCCGCGACCGGGAGTTATGGATATACTTATGAACCTCTCGGCCATGGGCGCGCCGGCTAGGACTATTGGGATTGTTCCCACCATCGGCGATCTGTCGCTTTACGGCGGGTTTATGATGGTGAGCAACACCCCGAGCCACGATTTCTACACTGTAGTTGATGGTCGCTGCCCGTTCTGTCTCCTACTTCAGTTCTCTACTGACAAGCCGGGGCTGACATGGGATGACGAGTGGAAAGTTTCTCTCGACTACATGGAGTTGCTTCGAAACGAAGCGCAGTACTCGTCGTTGCACCTTGTCTACAACGGAGGGAAAGTAACGCGCAACGAGTGCATGCATGTAGCGTCGCTCCCGCAGGGAGACGAGCCGTGGCAGTTGCTTCTTGTTGAGGACTCCGGTCGAACCGCCACTGATCTAGCTAACGACCTGGAGTTTCGCAGTACCTACCCTCGCGTAGTCTCGTGCCGTAAGGATGAGCTCACGACCGTTATTCGCCAAATGGGCTTTGCCCCCTGACAGGAGTGGAGATATCCATGTCCATCCGCTATGACGAGTTCTTTGTTCCGGGCGAGGCCCAGGATACGGAACTCATCTCCAGTGCCAGTGGCCGCAATGTTGCCCTGGTGATTAGTGACGTGACCGAGGAGGTTCCCGCCCCGGTCATCCTTCGTACGACGAAGGGCGTTGTGGGCAACCTCAACGTCGCAGGTGCGACGAGTGTTCGAACGGACGCCGAGCGCTACGCCATGTTTAACGTGGTGAGTCGGCTGTTCGGTGGCGACCCAACCGCGCCCTTCCGACTCAACGTGATCGCCATTGGTAGTGGCGGCACTCGGATCTTGGACGAGAGCAATCCTCTTACTGGGTCGATGACCGCGGTGGAAACGCCGGGCCTGGCCTACGCCATCGCTCGACGAAACTTCCCCGATAACCCTGAATTCTGGCCCCGTACTTGGGGTCACACTCCCCGGACCCACGAAACGCTCGGCTATGGGGGGAAGCATTCCAGCTTCCAGCTCGCCGACGAGATGGACAGGGACACTATTCCTAACCCGCTACTGCATCTGCTCTGGATCCTCCAGCACGGTGCAAGTACGCCGGTGGGATGGAATGGTGATCTGCCCAAGTATATCGAACTGCTTCGGCTGTTCGCTGACTCGGGCGTGGGTCGATCTGGCTTGTTGGTTTTGAGTGGCGGCGGCGTCACTGCCGAGGAGGTGCTTCTCGCTCTACGCGAGGACATCCCCGTGCTCGGTATCGTCGGCACTGGCCGCGCAGCTGATGCACTCGTCAATCTGAAGTACGGCAACCTGGACAATGTCACCGAAAGTGGCATCCGTGGCCATTACCAGACGGTTCTCGACGAGGGGCTCGACCTGGACCTCATTCGACTGTGTGGCACGGATTCTCCGGTCGACGGTCAGATGTGGCTTCAGGAGATGGGCTTCGGAGTCATGATGTAAGATACGTTACGCACACATCCACGCTCGCACCGGGACGGATAAATCCGCCGTCCCGGTGCAGCTCATTACTTGAATTTATTTTATAAATAGTTCTTATTATGAAAAGCCCCCCGACATAGCGCCGGGAGGCTTTGTCGGGGTGAATATGCACGATATCACTGTGAGTGTAGTGCCCTCAAGTGGTTGATGGCGGTCATGATCTCGTCAGTGAATGCGTCGCGATCGGCCTTGGGTGAGTTGATCGAAGCCCCTTGTGGTACAGGGATCGGCTCGCCGATGGCGATGATGTAGCGTGTTCTCCAACCCCACTGCCACCAGTTGGAGCGTGGGCGCTTAACGTACTCAGTTCGCATAACGGCAATCGGCACGACCGGTGCGCCGGTCGCGAATGCCATGTAGGTCACGCCGCCCTTAGGCTGGCCGAGCTCATCTCCTTGGATGATCTTGCCCTCGATGAAGGCAACAACCGTTCCCCCGCTATTCAGTACCTCGATACCGCGCTGGGCAGACTCAATGGCCCGCTCGGTGCCGCGGTATACAGGAATGACTCCGAACCATTCTAGAATGTGTCGCAGGAGCGGATTCTTGAACAGCTCGGCCATCCCCAGAAATGCGACGTCGGGACGATACTTCACGATCGGAGCGAACAGCCCGATGGGGTCAAATGTCGAACGGTGGCTCGACGCCACAATCAGCGGACCCTCCTGTGCGAAGTTGCTGCGGCCGTTCACGCGCGGGCGAACGAAGATGCGCGAAAGCGCAGCGCACACAAGTACTGCTCTGAGCACTTTGTTTGCCAGTTTGACTCGCTTACGCAGCGATGCTGGCCTTTTGACACCAGAACTTTCCTGGGTTTGCATACAACACCTCCAGTGTTCAGTCGGTGTACGCGTACTTACTTAAAATAGCATATTTTTGATTAAAGCCAAATAATATTATTTACTAAGTATTAATAAAATGATATAACTATTATTTGTGACAGTACTCGCTGTCCATTCTCGGGAGGAGAGAACGTTGTTCGATACAACGCTTAAGCAGATCGGAGATTTGCCACCCGTGCACTGGCTGATCCATCTGGGTCTGTGGGGTTATCCACCCTTCAGCTGGATCGGATCGCTGCTGCACCTGATCTTCACGCAGCAGGCACTTCAGTGGACGGAGACCCACCTCGTGTGGATCATGGTGTCCGGGCTGCTCATGGGCTTCATGACCTTCGAGCTGATATTCTGGGCGTGGTCCTGGGTGCGTGGTCGTCAGATCGGCTACGACAAGTATAGGGCTACGCACTGGACGACCGGTCCGAACGCGGGCAAGCTCAAGAAGAAGCCGGTCGATCTCGAGAAGGCACGCGCCCGGCGCTTCGCTTGGCCTCTGGTCGGCCTGCCGCTCTACGTGGTAGCGGTCGGCATGCTTACCTGGTACCTGCTGTGGCCGGGTGCTGCGAGTCGTATGCTTCTGGCGATGCTGTGGTTCGCCTTTACCCCGGTGAGACGTGTCATGGCGATTGCCGCGGCGCGTAAGGCGTACCGCGCCAACCACCCGAACGACACGATTGAGACGACGCTGTTCGAAGACGTCCGCGCTTACTTCATCTCCGGAGTGAGTCGGCCGCCCCACGAGCGCCGGCTGATCGAGCCGCCGTTCGAGGACACCGGGGTGCTCTACCGGTTCCTCAACTGGGGCCATGCCACGTTCAGCCGCTACGGCACGTTCTGGCGGATTTTCCAGTTCTGGAACTTCCTCCGCTTCTGGGGGATTGTCGTCCAACTGGTCATGGCGTTCTTCTGGCCGATCTCGGCCGTGGCCGCACCGTTCTACTACATGTGGACGGTCGAGGAGTATAAGAACATGATCAACCCATGGTGGAGAACCCACCGGAACAACAAATACCACGGCAATATCACGTCAGGCGCTGCCGCTGTCAAGGCCAGTTCTGTCTGAGTGATCCCATCCATTTGACGTCGTTGATCGACGTCCTGTCTGGCCGGACGGCCCCGCGTGTGAGCAACATGCTCCGCGGGGCCGTTCCGGCCTTTGTCATATCCAGTGTGTGAGATCATTCATTGTGACTATGTGCCTGTTTCCAGGCTCACGAAAAGTAATCGTGTTCAACGTGGGCCATATGACATGCTTCCGCTATTGAATATCCTAATTATGACAAGGCGATTATTATAAGTGGCGATGGAGACTTTGCTTGTCTTATAGAATTTCTTGAAGAAAACAATAAGCTGCTCCACGTCTTCACCCCAAATAGTAAATATTCTAAACTCTTACGACCCTACTCTAAATACATCGTAGAACTTAGCCAGCTGAGGTTATCGTTAGAATATCAAAAGACCGGCATCGGCGGTCGGTCGAAACCTTAGGCCTATCCGGTCATGGTGAT
>CAZTOK010000027.1:0-18103 GCA_964615445.1 uncultured Candidatus Saccharibacteria bacterium | reverse complement strand
CCATAGTATATGGACCAGTCGAACGAGCGTGAATCTTATCTGCAACCATGTGGTGCAGCTTAATAATGTGCATCACGCCAACCGTAGTTCGCTCTTCAAATGGTTCACCGGTACGGCCGTCGAATAGTTGTGATTTACCATCACGGGCAAAACCAGCACGCTCAAGCTCGTCACTGATGACGTCGTTTGGCACACCGTTAAATGGTGGGGTAGCAACTTTGTAGCCGAGAGCTTGTGCTGCCATGCCAAGGTGAGTCTCAAATAGCTGACCGATGTTCATACGACTTGGCACACCAAGTGGATTCAATACGACGTCTACAGGAGTACCGTCTTCCATGAACGGCATATCCTCTACTGGCAGAATACGAGCAACAACACCTTTGTTACCATGTCGCCCAGCAAGCTTGTCGCCAACTGAGATTTTTCGTAGTTGGGCAACAAAGATTTGAATTTGCATAAGAACACCGGCTTTAAGCTCGTGGCCATTCTCGCGTGAGAAAATCTTGACGCCAACCACCTTACCGCCACCAGCGTTATTCATACGCTGAGAAGTATCGCGAACGTCTTTAGCTTTTTCACCAAAGATTGCACGAAGTAAGCGCTCTTCACTTGAAAGCTCTTGCTCACCCTTTGGTGTAATTTTTCCAACCAATACATCTCCAGCTTTTACCTCTGAACCAACTTGTACAATACCGCGCTCATCAAGATGACGAAGCGACTCTTCACTGACGTTTGGAATGTCGCGGGTAACAATTTCTGGACCAAGCTTAGTTTCGCGAACTTCAACTGTGTAATCTTTAATATTAATACTTGTAAGAGCATCTTCTTTTACGATGCGATCAGAAAGAACGATAGCGTCGTCCATATTGTAGCCGCCCCAAGGCATAAAGGCCACCTTAAGGTCGCGACCAAGGGCAAGTTCACCATTGGCAATTGAGGCGCCTTCAATAAGAACATCGCCCTTCTTTACCTTGTCACCACGTATAACGCGAGTTTTTTGGTTAATCGAACGGTCATCGTTGCTCTTTGCAAAGTGAAGGAGTTCGTATACTTTCACTCCATCTTTGTATTTAACATGGATTTCGTCACCATCTGCACGAACCACTTCACCCTCACCTTCAGCTAAAATAAGCTGACTTGTGTTTTTAGCGAGCTCGGCTTCAACACCCGTACCTACCGTTGGTGATTCAGGTGTAAGTAGTGGTACTGCTTGCTTCTGCATGTTTGAACCAGTCAAACTTCGGTCAACACGGTTTTTCTCAATAAATGGCACAAGTGCTGCAGTTGAACCAAGAATTTGCTTGTGAGCAGCATCCATGTAGGTAATTTCGGATACATCGACTTGTTCTGGGTTTAGGTTATTACGAGCACTGACACGTTCTTCAATAAATGTTCCATCCTCGTTAAGTTCAGCACCTGCATCAGCAATCACTTCGTTAATTTCTTGTGAAGCATCAAGGTAGACGATTTCATCAGTAACACGACCATTGGCTACCTTGAGATACGGCGTTTCAATAAAACCGTAGTCGTTTACTCGAGCATAGGTTGCAAGGTTAAGTACAAGTCCAATGTTAGCGCCCTCCGGTGTTTCAACGGCACAAAGACGACCGTAGTGTGTTGGGTGAGCGTCACGTACATCAAGACCGGCACGTTCACGAGACAATCCACCAGGACCGGTTGAGTTAAGGCGGCGTTTGTTTGAGAGTTC
This sequence comes from uncultured Candidatus Saccharibacteria bacterium, assembly GCA_964615445.1. Taxonomy (GTDB): domain Bacteria; phylum Patescibacteriota; class Saccharimonadia; order Saccharimonadales; family Saccharimonadaceae; genus JALRBM01. The sequence goes on along the minus strand of CAZTOK010000027.1, from coordinate 16,395 downwards.
GGCGAGCGGATTGACTTCGTCAAGAAGTTGCGAAAGCTGTGAGCTGGCAAAGAATTCACGTACAGCAGCTACTACTGGACGAGCGTTGATAAGTTGCCCAGGAGTAACAGTTTCAATGTCGCTCATACTCATACGGTCCATAGCATTGCGCTGCATGCGAAGCATACCAACGCGGAACTGACGAGCAACGAGCTCACCTACAAGTTTGACACGACGGTTCGAAAGCGCATCGATGTCATCTGGAGCTTCTTGAGTGTTGTTAAGGCGAATAATCTCACGAATAATCGCAATAAGGTCACTCTTTTGGAATACACGGTTCTCGGTTGTGTTTGGCAAATCGAGGCCAAGGCGTTGGTTTAGCTTGTAGCGACCAACACGCGAGTAGTCAAAACGCTTAAAGTCGTAAAACATACGCTCAATCATACCGCGGGCGTTATCGACAGTGGCAAGATCGCCTGGACGAAGGCGTCGATATACCTCAATAAGTGCCTCGTTCGTACCACGAGCTGGGTCTTTATCGAGCGTCGCATCAATGTACTTAACGTCACCGGTGTCAACATCTTCAAACAAACTCTTAATTTCGCTCGTTTTATTGTAGCCTAGTGCACGGAGCAACGTAGTAACAGGGAGTTTACGACGGCGATCGATCTTTACATACAGTACACCATTTGAAGCGGTCTCAAATTCAAGCCATGCCCCACGGCCTGGAATAAGTTTAGCTCCGTAGTTGTTGTGGCCTACGGCTGCATCTGCAGTAAAGAATACGCCAGCCGAACGGATAAGTTGCGAGACAACTACACGCTCGGTACCGTTGATAATAAAGGTACTGCGATCAGTCATCCATGGGTAATCACCTAGGTAAATCTCTTGCTCTTTAACTTCACCAGTTACTTTGTTGGTCAGCTCAACAGTAGCGTGAAGGGGTGCGTCAAAGGTGAGGTTATTCTCTTTGGCGTCCTTTTCACTGGTTTTTGGATCTTGGAACTCATATCCCTTGAAACGAAGTTCAAGTTTTTGACCGGTATAGTCCTCGATCGGGTTAAGCTCTGAAAATATTTCACTCAAACCAGTCTCGACGAATTCACGCCAAGAATTTTTCTGGTGAGCGATGAGATCTGGTAGCGGCAGTGCTGTGTCATCTTTCGTAAAGAAGACACGCTTTGCCGCGTTAGGCTGAGTTTTTGCCACGCGTGTTAAGCTCCTCGCTATATAAAATTGTTTAGTGATTAATAGAATCGGCGCCGAAGATTCCTGCCGTGGTAGGCCTACTAAACAATGCCATTCGTTCAGAAAGCACACATAACCACAGCTACACTACTTCTTAGTACATATTGTGAGGTATGTTTAGCAAATCGTCAAGAGTTAAAACAAAGACTTTTAGCTACATAGGAGACTGATTTAGATTGTACTGGTCAATCACCGCCTGAGCGCTGCCTGCAATCTCGCGAGCCGCACCGCCTAACATAATAATCTCACCTTGTAACGTTTTTAAGGGCGTATCATCACCATAAACTTGACTGGTTGTATAAGAATCACTTGTTGGATCGTTATCATAAACGACGATAGTCTTTGAAGCCGGCTTCATATCCAGCGCTGTTTCATATAACTTACGTTCTTGTCCCGCGTAGAAATCAGCATCTTCTAACGAGACGAGTGCAAATACACTACTTTCTGCATGACTCATGTAATTCTCGACCGCAATTCCTATAAATGCAGTAAATCCAAGCATCGCTAATGCTCGCGGATCGCCTGGAGTTGTTGCCTTGATTTCATGTACAGGTTCTATATTACTGTCAACCGGCAATAAACTAGAAGCGGCCTCGTGACGCCGAACGACAAGTTGCTTTGCTAAATGATCGTATCTAGTAGTAGGAACCACAGAGTACCATGTACCATTTTCGCATTCACCTCGCGAAACAACAAAGCCTTCTGGAATATGAGATGCAGAAGTATGCTCAACAAAACCGCCAACAACCGTACTCTCAAATGATTTCATTATCTTTTAATATTACGCCTTGGTAATAACGTCGTCAATAATACCGTACGCCTTAGCTTCTTCGGCACTCATCCAAAAGTCACGCTCCATGTCTTTTTCTACTTTCGACACTTTTTGACCAGTATTTTTAGCAAGAAGTTCGTTTATCTTCTGTTTGAGGAGTAGCCCCTCGCGAAGCGTAATTTCTTGATCGGTAATTTTACCCTGAGTACCACTAGATGGTTGGTGAATCATGATGCGGCTATTTGGCAACGCAAAGCGCTTCCCTTTTGTACCGCTACTAAGCAGAAACGACCCCATGCTGGCCTGAAGGCCAATGCCAATCGTCATGACATCTGGTGAAATATACTGAATAGTGTCATAAATAGCAAATCCGTCATATACTGATCCGCCCGGGCTATTAATATAAAGCTTGATTTCTTTTTTTGGATCGTCGTAGGCGAGATGGAGCAGCTGAGCTACGACTACATTTGCCGTATGTTCGTTGATTTCCTCTCCTATAAAGATGATACGCTCGTTAAGGAGGCGACTATAAATATCAAATGCGCGCTCACCCTCATGTGTTCGCTCAAGAACCGTTGGTACAAGATAATTTGTTGGCTTGTTCATATAAATAGTATAGCGCGTTTCTAGCACTCAATGCAAGCGAGTGCTAATATCCCCGACATTATTATAAGACATACTGTACTATTGTCCCTTTGCATTCACCAACGGAATCCTCAAAGATTGACATACTATTCGTAAAGGTTCTTAATAAGAGCACGCTTCTTACTGATTAAGGAGACTGGACATGAGTTTGTTCCGCTGGAGAAAGTCCATCGACCCGCTATCTGACGATAGCGTTCAGCGCGCACTATGCGCGTATGGGCCTGACGAAGTTGGAGGAAGTTGCCTAACATGCGAGATGCATCCCAGCTGGAAGCCCGTAGAGGTACACGAGATGCTCATGAGGCACTTCGAACAAATGTCTAAGCTAAGCAGTGGTCAACTATACGACGGTAAATACAACCCCATCAGGGTTCTTGGCATGCGAATGCATACGCCCGATCAAACCGAGGTACGGTTTGGATATCACGCATTTGATGCTGCTATCGCTAAACCAAACTTTGCCGTCTTGTATGCAAACTCTAGAGGTATCGTGATAGCTCCTAGGCCAGATGATTTGTATGATCTCATATTCAGTCAGGTGATACTTGGTGTCAAAGGCTGGGACCAGGATGGCCAATACAGCGCTATATATGAGCGTTTTGAGCGCATTCGTGTGACACCCGAGCAGCAGTTCTTCTTGAACGAATCTGTCTAACCCCGCTTTTCTAGTGAGAAACCTCGCTTCTAAAGCGGGGCTTTCTCATGTTGACATGAGAGTAGTAAGCATGTTATTACAAATATGACACCACCCACCTAGTAGGGAGAAGTTGTGGGAATCTTTGATCGATACAATACCCCGAACATCCACCCGCTTACCGATGAGAATGTACAGCGTGCAGTCTGCCTTTACAGCGTACCGTACCTGAATGCAGCGGGGCAACGGCAGCAGCAACAGCAATGGCCGTCAGACTCTTCACCCGCTCAGATGCATGCGTTCTTTATAGAACATCACGGATGGCTACAAGAGCTGGCTCGAACGCCTTCCGATCCGGATCAGCCTTTCATGCTCGTTGGGTTGGCATTCAATCTCGACCAACCACTTCACGGACACATGAGGTTTGAGTATGCCAAAGAGCTCGACAAAGTTTCTCGCCCGCATGTCGCTATCGTCTACCAGGGTAAAGATGGAGGAGGTGTCGAACTTACGGTCAGACCAGATGATGGCATGTGCAATTTAACACTTACGCAAGTAAATCTGCGTGTAATGGGTTGGGCTACTAACGGTGGCAGTTTTGATTATACTCTGCCGGTTCGCCATATCCATGTCACACCATTGCAACAATTCATCCTAGGCTAACAACCCGCCTGAGACGGCGAGAACCCCGTCTCAGGCGGGGTTTCTCATAGTATCGTATTGACATTTGGTAAGCTGGCTGGTATTACAAGTAGGACGTTCGTCATGCGAAGGGAGTTCGAGATGCGGTGGCCCTTTACTTTTAATAGTCACGGCAGGACTTTGACAACTATCAACCCGCTTTCCGATGAAAACGTCCAACGAGCCGTATGCCTATTTGGGCCTGAAGGCGAAGAACTACGACCCTCGAATTACTCACCCGTGCAGGTCGATGCTCTTTTTCGTCGGACCTTTCCGCTCATTGAGGAGAGGATTCTCGCACCGTCTCCTCTCGATGCCAGATGCGCTATAGCCGGCATAAGCTTGGTACAACGAGCAAGATTCGTATCAGTAGACTTCGGCGTTGAGAGTTTTAACGAGATCGTGGAACCGCATTCTGTCTTTGTTCGTCTCGATGAATCAGAAGCCATGAGACTCCTGCTGCTTCCAGACCGTGAGGGTGACACACTCCATCACCTTGTGTTCCGGCATGCGATTGTCCGAATTGAGGGCTACACTGAAGACCAACAATGGAGAGCTATTTCTCAGCAGGTGTACGCAGCGTGCATCACGCCAGAATGTCAGCTTTTTCTCTATTGCTAATGACCCGCCACTTTGACGCTTAATGAAAAGTCCCGTCATTGCGGCGGGACTTTTCATATAGATTTAGATTGGGGCTTTATTATTTAGTATTGAGCTCAACCAAACGGTCAACGGTTTTTTCCGTCAGAAGACGATTCGCAATATCGCGACGCGCTTCTAGGGTACTGAACTGCTCTACCATTTTGAAGTTGTTTGCGTACTCTTTTTTATAACGCTCCACATGGTCGTCAAGTTCTTTTGTCGTTGCCTCTATCTTCTCTTTTTTACTTAGCTCTGCAAGTGCGAGGCCAGCCTGAACACGCTTTTTGGCAGCATCATAAACTTCGGTTTCAAGCCATTTTTCTTTGCTTTCAAAGTTCTTACTATCAAGGTATTGCTCAAGTGTTAGACCCTGATATATCAAGTTTTGTGTCATATCGCGCTCGATCGACTCAACCTGGTCGCGCAGAAGCACCTCTGGAACTGGAACGGTACTTACGTTTACAAGTTCTTTTACAAGGTCGTCTTTTAGCGCCTCATTTGCCTCACGCTCTTTTTGAGCCGTAAGCTCACGCTTAATGTCGTCCTTTAATTCCTGCGCTGTTTTAAATGGACCAGCTTTAGCCGCGAATTCATCATCAACTTTTGGAAGGATGATCTCTTTAATGGCTTTTAGCGTGGTTGTAAAGGTGACCCTCGCACCTTTTAGGTCGGCGACGTGGTACTCTTTTGGAAAATTAAGATTAAGGTCAAACGTTTCGCCAACCTTCTTTCCTACAATTCCCTCTTCAAACCCAGGAATAAATGAATGGCTGCCAAGAGTCAGGTCGTAATCCGTGGCTGTGCCGCCGTCAAATGCGACGCCGTCTTTTTTACCTACAAAATCAATCTTTACTTCATCACCGTCTTTGGCTGGACGCTCGACTTCCTTCTTTTCAGCAAGGCCAGTGCGCATGCGCTCAATAATCTCATCGACTTCTTTTGAAGTAACACTCACCTTCTTTTTTGCCACTTTCAAACCTTTGTAATCGCCGAGTGTTACCTTTGGTAAAATCTCAGCTTCAGCTGTAAATTCTAACTCGCTACCTGGCACGTATTTTTTAATTTCTACCGCAGGACGATCAAGCGCCTGAATATCTTCATTCATATAGCTTTCGGCTACTGCTTTTGAAAGAGCGTCTTCGAGCGTTTGCTCAGAAAGCAATTGTGAGTCAACGTGCTTTGCGGCAACACTCGCTGGTACATTGCCCTTTCGAAAACCCGGAACTTTTACATTTTTGGCAAGTTTGGTAAGTGCCACTTGCTCGGCCGCTTTAAGATCATCTTTGTCGAGGCTGATAGTCAGCTCAACCTTGGTATCTGATAGGTGTTTTACTGTCGTCTTCATACTTACCAGAGTATAACAGATGTGGGTTTAAGTCGCCAGGGTGTAAGACTTGCCAAAATAAAACCAACCAGCGTATCATGCTATTTTGTATGCCAAATTATGATTACTTCCCTTCGCAAGATCCTTCACTTAATCTTCTTTTGCCCACGGAAATGCTTCAGAGACTTGAAGGCGCTAAAAAGATTGAGCATTATTCTCCTGGAGTTCTAGGACATATCGACATCGCATTTGCCCAACTCGACGATGACGAACAGGATCCAAGGCGCAACTTACCCTCGCGCGTACAAGATAACTATAACCTCTATAAACTTACTCTTCAACGCGCTCTTAACAAGCAAGAGGTGTCGCCGGAATTTAATGAAATATTTACCGACGAACTCGGTTCGTTGCTTATTTTTGATAAATTAATAGCTCTACATGAATTGTTTAAACTTTTTATCGAACTCGACGAGGAGCCAGATCTTAGTCTCCCTTTCGCAGAAAGCGCTATTAGCTCACTTTCGAAACGATCTAATTGCGAAGATTATTCAAGAGGTATAGCCTCGGTACTGCAAGAAGAATCTACGTATAATATGGAATCTGAACGATGTTGAGCATTATCTTATAAATGGCTACTTCGCCACGCTTCTGTCGGGAAAAGCAAGTGCCTATAGAGTATTTCATGACGCCGCACACTCAGCACTCGGTAAACTTACCAAGGAATATTCTGTCATCGACTTCGTAAACAACACCTTGATTAACCAGCCTCGTCAGCTACGCAGACAACTCAGCGAATTGGGCGATAATAATGCCTCGTCCGCTGTAAATGTCTGTACGCGCGCAGAACTATTAAGACAAATAGAAATCGCACTCGATCCGATGAAAGTCATAGGGAAAGTACAACTTTATCGTCAACGACTTTTACGGTTTGCCTCATCGGTCAACTTTAACCCACAGATCAGTGCCGCTTTGGAATACGCTCTTGGAGCACACCCTAGCGCAGAACAATTACCATTAGAGCAACCAGAACAGCTTAATTGGGCACTGCTTCCACCAGGTGAGTTAGAGAATCATACGAGGGACATTGTTCAATCAAAGCAGCATGAACAGTTAAATAGCCAGCCCTATATTGATTTAGAGAGGCTGCGAATTTTAGAGAACCTTCGTCAATGGTGGGGTCCCGACTACACTTATTACGTTAAAGGCCTACGTACCAGACGGCGTAGTATTAAGGGTGAGACGGAAGAAGTTCCCGATGAATATATCATGCTTATTCTTCAAGTTCACGACCAAAATGGCACATTTCTTTATGAAAATGCCATTGCCGAAAGCCCTATCGGAGGACATAATGCCCTCTACATTCAACGCTACGACGTCAATGGGTGGCAATGGAACGAGCTGATGGCATATCCAAAACGAGATGTCCAAGCCATGGGCGCTCGAGCACTTAAGCACGACCGCAGTGATCCTTATATGATTCATAACATGACAGAGCGTGCAAAAATACTCCTCACTAACCATCCACAGGCATTTTTAAACGGCGAGTTTCACGGATTTGACCGCGAAGGAAAACCTTATCTTCACATTCCAAGAAACGTTATGGATATCATTTTAGCAGAGCAGAACGATCAGTGATTTTATTCAAATAGATCATCTAGATCGTCGACGTGTTGGCGACGACGATCTTTCACACTTGTGACAATGCGTTCAAAGCTAAGCTTTTGCTCTTCGCTTGAAGCGGTGTCCTTAAAAGGGTATACTTCACTCTTCAATTCATCATCCCCAACAAATACAATAAATGGAATTTCTTTTTTGATAGCCGTTTTAAGTTGCTTGTCGAGTTTACGGCCAGTGCTATCGAGTTCAACATTCACACCTTCGCTGCGTAAGTTTGTCGCGAGCTTAGAGGCACCATCAAGTGCACTGCCAAGAACCACCATATATACCTCTGTGGTCGAAGAAAGCTTTGGGAGCAGGTTGTGTGAGCGAAGGAAAAGTTCGGTCATAGTATAGCCTGGCGCAAACCCAACGGCAGAAATAGGCTCAGCGCCAAATAGACCAACCAAGCCATCGTAGCGACCCCCACCAAAAAGCGCACGACGATTCTCGGGATCGGTATCGAAAAATTCAAACACGGTACCAGTATAATAGTCAAAACCACGCATAAGTGTAATGTCAAAAATAGCATTGTTGACGCCGGCTTTTTGTAGCAGTTCAAAAAGCTCTTTCACCTCTTTGATCGTATCGCTCTCACGAATATCTTCAGGTAAATCGACGACCGTTTTAGCAAGAAGAAGCTTCGAAATTTTTGCAAGTCCCGCTGGAGCTTCTTTCTCGCCAAAAATATCGATAGCTTGGTCACGAAAGGCTTCATGCGTAATTTTATCTTTACGATCAAACAAACGAATCATCAGCTGGGCCTGCACAGCGTCAAGACCCAAATAGTGCGCCATCATAAAGTTGATGACTTTGCGATTGTTTACTTTAATAGCATACATACCTTCGGTGGCACCAAAGGTTTTAAGAAGTTCGGCACCGAGCGAAATAATTTCCGCTTCTGGTCGCGCTCCTTCTGCGCCAAAAATGTCAGCATTTAACTGCCAAAATTCACGCTCACGACCCCGTTGTGGGCGTTCGTAACGCATAAAATTTGCAATAGAGAAAAGCCGAGATGGATATGCCAATTCCTGACGCTTTGCGGCAATCATACGACTAATACTCGGTGTCATTTCAGGACGAATAGCAACCACGCGATCACCGCGGTCGGTAAATGTATAGGTTTGCTCAGTAGCAAGTTCTTGGCCAGACTTCGCGGTATACACCTCTAAAGGCTCTAGCATTGGTGCACCATACTCCTCATACCCAAAACGTCGCGCCATGCGTCGCCATGTAGCAAAAATATAATTCTGAACTCGTTTATCAGCTGGGTAATAATCGCGTGTGCCCTTATAAGGCTGTGATGATAGCGTACTCATTGGGGTTATTGTCTCATTTTTCTCTGTAATTCGCAAGGATAAGCTTTTCTTAGTGGTCATTGTATTCTTTCTTATTGTTTACTTCAAATTTAAAACGCCGAGGTAGGACGGCGTTTACTCGTAATAAGAAACTATCCGATCTACTTCGGCAATATATGAAGATGATGGATAGTGCTGTTCATAGATTTATAGTACCCTACTCATCATCGGCGAGCAACATGGGACTCCTGCGAAAATATCGCGGAAAGTCTTGTGTGACAATTTGCGCACCAATCGTACGCATGGCTCGAGAAGGATGGCGAGCACGAGACGCAAACTCTGCTTTAATAAGCTCCAGCTCAACTTCATCTTGTATAAGACTCTGAGGCTGTAAATCGGTGTAAATAAGATGATGCGGAAAATCAGGGCGAGGATGATCACCAACAACATACGCCGATATGGCGTCAAGAATACTTTGGTCTTCCCCGCGGGTAACCTGAAGCACTACTCGGCGATCATCTCGAATGTCACAAATTCGCATGAGCGTTAATGAACGCTTACCCAACTCTTTTATGTGTCGGTTGGCAATAAACCGGTGAGCCTCCACAAGTGTCCCGTGATATTCATCGGCATACAATGTTTGCTGCGCGGTAGTATAAAAGTGAAGTTCCGACGGAGTACGTTGGAGCCTATTAACAATATCTTTTACCTGCGGTGTTACTGAAAATTCGCCGCGAATGGTTGTCTTGGGACGAGGTGTATATATTCTCTCCACTGTCATATCATAATTATGACAGGAAGCACAAGCTTAATCAAGAACATATCGCCTCAGCCACTCATACATTACAATACCCGCAGCCACCCCTACGTTTACCGAACGCGTACTACCAAGCTGTTCAATCATAACCATTTGTTCGGAAGCCCTACGCATTTCCTCACTTAAGCCTGGCCCTTCACCACCAAAAACCAGCACGGCTTGTCGTGGTAATATTGCCCTAGAAAGTGGCACTGCGCCCTCAAGGTTATCAACGGCAATAATATGACGGTCTGCTACAGATTGCACGAATTCACCAACTGTTTCGTGATGGAAGATTTCAAGGTATCGATCAGTTACCATTGCTCCCCGGCGATTCCAGTGACGCTTGCCAATAATGTGTACTGCCGCCACGTTAAATGCATTAGCGTTACGTACAATTGTGCCGATATTTAAATCGTGCTGCCAATTCTCAATGGCTATATGCAAGTTTATACGCTGCTTAGCTAAATCCGCCTTAATTGCTTCTACGGTCATATACCTGTATTTATCTTCAACATTCCGCCTATCGCCATGCTTAAGAAGCTCCAGATCATACTGAGAGCCTTCGGGCCATGGATGCGGATGCGGTGGAAAGCCTATATTTTCATTCATTTTATTACTATTATACGATACCTACCTGTCTGAACCATTCAGACAGGTAGGTATCCACGCCTCTAGAAACCATATTCCGTTAAAAATTGGAGAAATTCAGCCGACACGGTAGGGTTATTTCTGCATGCATCAAGCTCTCGTGTGATAATTTGCCACACTGTCGGACTTGCTTCATTTCTCAATATTTCCAGCATCCCCAAAAACATAGCCTGAAAATCAAGCCAGCAAGGATAAAGGAGCTTCGCGAACACAAACGCTAAGCGCTCAAAGCCATAAACCCAAATACGCACATAAAGGTCTGTCAAGATCAGCATGACAAGGTCGTTACTTACTTGATCTGAAAGAACAACAGTACAAAAACTTTCGATCATGCGACGATCCTCGTCACTATCAGGTTGCACGCCCTTTACCAATGGAAAGTTGAGAAGATAGGTGACACTGTCAATACCTGCCTCACCATACCCGAGGTACTCCAGGAATACTTGTTCCCAGCTTTGCATCAGACGCTCCTCACGACGTGGACTTATTTGTTATATCACGCCCTTTAAGACACGAGCAATATTTGTATGAATTCTTTTTATTGCGTCCGTCTACCTCGAATTCGAGGTAGACGGACGACACGTCGTTAAAAATTGTAAGTCAAGAGGAAATCTCGAAATGCTACATCTTCACCATTCTTGTAAACAGCCATCTCTGCAACTATAATATCCTGCACTTCATTGGTTGCTCCCCTGTACAAGATGGTCAATAGCCCCAAAAGGAGACTGGGATTGACCCGCCATAGGTCATACGAGAGCTTCAGCAGAATACGTGCCAAACGCGGATTATTAGGAAGTGCCAAAGGCGCACAAATAACCTGGGTGATTTCAGGGCGTTCATGCGCGGCCAAATATAACCCCTCACACATATCCAAATCTGCCTGGCTATCTTTTTGAAATACTATCGGCACCACAATGGCAGTGACTACATCCGCTGGATCGTGCGCAAGGCACCAAACCTTCCAGTCCTCAACTGTACTTGACATGCCACTCCTCTTCGTTGGTTCAGAAGCCATAGTTCAGGAGAAAGTATTCGAAATCGGCCGACATGAACCTTTCTTGTCCTTGCTTGTACGCACTAAGTTCGCGGTTCATTTGGTGTCGAGTTTCTTCGTCAGCCTGTTGTTTCAGTTGTAAAAGAAGCGTTAAAAGCATGGGCGGATCGACGCGCCATAAGTCATATGCAAGCTCAAGAAACAATAGTATTAAACGCGCATTATCCGAGGTTGCCATAGCGGGACAAATAGCCTGAACAATGTAAGGGTGTATACGAATGGCCAAATAGAGACCTTCTCGCATTACATAATCTTCTTGACTATCCTCGTCTCCTTCTTGAGGATCTCTAATGTATTCCACGATTCCCTGAGGATTCATAGAAAGAAACATGGCCGCAAATTCTTCAACTGAACTTGGCATTGCCACTCCTCTCAAAACAAGGGACTTTTTCGTTATAGCATGCTACTTCATTTTTAGCCAAATGCTATACTAGAGCATATGTATAAAGATTGGCTTACTCCTTCTATTCGACCACAAGATGACTTTTACCGCTACGTTAATGCCAAATGGCTCGGCGATAACCCTATTCCAGATAGCGAAAGCCGCTGGAGTACGTTTAACATCCTTCGTAATGAAGCTTGGGATGCCCTGCGAGAAATTTATGAAGAGCTTCAGCAGGGCAATTACGAAAAAGGAACCATCGAGCAACAGGCTCGCGATTTTTATTATACCGGTATGCATTTTACTGAGTTTGAAACAACTCACCTCAAAGAATTACAATCTATACTTGCAACAATCGATGCGACTGCTTCAACCAAAGATCTCGCTTCAACTATTGGCACCCTCCACGGCTTAGGGTTTGGTGGCCCGTGGTCGAGCTATGTTGATACCGACCATGATGACAGTTCAGTGCACATTTTCCACTTCCGCCAATCAGGCCTCACTCTTCCCAATCGTGATTATTATCTTGAGGATAGTGATAAGATGAAAGCAATTCGTACTGCGTATGCAGAACATGCCAAAAAACTGCATACCGCCCTACCCGATCTTGCACCAGACTCTGAAATACTTTGGAATACAATTATAAATTTCGAAACAGCACTTGCTCGTATTTGTCGTCCTTCCGCCGATCTTATGGATGTCAAAAACAACTATCACAAGACAACGCTCGCCGATCTCAAAAAAGCATACAAAAATATTAATTTCGATGCATATGCAGAAGCTTACGGGTGGCGACCAGATGATAAAATTACCGTCGACCAGCCGGAATTTATGACATATGTAAACGAGATCTTTACGACTCGTTCTCTTGAGGAATGGAAGCTTTATCTTAAATGGCGCTTTACCAACCGCTGCCTTGAAGAACTTGGCGATACATTCAGTCGGTTTCATTTTGAGTTTTTCGGCAAGATTCTTGCTGGTACGAAAGAGATCCAGCCGCTGTGGAAGCGAGTTGTTTTAGCCATGGACTATACTATCGGCGATGGCACCGGCCGTCTGTATGCAGAACGCCATTTTCCTGAAAGCTCGAAACAACAAGTAGGAATTATTGTTGAACAGATACGAGAAACCTATAAAGACCGAATCAGAGAGCTCGACTGGCTCAGCGACAAGACAAAAACATACGCCATCGAAAAACTCTCGAACATGAAAGTACTTATTGGCTATCCAGATGCATGGCGTGATTTCTCACATCTTTCTATTGGTCGAACGTCGTACTTGGCTAACGTGTTCGCTGCCCAAAGCTATGAGGTACGCTATTGGCTTGACCGACTTCATACGCCAACCTCTCGCGACGATTGGTTTATGACACCACAAACCGTCAACGCGTATCATGATCCAAATCGGTTGGTTATTTGCTTCCCTGCCGCCATTTTACAGGCCCCTTTCTTTGATTCCACCGCACCACTTGCAGCAAATATGGGCGGTATTGGTACCGTGATTGGCCACGAACTTACACATGGTTTTGACGATCAAGGCAGCCAATATGACGCAAAAGGTAACGTACGTGAGTGGCAAACTAAAAAAGAGCGTAGCGAATTTACCAAGAAAGCACAGCGCATTGTTGAGCAGGCGGATCGTTTTGAAGTATTGCCAGGCCTTAATTTGAGAGGTAAACTCGTCCTTGGCGAAAGCATCGCCGACCTTGGCGGCATCGAACTTGCATTTCAAGCACTTCGCACACAACTAGCAAACGAGGCCGGCCGTCCCGTCGACTCTGGCATAACTCATGAACAGCTCTTTTTTATCAACTATGCCCGAACAGAATGTACAGCCATTCGCGAGCAAAAACTGCGTGAATTTACCCTCGCCGATCCGCACCCGGCATCCGAGTTTCGCGTTAATGGCATATTAAAGAATGTTGACGATTTTTATAGAGTGTTTGATATACAAAAAGGCGATACGCTTTACCTCCCCTCCGAGGAACGAGCCACTATTTGGTAACATCAAAAGCATGCGAAATTTTGGATACCTTTACATTAACGGCCTTGGATATGGCAACGATCGTCCTCAAGAAAGAATCATAAAGTGGTGGTGGAATCGTATCGAGATTACCCTTAAACATGTTCGTACGGATTGGTATGACGATGGTACGTTCGATGAAAAACTGGCGACTGTCATTAAAAGAGCAAATGCCATGCTAGACCACTTCGATGGAGTAGTTATTATTGGCACGAGTGCAGGTGGTAGCCTTGCGCTCAACGCCTTTTATAATCTTAAAGATAAAAATGTCTGCCTCGTTAGTTCACATGGACGACTAAAGGTGGGGTGGTATCCGGATACCGACCGGCGCTCGCTTTATAGACGAGCACGTTTCCATACCAAAAAACCACTACACGCCTTTGCAAATAGCGTCAGACAAGCAGAACGACTCCTCGCCATCCTTACAGCTAAGGATAAGAGGCGAATATTGGTCCTAGACCAACTAACTGATCTCATTGTTCCGCTTAAAACAATGAAAGTCGATGGAGCTACAACGCATCACTCGATAACCCTTGGACATTCTGGCGGGCTAATAGCACATATGATAGCCGACAGAGATCTCATTGTGCGTTTCGCTCATCGAGTACTTACTTAACCGCCATACGGCGACAATAAAAAAGAAAGTTCCAAGAACTTTCCCTTATAGTAAATTAAATAATGTCATGGTACGCGAGAAAGGACTTGAACCTTCACGCCCGGAGGCACTAGCTCCTAAGGCTAGCGTGTCTACCAATTCCACCACTCGCGCGTACTTATTCGCTATTATAACAAATTCCCCGTCTAAGATAAAGCTGTAAATTAAAAGCGCTTGTGCTATCATAAAGGTAATGATGAATAGGGGCTAAAGGAAGAACACATGCCAAGCAAAGTTGCATCGTATTTACAAGAGCATATTTTAGGAGAGGTTTCGACTAATAATGCACTACTAAAAGCGATGAGTCACGATATGAGTGTACTTGAAATAACCCCTGAAATGGTTGTATATCCTAGAGTGACCAACGACATTCGTAAAGTGGCACGCTTTGCGTGGCAGCTGGCCGAAAAAGGTCACGTTCTTCCTATCACTCCTCGGGGTGCAGGCACCGATGAAACAGGGGCAGCAATTGGCAAAGGTATTATCGTCAATACTACAGCTCACATGAATCAACTTCTTGAACTGGATGTTAAGCAAAAACTCGTACGAGTACAGCCCGGAGCTAACGCTCAAAATCTTAACGAGGCTCTTATGGCGCATGGTATCGCTGTGCCATCTTTGCCAGCATCGGCTGCTTATAGCACCATTGGTGGTGCTATCGCTAATAATACAGGTAGTCCGGTATCGGGTAAATATGGCAGCGTTGGCGACTGGGTGCAACAACTTGAGGTGGTGCTAGCAAATGGCGATCTTCTTCAAACCGAACGACTTAGTAAACGTGACCTCAACAAAAAGAAGGGTCTACAAACCTTTGAGGGCGAAGTATACCGTACTATCGACAACCTCATAGAAGACAACAAGCAGCTCATTGAAGAAAAAATTGCTATCGATATCCGTGACAACGCGGGCTATATGTCTATCGCCAAAGTAAAGCAAAAAGATGGTTCATTCGACCTTACGCCACTTTTTATTGGTGCACAAGGTACGCTTGGTGTCATTTCTGAAATGATCATGAAGACTGACTTTATGAGCCTCCATACCGGAGTGGCTTTGCTTGCTTTTATAAATGCCGAAGCGGCCAGAGATTCGCTGGATCAGCTACGCGCACTTGAGCCATCGTTCCTTGACTATTACGACGGCGATTACTTTACTATCGCCTCGGAACATGGAAAAATATACGACTTTTATAAAAATTTAACCGGTACACTCGAGGCTGTTGTTCTGGTCGGCTTTGATGATTTTAACGAGCGGGCGCGTCTCAAAAAATTAAAAAAGATAACCAAGCTATTTGAGGGTACAGAGACTCATGTACAAACGGCCGATGGTGAAGCGGTCGACGAGCTCCTTTCGGTTCGCAATGTCACTTCATACCTTTTACTGCCAACAACTAGCGAGGCATCGGCACCGCCACTTATTGACGGGGCGTATGTTCCTAGTAGCCGTTTTGAGGAATTTTGTGCATCCATGGCTACGCTTGCTGCGAAGCATCATGTTCTTTTACCTATTCATAACCGCGCGCTCGAATCGGTTATGTATACTCGTCCCACCCTTCATATGCATAAAGTGAGCGATAAGCAAAAAATATTTAAATTGTTAGAAGAGTATGCGGCTATTGTTGCCCAGTTTGGCGGTCATCTTGTAGCAGACAGCGGCGAGGGCAGATTAAAAGCACACGACACACAAGCACAACTTGATGATGATATGAAACAGCTTTTTTCAGCGATAAAGAAAACATTCGACCCCTACGGTATTCTTAACCCTGGCGTAAAACAAGCTGTTGAACTACGTCAACTAACGAGCCGTTTACGATCAACGTACGACACCTCTGCACTTGCAGCCTACATGCCATATAACTAACCACTTGAAAATCACTGCTCGTAAAGCTATCATAGCAAAAGTACGCGCGAGTGGCGGAATGGTAGACGCGCTAGCTTCAGGTGCTAGTGTCCTTCGGGA
>CAZTOK010000026.1:0-18842 GCA_964615445.1 uncultured Candidatus Saccharibacteria bacterium | reverse complement strand
CCACCAAGAGATAATTACAGATACGAAAAAGTTCTAGAATTTATTTTCTAGAACTTTTTCTTTTGTTTGTCTCTGTTATTTTAGTTCGAGTCTGGTAGGGCGGAAAGCTGTATCTCGAGCTCGTAATCGGCTATTCTGTTGACTATTTAAGTATCGCGACAAAATGTCGGGATACTTTGTATGAAATGTCGGGATTTGTTATACTATAAACATGAGCATATCGAATCGTCAGCAACAAATTATGACCTCACTTATAGTAGGTAATATTACATTGCCACAACTTGCAGCACTTCCTGAATTTAGGGAAGTAACGGAGCGAACCTTGCAGCGTGACCTCAACGAGCTGATCGAGCAAGGAGTTGTGGAGCGCCGAGGAGAAGCACGCGCGAGTTTTTATGAGGTTACTGCTGAAGGTAGAACCAATCTCGCATTTTCTAATGACCAGCTTGGAGCAATATTCGCCGATGAAACACGAAAGTCTTTAGCTTATGATTTTGACAGACTGGATAGTTTACGCAAGACCCCTCTCTTTTTAGCTGCGGAGCTTGAACAATTGGATGATTATAACGAGGTCTTTCAAAAAAAATTAAAGACCGCGCCTGTAGATATTCTTCGACGTGAGCGTGAGAGAATAACTATTGAGTTATCATGGAAATCCTCACAATTCGAGGGCAATACCTACTCGCTACTTGAGACAGAGACACTTTTGAAAGAAGGTATCCCAGCAAAGAACAAGACACAAGAAGAAACTATGATGGTTATTAACCACAAGAAGGCCCTTGATTTCTCCGAGAAACATAAAGATATCTTTGCAAATAATTTGCAGGTACAAACGATTATTGAACTTCACAAATTTCTTGCAGAAGGGCTTTTTGACTCAGGTTTACGTGAACGATTGGTTGGTATTACGGGTACGGTGTTTAGGCCACTTGATAATAAGTTTCAAATTCAGGAGGAGCTTAATCGGCTTTGCGATGTCATTAACGCAAAAGAGAACGTATATGAAAAAGCATTACTTGCTTTCACATATATTTGTTACCTTCAAGCATTTAATGATGGGAATAAAAGGACAGGCCGAATTTTAGCAAACGCTATTTTGTATGCAAATGACTCGTTTCCGTTGTCACTTCGTGCGGTGGATGTAAATGTATATAAGCTAGCTATTCTGGCGTTTTATGAATTGGGTAGTTTGGGAAATGCTAAAAAAGTCTTTATAGATCAGGCTAAGTTTGCCGCAGAGAATTATGCCATTTAATGGGTTTGCATAAGTACTTCAATATCCAGCTCATCTAATCGTTCACAAAACTTCTCCACACACTCAAAAACACAGTTCCAGTTTCCCCTGGTAGGATCCACCAAAGAAAGTACCCACCCAACAGAGGTGGGTGTTTTCTTTGTGTGGCTTGACGAGTCGGTTGCAAAGTTGCCTGCAAGGCTTTGACGGCTAAGTTGACGGCTAACTTCACTTTCGTCACCGATGAGCTTCTGCTCGACGCGTTCTAACGCCGCGCGCTTGCTCTCTACGTCCACATGCGTGTAAATAGCGGTGGTTCGTATGTCGCTATGTCCAAGAATCGCTTGGGTGTCGCGAGCGGGAACGTCTAGGGTTTTCTGGGCTGTGGCGTTGGAATGGCGGAGACCGTGTAAGGTGATGCGGCGAAGATTATGTTGCATGAGGATACGTTGGAAGGAACGGTAGACGTTTCGTGCCTCGATCGGGCGGCCGGTCCTCGTGGTGAAGACCAATTCGTTTTCATCTCCAGTGCCCTGCCAAGATTCCGTGGCGGCCATACGTGCCTTGGCTTGCCATCGCCGTTGTTTCTGTAGTGCAGCCTTGACGGTGGAAAGCAACGGTTCATCTCGGTAGCTTGAATCGGTCTTAAGGTCAACTTGTTGCATCCGGCAGTCAATACGTTGCACCTGTTGTCTGATATGTAGTTGCTCATTCTGCCAGTCGACGTCGCACCATCTGATCCCCCGGCCTTCGGCGCTGCGTAAGCCGTAAAATGTGAGCAGAATAAATAGCGGCTGCAACGGTTCTTCTTGGATTGCGTTGAGAAACATTTGAACTTCGGCGACGTTCCAATGAGCCGCTTCTTTGGGCTTGTAACGTGGTAGTTCAACGAGGCGTGCGACGTTTCGGGCAAGCAACTCTTTGCGAACCGCCCATGTTAGGGCTGCGCTGAGCACCTTACGAATTTGGTGAACGGTGGAAGGTGACGTGCCGCAACTGTGAAGCTGATCGAGAAAGAGTTGTACTGTATGCACGGACAGCTTGCCTACTGTGTGCTTCTTGAGGCCAGGTTTCAGGTACAGTCTAACTATCGTTTCTGACCGTCGATACGTTAATGGCCTACGCTTAGAACGAACACCATGTTCAAGCCAATAGTCCAAGTACTCTCCTACGTGCCATGACTTCTTGGCACGTGGGATACCTTGTTCTTCTTTAGCTCGTGCCTCTGTGACCTGTGTTCTTACTTCAGCTTGAGTTCTGCCATAAAAACGAAATCGCTTCAGAGTGCCATCGGTCGTTGTGAGCCAGATGGCAACCTCCTGCTCACGCCTGATGCGTATGTCGAGCTTGGTAACCGTGAACTGGGGATCAAGCAGATGTACTGGTTTGAGGTTGACCGCGGCACAGAACATCTCGGCGTCATCCAGGAGAAGTGCCAGCGCTACTGGCAGGCGTACCAGATGTGGCAAGGCAATTATTTCCCACAAGTCGTATTCGTTGTTCCAAATGAGCAGCGACGTATCGCTATAGCGAAGGTGATTGGAGGTGGACCAGAAGCAGCGCAAAAGCTGTTCCAAGCAAGGCTGATGGACGTATAGGTACACAACATGCGTATATTGCAATAATTCCGTAAGTAATTTATAACTAGGCTGGCTCCTCTGGTCGGGGAGCTTTTGCGAGACGTTCTGTCGATTCCTCGTCGGGGCCTTTCGTTGCAGCACCTTCACATCATCTATTTCGGCGATTCGAAAGGTAGTGTGCCATGCGCCAAAAAGTAGCGCGCAGGGGGATAGTGGCAGTTGTACTGCTACTCCTATTTACGTCGTCCCTGGCAGTTTTCTCTGCGGGGACAGCTAATGCATCCACGCCACCGTTGCAATGGCCTTCGCCGGTCGCAGCAAGCCCTGTCTATAGCCGCATTGTTACTAGCCCCACTGGGGACGTAACCGTTGGTTGTAGCGAAGATGGGCTTCAGGATCTCGTAACTTACAATGCTGCCGGAGTTGTGGTACGTCAAATCTCCCGCACCGGACAGATTGATGGTCTCGACAATTGTATCGCTAATGTGGTTGTCGACAAGCACGGTGACGTCTACGGAATCCCGTTTGGTAAAAATAGCAGCGGTTCGTACGTATTTGGCCCCAACATGCTCGCGTACAGCGGCAACACTTTGAAGTGGAAATATCCCGCGTGGTGTGGCAGCAGCGGTACCCGGTGGGTCGTCGGTGCTGATGGCAACATATATGTGATGGTACGTTACACCGATGGCGTCCACTTGATTGGCCTCACGCCGGATGTAGCGGCAGGTCAGACCCAGCCGACCAAAATGTTTGATATCAAGGCACCGGCCAATGACTGCAATATGCAGCTCTACGCCTACAAGGACGGTGTAGTGCTGCACAGTCAGACGTATGGCGGGCCGTGGTACTACAGCTACGGCGGTAAGTCGGTTGCTCAAACGGCAGGCGATTTCACATCTGAGAAGTTGAACGCTGACGGTCGTCTGTTCAATCCAAAATATATATCGGGTAGCTATCTCAGCTTCAGTGTCTCCGCCTACGACCCTCAGTCGAGCACTACGGCATGGACGACATCTGTCTCAACCCCAGGTGCCAACGTCAATAGCGCTTCTGTGCAAGCGTTGGCCGGTGGTGGTGCCGTGGCGCTCATTAGAGAACAGAAGGTAAATGGCGGAATCCCTGTGACACCTGTTGTCTACAACTATACAGTGGTGACGCTTAATAGCGTCGGTCAGAAGATAGGAGGGATGACTCTTCGCAACGTCGATGACCAAGGAAACCAATACACTAACACTGTTGTTGTGACTGATAGTAGCGGTAAGTTCGCCATCGTGCGGCAGCTCAGTATTGCGACTTTGCCGTCAGGTAGTAGCCCGAGTACTGTACCTGCCCTTGAAATCACGGCGTACGACGCAGCCTCGGGCTCGGTCACTTACGGACCGGCGGTCATGTCCGGTAATAACAGTCTGGCTGCCGGTGCGCTCTATGGCTATGGACTGAACTACGCAGGAGATAACGGGCCAGCGCTTGGCACCGATACGCTCTTTATTCAAGCAAGTTGTTACGGGACATGCAGCAACCATACAGCGATGATGTATCCGGTCAAAGTGACGGGCCTCGGCATGGACTATCCACGAGGGCAAGTTCTTACTGCATACCCGCGTCCTGCAACGTCCTACATCGCACTAGGAGACTCGTTCTCGTCAGGAGAAGGTGTGCCGCCGTTCATGACCGGCACCGATCTTCCGTCAGTCAATACATGTCACCGCAGCAATCTCGCGTACCCGATGGTGATTTCTGGGAGCAGTTCCAAGATTCCATCGCTGAGGACGACCGGATTTCGGGCCTGTTCAGGCGCGGTAACCGACAACGTCTGGGACGTACCGCAGGCAAACGAAGGGATTCAAACCGATCGGTACCCAGACAGCACTACGACGCTTGTCACTATTTCCATCGGCGGAAACGACATCGGGTTTTCCGACTTCGCCAAGGCATGTGTGTTCGGTAACTGTGAGGCTGGCAGTAGCGCGTACAACACAGCGCGAGGGCATATCGACAATGATCTGGCCGCCAAGCTAACGGCGACTTACCAGAACATCTTGGCCAACGCGCCAAACGCCAATGTGTACGTGGTCGGATACCCACCAGTGGTGCCCAACAGGGCGGTTACTGATCCTGATGACAACATG
Organism: uncultured Candidatus Saccharibacteria bacterium; assembly: GCA_964615445.1. Lineage (GTDB taxonomy): Bacteria > Patescibacteriota > Saccharimonadia > Saccharimonadales > Saccharimonadaceae > JALRBM01. The sequence goes on along the minus strand of CAZTOK010000026.1, from coordinate 13,899 downwards.
TGCTTTTATCTTCAGGATGGAAGCACAAAGTGGGCTGACGCTCGGGGAGCGTACGACATCATTAGTCGGCTGGACGCCAAGATTTCGGACACCGTGAACGCTGTCCGCGGGATGAAGTCTAGCAACTCCCGGCTCCATTTCGTGGATACGAACGCGAGTGACTCGCCGTTCAAGGGTCATGAAATCTGTGGTACGACAGGCACCTCTTGGTTCCAAAACCTCGACCAAGCGCTCAATAACGCAAGCTATGTGTTCCATCCAAACCAGACGGGACAAGATGGTCTTGCGACGATCGTTGGAGCGGTGATCAACGCCGGATAGAATGACACAACTGAAAGTGTGAAACCCTCAGTTCTATGCCATCACAAGTGGTAGCGGACTGAGGGTCTTTTAATTCATGAACGCTACCGCTAGGACTATCAAGCCAACGGCTTAATGAAGAGAACGAATAAATGACTCCGCGTACCACCACGCCAGCAACGACCAATACGAGACGAAGCTGAAGACGGCTGTCAGCGCTATAGCAATGAGAGCTTTGATAGAACGGTCCCTCTTTAGCGTGTAGACGCATCCAAGCGAAAGAAGAAATGCACCTACGACAGCCGGCCCGAGGGCCAACATGTCGGGTAGTCCCCATCTATCTGTGCAAGTGGAGCCCATTATGCCGCAGAAGAAGACATGGGCACCAAGAGGCAAGGCAACGATGATTGGCCAGACGAATGTAAGTAGAACGCCTGTCGTAATCAAGACCGTCTTAGGGTTATATATTTTGGTGGGTTTGATAGTAGTTTGTTTGTTGGGTGTTGCCATAATATGACTATTTTACCGCATTTCGCGGAAATCGACTATCTAAATTGTATCCTCAAAGCATAGGCCATCGATGGCTCCGGTCTATCAAAGGAAGGTCAGCTCAGGCGTGATAATATTGCCTGATGCCGTCGCAAAGTGACCAACCAAAAGGACAAAAGCCCAAGAAGCCGGACCCCGATCACAACCTCGCCGTCGAGCAGCTCAACGGAGAGTTCTACGGCGCCAAGCCATATGACTACTTCGAGCAACGGCTGATTTCGCTCCTCCTCATGGTTGCCGACTCCGAGCACGTTGCATCAGCGCTGCGTGACGGGGTTGGTATCGGAACGTTTGCTGTCAAGAACGCCGAACGTCGACCTGAAAATGAAGCTACGGCCTACGCCGCGACTGAGGCGATCGTACTTCTGCATCATGCGACTGAGGCATTGTTCAGGTTGTACTTTGCCCATGTGGGAGCGCCGCCGTGCCCGTGGCTTGAAGTCTCAAGGGTGACCTTCGGCGGCGAGTTCAAGAAAAAGCTCGACAGCCTCCTATCTTCACTTGATACCCCAGAGACGAGGTCCGACGTGGCGAAGGTGTTCCGCGGTGCGGACACCTATGGGGCTGTTAGATCGGCTTTCAGTGGCACCGAAGAACAGTGGGCCGAGCAGATCAATGGGATCGTCGAACTTCTACGGCTCGTGGGTAGCCGGCTCATCAACGAGGGTCCTCTTTATAACGCTGCGAAGCATGGTTTCACGGTCGTAGCGGGCGAGCGAGGCATCAAGCTAAACGCCGGTCCTGGTGTCATCATCGGTCGTGATGGCCCACCAAAGTATGATAATTGTGATCGCCGAGTTTAAAAAGCTCGGCGATCCCTGTTATCAGGGCTTTATTTTCAGTTCCAGTTTTTATTTCTTCGTACGTTGGGACGCGGCTAAAAAAGACGCTAAAGAACTGTGCTTTTTTGACTGGGTCAATCTGTTGTACGAGCAATTTATCAAGGTTTTCCAGAAAATATTTAACCCTGCTCATGATTTGGCTCATATTGACCGGTTCTTGCTGTTCTTTCTTCTTTCGCTCGACTTTTAGTTGAGTAATTTTCTGCTCAATAGCCACTAAATCGTTCTCCATATATTTAATTGCTGTCTCGGAAGCTATAAAGATAAAACTGTATCCGAGCAATTCATCAAACGCAGTCTGGATATATTCCGACTCTATCTCCAGCTTAAGAATCAATATGATAACCTGAAGTTCTTTACCAAGGCTAACCTTAATTACGAGCGGTTTGATTACTTCCCAAAACCACTACCTGATGCTTTTATCTCGCTCAAAGTGGGGAATGAAACAAAACGCTACTTCCTGGAGGTTTTTGATGAGACTGTACCGATCTTTGTGCAAAATAGAAGAATAAACCAATACATTAATTACTTTGAAAATGGGGACTGGGATGATACGGGCAGTGACTTTCCAACTATTCTTTTTGTTTGCGAGTCTTCTCGTCTACAAAAACAACTTCAAAAGAGAATAGTAAAGAATCTCGATGGTATCTCTGAAGATGAAATTGTCGTCTATACCACTACGAAAGAACGGCTAAAAGATATTCCAACGAACACTATAATTTGGCAAGAAGCTATTAAGACTGAAAGACTACTTTCTTTAGAAGATATATAATACTTCCATTTTTGCTTGTCAAAAGTGGAAGTCCCTGTTTTTCAGCGGAAAAACAGGATGAGAGATGTTCTATAATGAGTATATATGCAACTATTTACTCAAAAGTACGCCATCATTCAACTATTTGAAGATATGCCTATAGGAACACAGTTCTCTGCTAGTAATTGGCCACTTCACTCAACTATTGCAGACACTTTCGCGATTAATTGGGACGACGCTATTATGGTCGAAAAGCTCGCGGAGCTTCTCAAGGATCACTCGCAAGCTACTTCTGAAGTCGAAGATGACCGATTCTTTGGCGACAACGGCCAGGTGCAAGTTGCTCTTATCAAAAAGACAGACGACCTCGTGAAGCTTCACTACGATGTCATTGCGTTACTTGAACGGGGTGGATGGAAACCTAATGATCCTCAATTTGCTAAAGAAGGCTTCCTGCCACATTCAACCATACAGCCATATGGGCGGCTAAATAAGGGTGATGAAGTAACTTTTAATGCACTAAGTATTATTGACATGTTTCCGAATGAAGATCCGTATCAACGAAAGTTGCTTGCAACGATTAAGGTTGGAGCTTAATTACTCGACAAGACTTCTGCTGCCTTAATTTTCTCGGCGGTCACCTTATGTACCGGTCCATAAAGCTTCGCGTAATCCGCCCAAGCGTACAATCCTTCTTCACCGTTATACCACAGTACGTCGGGTAGCTGCTCATAGCGTTCGCCAAGTTCGTATACTTCATCAGGAGTCATTGTGATGATGTGTTTTACATCATCACCAGCCTGATATGTTTGGTCGCCAATATTAGCTTTAAAAATAGCAGTTTCGTTGTAATACTCTTTGCCGTCCTCATCTTTGGCGGTGGTCTCAAAAAGTACTAAGGGAGTGAGGGCGTTTACTTCAACCTTTACGCCAAGTTCTTCTTCTAATTCACGCACAGCAGCTTGCTCAAATGACTCGCCTTCATCTACACCACCACCCAGCAAACGGGAGATAGTTGGTGGGTAGAAATATGGTTTGGCACCGAGTAAAATAGTACCTTCATTATCTTGTGCTGCAATGAGAACGCACTTTTTGCGGAAGAGGTTGCCAAATGGTTTTCTTATATCAAATTTCAGCTCATGTTTTTCCATGTGGTCGGTCAACTCCTTAAATAATTGTTTTTATTATACTCTATATTAGAATTAATCTTCGTCTCGAAAGAGACTACCCAGGGGCACTGTTAGGTGGAGTACACTTACCCCTTCAAACTGAGTCATGGCAATAAGACTTTCGGTGATTTCTTTTGGCATAGCCGTAGCGTAATCTAGATAGAGTTTTTTAATCTTCGGGCTATTGGCAATATGCGTCACATCTCCCATGGGCGGCTGACCACCCGTACACCATGACGCATTATTATCGAAGATGATAAGCCCTATAGCGGCTACGACAATTGTAATGTGCGACGCAAACAAAAACGAAAGCTCATATACGATGAAGCGTTTTTTGTCTATAAATGCCATGGCTCCCAATATTGTCATGAGTATGGCGAGCGCGATTTCGAACGTGGCGTATATTCCAGTGAAACTCAGCCAAAATATACATGCCATACCTAACATTCCGGCCCCCATTGTTTGAGCGAAGAAATTGTGGAGCCGAACTGTATGGTTACGTGCTGGTACGATGGCAAGAAGAAGATTTCCGAGATAAGTTATTGTCCAGGCAATACATAATGGAATCGCAAGCACGGTTCTCGGCACCAAAAGCCCATAAACAGTAATTGCAAAAAGGGTTCCGCACGTCCATAGAACGTTTCGAAAATAGATTAAGAGTTGATCTTCCTTTGCTGCTAGCTCACTTAAATTGCGAGGCTGGGTTTTATCGTGATGTATATATGCGATGCGAGTTAGCAAGACGACAGATAAAAGAGTGGCGAGAAGACAAGGATAGAATAGTAATAATTTCATTTTATAATAATAGCTTTAATGTCTTGCACTTCCAATCTTTTTTGCCTGAAGTAATTGCTCCGTGCTTGGCTGTATGTTTAAATACAGGTAACGTGATCGTCCTATTATCACCCATGCGCTACTCATTCGGCGAACAACATGGCGGAGATCAATACCATAGATGAATGAGTATGTCTGCATGGGCACAGGATATCGTCGAGCCTGTGTGGTGACAGACCCTCATCAAATAACAAAAAAGGATACTATGCAACATCAAGGCAAAAGTACTCAAGACCAGCAGAACTGGAGCTACGAGAATAGTATGAAGAACTGGCGTGCTTGGGGCTCATGGTTTAGCTGGGGTAGTCCCGTTGGCCTTGGCCTGTTCTTTGTTTCCATTGCGGCGACGCTTTGGATATTAAGCCAAGCTTTCGGCTGGAAGTAATACTTTCTCCAAAAACAGCACCGCGTGAACGGCGGTGCTGTTTTTTTATGTAATCTATAATTTGCTATTACACTAAAATAGCCCTAAGTAAGATAAGCATAGATAAGAGACTATTTTGGTAAATGTATTGATGTGTGATGTTGCTAAAATGGTCATTATGTTTTTAAGGCCTCGCCTACCAGTAGAGGTAGGCGAGGCCTGTGAAATCGGACCGATTAGCTATCGCAGCCACTCAAGTGCTTTGCGGAGAGCACGGCGTTACCGGCTTCCACGAGCCTCTTTCGGGGTAGCGTACCCGCATTGACTGCATTAACAATTGCCGTCGTCACTTCGTTGTACTCCGTCGGCGGCGTGCCGAGCTTGCCATACAGCACGAGGTCAGCCCCAGCCATGAGCGCGGCAACGGCTGCATCCGCAGACGTCTTGTGGTGGTCCGCGACGAGAGCCTCAGCCGACAACGAATCCGTGATAATCAGCCCCTTGAAGCCCAGCTTATTTCGCAGAAAGTCTGTGACTTCGGGTGAAACGCTTGCAGGGTGACTAGTCAGACCGGGGATGCTTGCATTTGATGTCATCACCGCGGGTACACCGGCCTTGATTGCTGCCTCAAACGGTTTCAGGCCAGCATTCTGGAGCTCACTCCAAGGACGTGTTTGGGCTGCCTGGTAATCGGTATTGCCGGTGGCATATCCCAGACCCGGGAAATGCTTGACAACAGGCACGACATCAGCGGCTTGCAAGCCCTTGGCGAATGCCACACCATCATCCGACGTTTTGTCGGGGTTGATCCCAAATGAACGATTGCCGTCCGGATTGGCGCTGCCAGGATGTGTTGCTCGAGCATCCAAGTCAAGAACGGGCGCAAGGTCCATATTGACTCCAAGCGCCTTCATCTCTCCACCGAGCGATCTCGCCGCCTGCTGAATTCTGTCCGCAGACCAATGGTCCGCCATCCAGCGGGCTGAATTGAGGCTGGTGACAACGCCAGAAAGTCGTACGATATCACCACCTTCTTCATCGGCCATGACAAATGGCGGGTGACCATTCGGTGCATGACTTGTCAGTGACGCAAGCTGGGCTTTGAGATCGCCCGGCATGTTGCCAAACAAAAGAATGCCACCAGCTCCTGCAGAGACAGCCGGTGTCGCAGCGGCAAGGCTCGCGCCCTTAACAGGAACTGCTACCACTTGTGCTGCCAACGTGTTAAGATTCCACGTACAGCCGCTTGCTGTCAACTTAGTACCAAAGTCCTTCAGAGAGTCACAAGCGCTCAGACCGAGCACTAAAGTACTTGCGGCCACCATGGCCGAGATAATACGCGTTCTGCGTTTCACGGTTCCTCCAGTGAGTAACAAAGCGAATGTACGTCGAATGGATTATGACATTTTAAGCAATATTTTTCAATACAGATACATAGTAATATAAAAATACCTCACATCCAGCGAGGTATTTTTATATTAAGAACGGTTAGCTAGCGTTAAATTCGTTATTTTTTACACCCTTAACAAATGCTTCCCATTCACTTTTTGTAAATTCAAGGGGAGCTTGATCGAGTTTCTTGTTGTCGCGTACATACACTGTATTGCCGTCTTGAGAGGTTGCTACTTCTACGCAACCACCGTCTTGACAGTAACTACTTTTCTTAAATGGCGCACTTACAGATTCTTCCTGACTTTGTCCCGAGGGCACTTTCAACATATACTATCCTCCTCTATTACGTATCATTATTCCACTTGGAAAAATATTCCGTATAGTGTAATATACAACCATCTGTAAAGAGGTTTTTATTCCAGGAATATTAACAATTGTATGGCTGAAAAAATCGGGAATACACTTAAAGAGCTACGCCGCCGTCAGAATCTGACTGGCGCTTCTTTAGGGGAAAAAGTGGGTTTGAGTCAATCTAAAATATCAAAAATAGAAACTGGCGCATATAGCGTTACAATCGAAGAAATTGATAGATTATTAAATATTCTTAAACCCTCAGAGATTATTCGACAACAAATATACAACGCATTTAATGAGCAAAAACCATATAGTCAGAGCAAAACTTATACAATGAACTTTAGACATAATCCGAATGCATTTGATGTTGAACAGAAAGCAAAGGATGTGTGCGTGTTTTGTATGACCCAAACGCCAGCGTTATTGCAAACAGCAAGCTATCGCGAGGGGTTACTACGCCACTTTGATCTTTCAGAGGAGGAAATTCGCGATAACCTCAAAATGACGCTTTGCCGTCAAGACAGGCTCTGGACAAAAAGGACGTAGCTGGCATTTTCTTATCCTTGAAACGGGTCTATACACCGCTGCAGGTGGAGCAATGGCTCAGCGAGAGCAGCTAGATAGGCTCGAACGGCTTATCGGAACCAATCAAGTTGTTATTGGGATTATTCCATACAATGTTGGTTTTGCAGTAGTAGATGTCAGTACATTTGTATTATATGACGATAATCATGTCTCTATGTGCGTTGCTGGTGTTGATATCATGTCGACGGATAGTGAAGATATACGCAGGCATCAAAGACTCTTTGAAGAACTGCGACACAAAGCACTATATGGACAAGAGGCGATTGGTCTGGTTAGGGATGCGTATGATCATTTTAGCTAAGTAGGCTTGTTAACCTCTTGAAAAAACCAAACACTTCTGTACAATAAAGAAAGAATTATGCGGGTTTAGCTCAGTTGTTAGAGCGCTTCCTTGCCAAGGAAGAGGTCGTGGGTTAGAGTCCCGTAACCCGCACCATGTGATTATTACAGATAAGAAGACACTCAATTTTGGGTGTCTTCTTTGTTTGCGCAATACTTTCTATCTGTTGCATGGTTAGAGTCCTTTCTGACTGAAGGGGCTAGGGTTAATTGATAGCTTGACAATAGTATTTAAAAATGTTATTATGTAACAACAATCGCAAGATTGAACATTGACATGAATTCTTTGGCTGGTTCATTGCTACTTATTCAGGTGGCAGCGATCCGGCCAAAGACAGAAGGTCCAAGGCCAACGCTCAAAAGGAGACTTTGATGAGCGCGCAAACCGGTATGCCCGCCGACCGCCAGCTCCTCGACGACATCGTGAACGCCCTCATCCGGCGCCACAACATCGTCAAGGACGACCTCACCCACGAGTTCCAGGGGCACATCGTCCCGATGAACGAGGGGTGGAGCGGCAAGGTCGAGCAGATCGCGCTCGCGAAGGCGAAGACGCTGGCAGCGGAAACGCTCGCCCGCCTCATCTTCGCCGAGCCGAACGCCGACCTGTACGGCATTCACTGCGGGACCTGGCTCGGCAAGTACCAGGCCGGTCCGCTCCTGCTCCAGCAGATCGCGGCCACGGCCATCGTCTGTCGGATCAGGGCCAAGCTGGGTGTCGGTTCCGGTACCACGGTCCACTTCGCGGACCAGACCGGGGTCGTTGCCTGACCCTCCCATGTCCACCCCGGTGCTGGCGTCTTCGGACGCTGGCACCGGGCCTACCCCGAGATTTCAAAATTACTTTGAAGCATCAGGATAGGCTTGCTCAGCAATAATGACATTCCCATTGTGGTAAATGAGACCAAGTTTAGCTAACTTCTCATACATACGTATCAAGCTTTGATAAATCTGGTTCCACCTATAATCCACTAGCCGCACCAGGACATTATTACAGATAAGAAGATGCTGATGATTTGGCATCTTTTTATTTTTTGCTGAAGGCTGTATCTGTTGCATAGGTTAGAGTCCTTTCTGACCTGATTTGCTATATAATAAAAAGATGATTAAGCCACATGAAAAGTTTATGAGACAAGCAATAGATGCTGCTGTAATATCTGCTAAAAATGGCGATTATGGACACGGGTCTATCATTGTAAGGGGTGATGAAATAATCGCCGTAGGTTATGAAACGCTCAAATCAGCTAACGATCCGGTCAATGGCCATGCAGAAATTGATGCGATTCGTAAGGCATGTCAAAAGCTGGGGCAACCATATCTCGAAGGCTGTGTTCTTTATTCTACGGCCGAACCTTGTCCGATGTGTATGTCGGCGTCTATATGGGCGAAGATTGATACTGTCGCTTATGCCATTACGCGTGATGATATGATTGCAGAAATGGATCGAATGAGGCAGGTTAGCGGTGGCAGGTTTTCTTGGCGGCAAATCGCTATCCCAGCTGAATATATAGTTGAGCATGGCCAGCCGGAAGTTAGCTTAGTCCCGGGCTTTATGAGAGAAGAAGGCTTGAAGTTATTTGAGTTAACTGGGCACGCCTAGTTCTAGTTTTGCTAACTTCTCATACATAATCATCAAGCTTGAATAAATCTGGTTCCATCTACTATCCACTAGCTGCACCAGAGATAATTCGCCGGCATTGCTCGGCAAAATCAGTGATTTGACGGCTAAGTTGACGGCAACGGCTGTCGTCATCCACATCCATGAAACTCTCAACCCGCAATGGTTGGGCGTTTTTGCTTTCCACGGCTTCTTGCTGAAATGCGGTTTGCACATGACTTAATCCCGCGCGTCGTGACGTCATGTCGCTGTGTTGATAGATTTCCTGGGTGGTAGTGATTCGGGCATGGCCGAAAATGAGCTGTATATCGCGGTCGGGTACGCCACTGTCTTTGAGTAGGGTTGCGGTCGTGTGACGAAGGTTATGCAGCTTGATGCGGCGTAGCTTATTGGCCTTGATGATGCGGTCGTACTCGCGGACGAAGTTCCGTGGCTCTGTCGGCGTTCCTTTGCTGGTCGTGAAGACTAAATTGTGTTCCGGTGAGGTGGCACTATGTTTTCGGTGTCGAGTGAGGACGGCAGCGACTGCCGGTAAAAGAGGCAAGTCACGCTTAGAGGCACGTGTCTTAAGTGGGCCAATGATCAGCCTCTTTCTAACGCGCTGGAGTTGCTGTCGTGTTCGTAGTACACCCTCGGTAAAACTGACGTCTTCCCAGCGAAGACCTAACACCTCGCCGCGGCGAATTCCGTAGAAGAGGAGAAGGAAGAAGGCGGCGGCGTACGGCGAGTTAGTAGCGGCGTTAAGGAATCTTCTTGCTTCGATGAGGCTCCAGGGGTGTACTTCGGCTGGTTGATAATTTGGTAGCTCGACTAGCTGGGCGACGTTCCGATTGATGAACTCTTCGCGGAGGGCCCGTGTGAGAGCTGAACTGAGAACCTTCCGGATGACGTAGACCCTAGAGACTGGTATGCCTCGCTGAATCTCGCCATTCAAATATGTCTGGACCTGTGAGATGGTCAGCTGGGCGAGCTTCTTCTTGCCGAGTCGAGGCTTTAGGTAGACTCGCGAGATGCTTTCGCACTGGGCATACGTGTTCGGCCGTCTGTTGGGTCGTACAAATTCTTCTAGCCAATAGTCGAGAAACTCTCCAAGTTGCCAGCTCTTCGTGGCGATAAGCATCCCTTTTGCCTGCTCCGCTTTGAGCCTGGTCAGCTCGGTGTCAACCTCTTTGCGTGTGCTTCCGTATACGCGCACGCGCTTGCGCGTATCATCTGCCATCTGCGCGTAGAACGCAGCCTCGAACCTACCGTCCTTGCGGCGGTAGATCGACCCCTCGCCGTTAGCGCGACGACGGGCCATTAGGCAAATTCCTCGCTCAGGCGCCGCTGGACGTAGGCAAGAACTGACGCACTAGGGATGAACCGTCTGCGTCTAATGGTGACCGATTCAAGCTCGCGTGAGTTAATTAACTCGTACAGTAACGACTTGCTCATGCCACCAAGCTCTTTGAGGGCCTGATCTACATTGAGCAGGATGGGAAGTCGGCCGCTTGCTATGTTTTCGTTGGTTGCAGTGGTTTCTTGTTCCATATTCCTCCTTGATTGTAATACTTATGGTTAGTTTCGTGAAAGCGTGTACCGCGTGGCTTATGCAGCGACCTCTGGAGCAAGCCGGCGTAGCAGGTGCTCGTCGTCGACACGTCCGACGTCGAACAGGGCTTGGGCGTCATCTGGCAGCGTGCGGATGACCAGGTTAGCTTAATGGGCAGTGGATCCTCGACGTTGTTTGCCCGCTGATCAGTTTGTAGCTGCCTACGCACTCGCTTGGCGAATTCGTGGACTGGACTTTGCGCGGTTAAATCGATAAGTCCTTCGAGGTGTGGAACGGTCGCAACGATACGATCCTTGGGCTGTTCCTTTGAGGCGTGAGAGGGAGCAAGTTCTGCGAGGTGAACCTTCAGTTGATGCCGAACGTAGGGGTCTTCGAGATGCTTTTGGAGGGCCACGGCTAATGTGTCTGCCAGTATGCCACTCTCAATCGCCCTTCTTGTCGCTCTGGATGAACCTGCGCCTAACCAGACGGATGCCTCAAGAAGAAGGCAGTTTCGCTCCCCTTTGTTGTCGGGCTGTTTCTTTTTATACTCCCATTCGTCATACCCGAAGCGCTCTGAGAGAAGACTTCGAAAGTCTTCGGCGTAGCCTACGCTTTTCAGTTGAAGTACAACAGATGCGGCGACGACCTGGAATGCGCGGTTATTTTTCGGACTAGCTCCCGGGAGTTGGCTGATCGCCTGCCTTCTTGCGTCGTCCGCCACATCTTGAAAGGTCACTCTTAATAGTGCTGTCCAGATGTGTGTGGGGAGGGCATCCAACTCTAGCGAAGAAAGCAAAAGGTCTCGAAGGTTACGACACTCTTCGAGATTTTCGGTTGTAGCACTCCCTGTGCTGACGATATTCATAATATCTGCTCGTACGGCAGGGTTCGGCTCGGACGTAATGTTGGCCACTGCTGCCCCCTTGTCTCAACGCTCTTACGGGCATCATATTCCTTGAGATGGCGGTCTGAAACCCCCGACATGCAGGCTTATGTAGATGGCCTCAAGGCGTCCGGCCTTGCAATTTGTTCACATTGTGTTTAAATTATTTAGGGTCGACCCCTTAGGTAAGGGGTATTCATGCTGAATCTTGATTCGGTTCATCCTTCCGTCTGGCATTTCTCTGCTTATGCGCAACGTGCTGACACGTCGAGGGTCTACAATCAAGGTAAATGTCTTGCTGATTACATCTACTCGTGGGTGCTTTATGGCAACGGCGCAGATGTATGTCGAGGAAACTTTACAGAGCTGCTAGCGGCGAGCCTGCTTATTGTGGACTTCTGGAGCCAGGATCCTACCATCACGGATAGTCGTGGCTTCCACGACGATCTGTCCTGGGGGATAGTCGAGTCCCGCCCTGTGGAGACTGTGTTCGAGAACTCGTGTCATAGCGGTCATCCACTCCTAAATCCCAACATCTTCTCACGTTAGTTTGCGGATCTTGGATGTCCAACATTTAGGTCTCTTGTGATTTCTCGTTCAGTCCACCCGGTCGACCCACCAGCCCGTTCCACCAGGAGCGGGCTTCTTCATGCCCTGTCATCGCTTGTCACGAGATGTCACGAACCGGCCTTGAGCTGCGAAAACATAGTTTTTCTCGTGACATCTCGTGACGAAAGAACACCCCCTCTTCGGGATGTGTTGCACTCAGTGCGTTCTATACGGAGCCGCTCAGGTTGGCTGCTAACGAGCTACTTCCGGCTATGTCGCAACGAGTCAGAGGGAAGAAACGTCATGTCCAATCTTCCGCAGCAGTACATGGGTGGCGCAATCGAGCGCGCCAGCGGTCGTTCGGTGTCACCGCGCATCGAACGAGCTGTCCAACAAGAAGTGGCCCTCGTTCAAGCTGACGCGATCGTGCGTTCCAACCGTGCTCAAGCGGTGGAGTCCGCGTCACTTCTGCTACGCTCGCTACGTCCGAGTGCTCACTGACCGTAAACAACGGGTTCACATTACTCGGACGTGGGCACTTCACCTGGCCGGCTTCACCGGACCTAACGGCGGTGATTCCTACGGAGCAGGCCACCAGGGGTTGAGGCGTCACGAAGCCGGTGAGGAACATTGCTTCTAGAGGTAGGTAGACATGCGGCTATCCGGCCACATGGTACGGAGGAGCAGGACCTGAACTATTCAAGTCCGCCTACAGTGAATGTCCGGCTTGAATCTCTTCACGCAGTACACCGAGAGCATCGATAGTGCGTCGTTGGACAACTTGCCAGGCGTATTGGGGGTCAACGACCGGATAGGGCAATCCAAGCAGAGTCAAACCGCTCACGCCTCGCCTCTCATTTCCGGCGTGTTGAAGCGAGTTACGCACGTTCGTGACCGCGGCCAAGACAGCCACCGCATTTTCCAGGCGCGCTAGCGTTGCGTCGTCGGGGGTGAGTTCGGCTTGGAGGTGTGGCACGATGCGTTGAATCGGCGTCTTGTATTGCTGTGCGTTACCCGGGACGACGAAATTCTTGATGAGTTCGGCGATACTACTGAGTTGGCTTCCAAGCTCGTCTATTCTGGGTGCTAAATGAGATGATGAATCCTGTATACGAAGAAATCTATAAAGTCTATGTGCCGAATATTCAGATTGGAAAAACGAGCACGCCCTCTTTAGTAGTATTCTCGGCAATTCCAGGTAGCGGTAAGTCAGAGTTAACAAAACGACTTGTTAGTAATTATGGCTTTTCAAGGCTTGCCAATAAAGACATCCGAAGTGCAATAAAGCAGACAGGCCATGTCGATGATGTGGTAATTGGGGATTACACTTTATGGCTATTGGATAGGCTTGCGAAACAAGCACCTGAAAGCTTCGTTTTTGATCGTAATATTGATCAATGGTATGAGCCAGCGAAAGATTGGGCTAAGCGTAATAATTATAAATTTATTGTAGTGCGAATCGAAGTCCCTAGGGACACCCTGGAGAATCGGTTGCATAACCGTGAAGGCGATAAGGTATCACATGTATTAAGTGTTTTGGATTTTTATCAAAATCAGCATCAGCAGTTATATCAAGTAATTCAGGCTGATATTATGTTCAAAGATAATTATGATCTGGATGAAGCCGCAAGACTCATAGCTGACAAAGTCTTTAGCTAAGTAAGCCGCCAGCTAAATTGAACTGCTCGGCCGGACCCTGAAGCTTATATGTGTTCACGTCACTACAACATGGCCTCTATAGAACGTCGAGCAAATCGGCGTTTTATTACTCATACGGATAAGACTCTAACTTCTTGCTATAATTATCGTTAATGGAGGCAGCAAAAACAGTGATAG
>CAZTOK010000025.1:0-18848 GCA_964615445.1 uncultured Candidatus Saccharibacteria bacterium | reverse complement strand
AGCGCATCCTTGCCAAGGATGAGGCCAGGGGTTAGAGTCCCCTGACCCGCACCAAATTAGACTTATTCCAACCCAAGCCAATCTTTTCAAAGGAAGCGCGAAGGTTGGATTTTTCTTTTTCAAGGTCTAAAACCTGTAATTGATCCCACCAATCGCCATCTTTTAGCCAGCGGGGAACGCCGTCTGACCACTGATAGTTCTTAAAAAGAGAGTCCGAACTTAACGGACTCTCTTTGGTATCAAGCGGCTCTAATATATTCACGGCTAGCAGAGCTCCGACATGTTCCTGAAGCTCAACATCTATACCATCTCTATCAATTAAAATCTGCTTGAATACGGCTTGGTTCATTAGGCGCTTACCGTTATCTTTGGAAAGTTTGTATGCGTTAAAACAGTCTTTGACGAGCTCTAGGCATTTATCAAGATTCTTTTCGACATTTTCAATGACTAATTTGTTATTGGCTAGCGCTCGCTCGACTTCATCAAGTTCTGAAGCTAAGCGGTCTTGCTCCTTTTTTAGAAGGTGAAGGGGAATCGCATCAGCGTAATGTGCTTCGAGCAATTTTTGCTGCTCCTTCATGATTCTGTTTCGCTGTTCTTCGGCTCCATTTTTCAATTGTTTCGAGTCACTATGTATCTGTTTTAGCTCTTCAAGAATGACAGCTCGAAGTATAGCAAGATACTTGGAGTCAATCTGGATGTGTCGCCATTCATCGGTGATTTTCTCTTCAATCGTTTCTGCAGACAGATACGTGATACCGCAATCTTTGCGCATTTTACGGCCAGCACAAAAGAAGTAATCATAGGCTACATTGTGGCGATTGATCGTTTGGCTAAAACATAGTCTGCTATTACATTCTCGGCACCATATACTGCCACGTAAATAGTGGTTGTGTTCGCGGTGTCTATCGCCAGCTAGACGATGGCCCAGTAGTATATCTTGAACTTTTTGAAACGTCGCATATGAGACAAGGGGAGTGTGAGCTCCATCGTACTCGGCACCGTTCCACGTCATTTTGCCCATGTAATACTTATTCTGGAGCAATCTGTGTACTTGCGAACGGCCCAATGGAGCAGGTGGGCGATTTTTGAAAGCAGGTTTTAATAAACCCTTAGCGGCTAACATGTCAGTTAATGATGTGAGCGAATAGTAACCGGTAGAGTATGCTTGAAATGCCCATTGAATCAGCGGTCCGCGGACTTCATCAACCTGCACGGTAGACATGCGGGCATTGTTTACCGTTTTTGGAACATTGATATATCCAATAGGGGCTTTACCAAGAGTTCCACCTTTGCGAGCTTTTTGAGACATGCCTTTCATAACTTCGTTCGCGAGATTCTGGGAATAGAATTCGGCGATCGAAGACATAATGCCGTGCATCAGGTGGCCAGAAGGTGTTTCGTCGATATTCTCGCTCACCGACACGAGCTTCGCGCCCGCCTTTTTAATCGCAATGCTTATTGCAACGTCGTCAACGCGGTTGCGCGCTAGGCGGTCAACTTTATGGACTATCACATACTGGACGCCGCCTTCTTCGAGGCGCGTAAGCATAGCCCGAAGCTGGGGCCGTGCACTTGTCTTGGCGGATTCACCCGCGTCAACAAACTCTTCCGCGACCTTAGCGCCAAGACTTTCTGCTTTGCGAATACAGGCTGCACGCTGAGCGGGTATAGAATACCCCTCAGCCTCGCCGCCTTTTTGTGCTTGCTCTTTGGTACTGACGCGCAAATAGATTACTGCGCTGCTATAAATCTGCTCGCTCATACACCCACTCCTACATTTGCGGGCTGATTATAGCGCACGTTCCCTAAGTTTGCATGCCATTTTGCACAGCTTTTTGTTTTCTCGATTATGCCTGTCTGTTTGAGGCGACAATTTATGGCTTTTGCAGAGGTGCCAAAGTGCTTGCTGAGCTCGGTCGGTATTTGCGTGCCTTGATAGTACAGGCGCTTAAGATGTGCCTTAGGCATCAGTAAACAACCGGCAAAAAAATCGGCCACACGTTCGGCCTCTTCTGCTGCGGAATACTTCGAAGAGCCCCGATACAAAAAGTGCTTTGCATAGTGATCGAGTATGTGTTTGAATTCGTGAGCCAAGCTGAATCGTTGGCGAATAGGGTCTTCGTGAGCGTTAATCACGATGATCCAATGTTTACCGCTCCAGTGAGCGGAACCAGAAACGTTTATATCAAAATCGTACACTACCTCAATTTTGGGTAGTTCCATAATAGCCTCGTGCGGAAACGCTGGTGTGGTTATCTGTAAAAGTTCACGAAAACGATTCGCTTGCAGTTCTGCAATGCGTAAAGCTTCTTGATATCGAAGTGGGCGTTGTGGCACGAGGTTTCGGAGAGTGGCTAGAGTGCTGAGCTCTCTATTCTCTTGTGTTAGGCTGTAGTCCATAGCTACCTCCTTTCCTCGTGGTTTAAATGTAAAGTTCTATGCTTCGTCTTCTCCTGGCTTTGGACCATTATGGTCAATGCCGTATTTTTCGTTTAAATAGTTTAGGTGTTCGCTTAATTCGTCTTGAGCCGCTTGCGGCAAGTTACCGTATTTGACGCGGAGATACGCTGGAAGGCTAGGAAGATCCTTTGGAACGGCGTAGCCTGCTAGTGTATATAAATCAGCTAGGGAGAGCTCCAGGGCGTTAGCCACTCTTGCTAACACATCGGGACGTGGAGCTGATCGTGTGCCGTTTTCGAGCCGCACGATAGTACTGTCATCGACGCCAGCTAGGGCGCCAAGAGCGCGGGTGCTGAGCTTACGTTCTTCGCGTTTCGCTTTCAATATTGCCCCTAGTTTTTGTATATCACTCTCTTTGTTCATGCGGCTCCTGTTTCGTGTCAATCTTCATTGTACGCCCAACTGCTGCTCGAAAACAGCAAATTGTGCATATCACAATACCTTGGCGGTATAATGTAGGCATGCAGCAAAATCATGAACCCGAATCACTTCCCGAAAGCCTTATCCAATCTGTTGGCAGTCCTGGCATTGAAGAGCTTAGTATTGAAGCCGGTGAGAGCCTACTTGATGCAGGCCTTGACCTTGCCAATAACGAGGCATTGAAGAGCGTGCCAATCATCTCCTATATTGTCAACGGTGTTAAGGGCGTGATGAGCATTAAGGACAAGCTCTATGCCCGTAAGATTCTCAAATTTCTGTTTGAAACATCTAAGATCACAACAGAGCAGCGTGAGAAGTTTGAACAAAAACTTGCCGAAAATCCCAAAGAACGTCAGCGGCTTGGTGTAACGCTGATTGAAATCTTGGATAGCATCGCGACTTCTGAGAAAGCACCGATGCTGGCCAAAGTCTTCCGTGCATACGTTGCCGAAGACATGAAGATTGACGAGTTTGTACGGCTTTGTGAAATGATCGACAAAACGTACCTTAGCGATTTAATTGGCCTACAGAACCAAGACCGCTATACGAGTCAAGGCTTGGTCAATAGTGGCATCAAGAAGGCGCTCGACATGCAGAACATTTACGAGCAGATCAATCGAGCACTCGGGCAGTCTGTGCAGATGGGTCACATGAGTCATGTCCAGCCGAACTTCGATGCAGGCTTTACGGACGATGGCGCAAATCTAAGACGTATTCTTAAGACATATAAGTAGTCGGAGCTATGGTGGAACATCATCACGTAGCGTTTCGATTGCGTTGCTCTCTGTGCAGACTGCAAACAAGTCCTCAATCTGTTTGTTAAACGGCTTAATAAGCTGTTCGAGCCATTGCTTGCGCTTCTCGTCTGGTACAACCCAGAGCACTTGTGGAAATACCTCGTATTTAGACTGCTCAATACTCGTATTGAAGTATTCAACGTAGGCTTTGAGTTTACGGTTGATCGCTTCGCGGTGCTCGGTAGCACGGTCTACCTCCACAAACCAGTTTAGCTCTTCGTAGCCGTGCTGTAATTTGGTGAACAAGTCAGGCTTCAGTACTTCTTTACCACCATACGCAAAACCATACGGTCGCCAGCATGTTGGTTCGCTCTCAAAATCCGCAATAGCTACGGTGCTCTCACGGAGCTTCACATATATTTCGGTAATAGCTAGCGTATGATCGACAAACATTTCGCTTGGCTCACGGCTGTATTTGTGCGGCTTATAGTCTGACTCGATTTGTTGGCCGACAGAACCTAGCGCATATATAAATGATGCCGAACCAGCACGGACACCGCCAATTCTTCGCTCTAATCTGGTAAGTACTTTGTCGCGTACCAACCGCTCTAATACCCGACGGCACAATCTTGCACCCGTTGACATGGTGCGCATATTAGCAAAATATACCCTTTGAATTTGCAACGTACTCGCTAATTTGAACTGACCGACCATTCGTACAATTTCTAGATCACGTTCGCTCAAATGCTCGATAATCCAACGAGGTGTCGTCTCGACGTTTGGCCTACCCATACATCACTCCTAAGATGCAAAGAGTCCACACTAAGATTTCACGTTCTTCAGGTGGTAGCGGCCCATTTTCTGACAACATGAACGGACTACCGACCGGACGTGGAGAGCAGTTCATGGCTGTTCTCCGATCTTCTTACGCCCGATAACGCGTTTAGGTGGCATGAACTCACCAGCAATAGTGCCGCCAAGCGCTATTTCAACATCTGCCATATCCATGCCGTACTTTTCGCGGGATAGTGCGCGTATCTCATCCGGTATGCTTTTAGGTTTTGGTGGCGCTGTAGTGCGACCGCTGGCCCACGGCAGAACTTCACCGTTTGCGACTAATCGGCTGTAGATGTTGTAGCGGCCAAGGTGTTCAAAGTCTGACGGACTAAGTAGCTTGCTATTACGCGTCATGGCAACTGCGTCGTCGTGACTAAGCTGGAAGCAAATCTTAGAGCGGGCATTCGCTAGGACACCTGCCTTAAGTTCCGTCGGTAGCTGGCTGAGGTGTTGGTGCGCCATGATAAGTCCGACGCCGAAGCCACGGGACTGGGCGAGTACATCGCCAATATCAGTTGGCAGGTGCAAGTAGTCTTGCACCTCATCTATATACACAAATGCTGGGGTGCGACTGCTTTGTGGGATATTGCCGCGTGATTGTATGGCTTGCCAGATTTGAGATACGACCAGCGACCCGAAGAGCTTTGCTGTTTCTGCACCAAGCTGACCTTTTGCTAGGTTTACGAGCAGTATTTTGCGGTTCGTAAAGACGTGCTCCATCATGAACTTAGGCCGTGGCTGGCCAATGACGCGTCGCATTGCAGGGCGCAACAAGAAAGCGCGTAGCTTGTTCATGACTGGTGCGAGCACGTTGTTTCGTTCAGCTGCCGAAATAGTGTCAAACCAGCGCCAGAAGCCCTCCAGACCTAACGGATCATTCAGGCGGCTAACGAGCCGGTAACGGAATGCTGGATTCGTGTACAGAATTGGCAACGTACACAAACTCATACCTGGATTGCTAGCCAGTGTCAGTAAGCCAGCGTGCAGGATGTCTTGTGTGCGTGGCCCGAAGTACGAGCCGTATAATCCGTGGAAGATCGAGAGAATATCATCTGCGATCAAGCTGCTGGGTTGTCCGCTTCTAGCGAGTGGATTAAGCCCGACGGGTCGTTTCGTGTCGCTTGGATCAAGCAGGATTACATCATTGCGTCGTTTTTCTGGTACACGCTCCAGGACGTCTTGTACAAGATCACCTTTTGGATCGACGACGATAACTGGTGCACTTGATTGCATATCTTGGCAGATCATATTGAGTAGCAGCGTGCTTTTACCGACGCCGGTTGGTCCAAGAACGTGCGTGTGCATCAACGCATCTTTGGGGCTCTGGGTTAGCATGACATTGCTACCAGGAATGTTACTCTGGGCAATGATGCGCTTGCTGCTTGGAACGATCGCGCGTACAGGCAACCGCTTACTCGTAATCCTCGTAATACCAGGAAGCACCCGTTCACCAAGTGGCCATGCAAGTAAACCTGTTAGCTCGTTGACGTTAACGGTGATCGGCCACAGCCAAGGCGACTCACTCATATCAAAACGCTTGTTCGGTATACGGCGCATCGAAATGTGCACGCCTGGCGCTTCTGCTGCTCGAACAGTACCGAGCACTTGGCTCAGCAACCTACCTGCACGCTTACGGTCGGCAGCTTTAACGGCAATGTAGCTCATCGCTTTCCAGCCAGGTGTACTTTGCTTGTCACGCTGCGCTTTTCGCTCTGTGCCGTCGAGCGGTTGTGGTGGCCGCACTAAAGCTTCAAGAAGCATTCCGCCGATAGTTAAGGCACGAAATGCAGTGCTCTTGTTATTGATGAACTTTGGCGCAACTCGTGGCCCAAGCATCCACGTAAATGCGATGCGTTCATTCGGGCCGAGGCTGGCTGTATTGTTTAATATCGCGTGGCTTACGGTTTCAGGACTAACCCTACTGAGTGGTCGTGTGAGCGGCGATACCCGCAAAGAACCAATCAGGGTTAGGCGAATATCGAGCGGCTTTTCTTGGCGGATTATCTCGACGTCAGGCAAGAATGTACGGATAAAGTGCATGAGCTCATCTGCATATTGCTTTGGTGCACCAAAATAGTGATGCACTTCGTTGTTACTGCAAACAACGACAAAGCGTGCGCCATTGCTCGAATCGCTGCCACTCATTGATTGCAGCCAAGCATTTACGGATTTAACATCAACTTCGCCTGGCCAGCCAAGCTCGTACCAGATAAGTGACGTGTATTTTGAAAGAAAGGCCGAGCTCATGAGCTGGCCTTTCGGTTCTTCTTTTGCTTCGTGCTTTTGTGCTGTGCACGAGCTTCTTTTTCGAGTTCCGCTTCAGCGAGTTCAATGAGGGCGCGGCCCAAGCGCCGGAGATCAGGCTTTGTTCGCTTGATACCGTGAGCTCGAATGCGCTGCTCCTTGTTATTTCGCTTCCTATGGTGAAATGTTCGGCTCATATACCCTCCTTTCGCTTACATGCTGCCGGAAAGCAGCAAACGTTGGTATGGGTATAATAATGCTGCTTTTGAGCAGCAATCAAGAGGTCAGCGACATTTTACAACACCGAGCGGACCGTTTGAAGGCATACGGCAACAGGAGATAGCCTGTATATTACTGTTATTCCACATTTTGCCATATAATTAAAGGATCGATGATAGATACATATGAGGTGATATCAAAAAACAGGCTGGCCCGAAGATACAAACTGAAGCCAGATAGCCCAGAGATTGTTTCCATTGGAGACAAAATAACTCGTAACTCTTTAGACTTTTCGTCTAACACATACCGAAACTATGATGGACGTTTAGTAACCCAATTTCCAGAACTAAGCCCAGAAAATGTAATTCTCTTACACCTGAAACATCAGTTAAAAAGAGCTTTTAAAGTTTCTTTCACCAACCGTAATAAAATCATTGACGAATTATTTGATAAACTTCGAGTCGTACGCAGCTTGCAAGATTTCACAATAGTAAAATTTGACTTAAAGAATTATTTCTATAGTATTTCTACTGAATATGTCTATGCGAAATACATTCAAAATAGTCGTTTATCAAGAGCAGATAAAGATTATCTAGACTTAATCTGCGCCTCTAATCCTTACTGCGTTGCTGGCCTTCCAGTGTTTAATTATTTTGTTGAAATGGTTTCGCGTGACTTAGATGAAGCTATCAGATCAAGATTGTCCTCGTATGGCTTAATTTATTACGCGAGGTACGTAGACGATGGGATAGTTGTCTTGAATAAGTATATTCCTAAGAAACAGTTTCGAAAGATCCTCGACCAAACCATTGAAGATGTTTTTCAAAACACTCAGTCTAAGAATAAGGTTAAGATAAGTGAGAAGAAATTTACCGTAATTAACAGACGTCATACGACAAGCGATTGCTCGTTCGATTTCTTAGGCTACGAATTCTTTATTAAGAGTGACTTTAAAACGATTAATATCGGTATAACTCAACGAAAGCAGAGCAAATATCAGGAGAAAATAAATAAGCTCGTCAAGGACAACTACAAGCCTGGTCATCCCTTCTCAGAAGAGTTAGTCAGACATATGATAAAAGCACATTCTTCACGAGTTGTTTTTTACGCGCCTTCAGCAAAGCATAAAGGGGTATGGGTATCTAAGGGTATTATTGCCAACTATAATAGGCTAAAAGATTACAATAAGCATATTGATCGTAGGACTACTAAATTCTTGAAAGAAATCTACATAATTGCCTTTAGGAATGCGGGCTTTACACCACCATATTATTTGCTGAATTCAAGATATTCACTCTATGCGAATATGATGAATAACCGTGCCATGATTTTTAACGAACTTATAGGTACGCCGCAAAACGTTCTTTTAGACGAGCTAAATAAAATAGGTATCGTTCCTCGGCCTGACAAAAAATACGACTATCTAGTAAAGGATTATCTTATTGCTGTAAAAGCTGGCTATTAAAGCAATCGCACACTCGAGAGTGTGCGATTGTCGGGCGAGAATATACTCGCATCCGTTAACAGTTGACACCGAGGTGTTCGCTGTCGATGATGTGTGTTAGCTATCACGAAGATAGTCAACGTCTCAGAATATACCTCAAGCTGGCAGTGAAGACCGGGGTAATCACGTTGGCCTGCATTAAATTCCTTACAGATAGTATATAATAAAATTAGGACAATTTATACTCGTGAAAAACCTCCGAAGAGACACGCTTGACTATTTGCTGACTGACACGACTCCGGTTGAAATATCAGAGCTTTTTACTTATTCCTACCTCTATAACTACTTACATAAAAATAAAAAGCAGACCGACATGATTGTTGGCTTGCTCAAAGATAAAGATGTCAATACTTTTAGAGATGTAGTGCCATTCGGCAAGGACGGAAGCTTTAGAAGCTGGTTAGCGACACCACTGACATTTAATATCGTAAAGGCTGATGGTTATAGTCTAAGGAAAATGAGTATTCCTCAGCCTGTATCTGCTTTGAATATGTATTTCTTCATAAGTCTTTACCAGAAGGATATTCTAAATACGTTTGATAATCCGCCGTATTCAGTTAGATTCCATAGGCGAAATAACGATCTAGTTTATAAGACTAAAAATCGTACGGCGCTCATTGATTATCAGTACAAGCGAAATAGAAGAAGCAAGAAGGTCGTGGAACAGACAGGCCGCTTTTTTGATATTGCGCCCTTCCACCACGTAATTGATCTCGAGAGAAGCCCTCGATGGAGCCAGGCGAATCTTAACTATAGACTTCTATGCAAGTTAGACTTTAAGCGTTGCTTTGATTCGATATATTCTCATTCGTATAAGTGGATAGTTACAAGAGACGTCGTAGACTCGAAGGGTTTTATGAACTCTAGCCTACATGCTGTTATCGATAGGATTCTTCAAAACATTAATGGTGCATCATCAAACGGAGTTTTAGTTGGTCCAGAGTTTTCAAGGATGATCGTGGAGATACTCCTGCAACAAATAGATAAAGAAGTTTGTTCTCATTTGCTTCAATTAGGCTTGAGACAGGGCGAGCATTACGAGATGATGAGATTTGTAGACGACACATACGTCTTTACAAATGATGAGAATACACAGGCGCTAATAATTAAGACCATAGATGATAAAGCGCGGACATATTTACTTGAATTGAACCAGCTCAAGATCGACAAGCAAATTACTCCATATTTTAGGGGCAACTGGATTAATGATGTCGAACGCTATAAAGATAAGTTGCTTCAAGTATTTCGTACTAATAAGACGATAGCTAATGCTGATGAAGCTTTCCAATTAGCTTCCGGCTATAATGATTTTAGGCGGCTTGTAGGTGATTTCGAGTATTTAATTGCAACTCATAAGTCTCATACGGTAACAGTTACAAACTATATTATGAGCGTTCTGGTGAACTCTATGGCTGGAAAAAACCGCAAGTATACATTTTTCAAGACTACAACTCATAAATCAATTGCATCCCTGCTTGAGTTTGCCTTCTATGTCTACTGTCACTCGATAAACTTTAAAAATACGCAGAAGCTAATCTCAGTATTATATTATTGCCATAGTGAAGTAGATTTAAAATCTTCCAGAAACCTGCAGTCCATCGTTCATAAATATGAACAAACTATAGTAACGCAAAATTATAGTGACTATATAAATCTCTTAGTTGCTTTTGACGAGCTTGACGTGCATTTTAGCTTACAGTTTGAAGAGAAAATTTTTGAACATATCAAAGCTGCTGACGATCCCGTAGCTCTCGCCACCTACTTATCCTATTGTAAGTACAATAGTAAGTTGATGCAGCAGGTCTCTGCAGAAGTAAACAATATCCTAATAGAGAAGCATAGCTCAGTTCGTAAAGAACGTAATGAAATGCAGTATAGAGAATTTTGGTATCTCTTAATATTTAGCAACTGTCCCTATATTGATGAAAATATTCAGGCAAAATACAATAGTATGCTAAAGAAGATGGTTAGCCAAGCAAAGCCTACACCAGCGGATCAGACTATAAAATTAATAGCTGAATTTCTTTTAGATAAAAATGAACAGAATAGCTTTATATCCTGGAATATTAAGGGTGCCAGGATGCTCGAAGAAATTACTTATAGAACACACAACAAAACAGTATTCAACAAAGACATTTCGACTTTCGTTGTTTCACTGTAAATTATAGCCCTTTGAACAACTGCTCGAGTGAGATACTAAACGCTTTTGCGAGCTTGATGATGTTGTCGATCGACACGTTTTGCTCACCACGCTCGATTGCGCCAATGTAAGTGCGGTGCACGCCTGAGTAGTCTGCGAGGTCTTCTTGCGACCAGCCGCGGTCGCGGCGGAGGTTGCGAACTTGTTTGCCAAATTTATTCCGTAGTGCTTTAGACATATTATCTCTAGCGTAATAAGAAGATGCCAATAGCTCTACAGTCAATAAATAGCATTTGATCTGTAAAAGGCTTGATTTGCTGGAAACTTTGTCATACTATGAAGATGAGCTCCGCCAGGAGCGGACAATTTAGAGGCCTAAACTTTTGCTTGCAAAAGCATGGTCTAAAATCCACAGTAGTACTAATCCCGTCGTTAGTATCTACTGTGGTCATGCCTGGAAACGGACATGGAGCGCAAGCTCGCTAGCGGCGGGTTTTGTGTTTCTCCGAATAAAATCAACCTAAGCTAGATTGCGAACGGCAAAGCATGCAGCCGCGAGGCTGTATTTATTTTGCCCAAAATCTGGCAGATGCGAGGGTGAACATGTACGGACTTAGCAGCCAATATCGCCAACCTAAGAATATTTCGATATCTCGAGACTTGGCACAACAAATAGCAGAACGGTCACTATATGGCATGGTTGTGGTAGCTGCTGAGAAGCCCGTTAGTTCACTTTCGGCGGTTCGTAAACAATGGATGCGGATTATCAGATTAACAATGATTGAGCGGTCGCGGACGCTAAAAGCGGAGCGGATCATGCGGCTCACTAACGAATTGCATCGTCTGCGGTCATTGAAGTTCGCCACTGGGCGCGTCGATGAAGTTAGTTGCAATGTGCTATTCGCTACTGCCGATAATTTAGCACGTTTAGCACCTGCCTGCTCAACACTATTCGTAACCTATGACTTTCCAAGAGAATATTTACATCTGATGACAAGCTGGATGCCCCGAAACAGCCTCGTAGTTTTTTATGGACAAAGATAAATCCTTATATTGCACCACTGATATGCTGCCTTACTTCGGATTCATCCGTAACAAGAAGCAGGAGCATTTGGTGTGCCTGTCTTTGGATGCTGGAATGCGTGTGATTAAGCGGCGCGTTGTGACAATTGGCTTGCTTGATAAAGTACTCGCGCATCCTCGTGAGGTATTTGCTGGCCCTTTGCAGGATCGAGCAGCTTGCATCATCGTGGCGCACAACCACCCGTCGGGAAATGCCGAGCCCAGCGACCAGGATATTGCGATGACACAGCAGCTAGTTGCTGCCGGTCAGATTTTAGGCGTTGAGCTATGCGATCATATAATTATCTCTAGAAACGGACAGTATAGTTTTGTTGAGAGTGGTCTACTTGCAACCACCTAACGGGTACGGAAAGGCAGGTATTCTGGTATTATTGACGCATGGCGTTTACAGAGACTTTAAAACAAGAAGTTCGACAAAAAGCAGCTTTCCGTTGCTGCCGTTGTCAGAAAATTGGCATAGAAGTCCACCACATTATTCCTCAAGAAGAGAATGGCCCAGATGTGATCGATAATGCGGCACCACTGTGCCCGTCTTGTCACGAGGACTTTGGCGCCAATCCGATCAAGCGTAAACAAATACGCGAAATGCGTGATTGGTGGTATGGCAGAGTTGAAGCGATGTACGGAGGTGGTGTTAACGACAGTGAGTTCTTGCAAAAGCTTTCTGCTGAGGTGGAGGCCCTAAGGGAGGATAAGGATGATGGTCAGAAAGCACTTGAGGACCTGAAAGCTACCCTAAAAGAGCTATCAGATCAGATTATTGAAAAAACAACAACTAGTAATGCCTCCGAGACGGCATCAGAGCTGTATGACCTAGCACGTCCCAAGATGGTACTGGGTAAAATATCCGACTTAAAACGTGGCCCTATTCGTCACGAGAAACTGCCAGACGCACTCGTCAATCGCATCTTACTTATTCATCGAGCTTTTGCAAATTACCTTTCATTTTCATTTGATGAAACTCTCGAAAGTTTTCGGAGAGATATGCATCCAGAAAGAGAAATTGGAGTTTGGGAAAAAATGGCTGCCATTGTTGACGCGCTCAAACATGTTCACAACTGGGACGAGGCAAGGGTAAAGGCTGCCGTCGGCCCTATTATCCACATGTCAACGGGGCCACTCTTGCCGCAAATAACCCGTAAGGCAGGGCTAACGGACACAGAGGTGATGACCATAACTGACCTATGGCTTAACGGAGTAGCGTAGGATATGGCGGCTTGCTGTCATCCTTTGGTCTAGCTTCTTTGCTAGCTTGAAGTTCGGCACCTATTATTCTAATGATTATGTCCATCATTTCGGGATTGTGCCGCATATTGCGTACAATATTCGGTGGATACCCATCCTTCTGCGCTTGCTTATCGATTTCATCAAGAAAATTATCAAGAGCGTCAGGTGCTTTTATGTCGGCATTATCCATGCTGACCTCGGGTGCCAGCATCAAATATAATCTTGTGTAGTGTCGTGTCCAGCTCGTCGGCAATACCGTGTATGATTGATAAATGCGGCCAACGTCGACCAGTCTCAATTGAAGCAAGATATGCAGGTGCTATATTTACCCTATAGGCAAGTTGCTTCTGGGTTAAGCTCTTTGCCATACGAGCTGATGCGACAGATGCGCCAAATGCTTTCAAAAAGCTCTTTTCTGAATCGTTCATATTAAAATCTTACGTAAAGATACGACAAGTGACCACTAAGCTAGCGTACAATTTCGGATGCTAATCTTTTAGAGCGTGTACATATTGGTCGTACATGCCTAAAGATCGTAAAAGCTTGCCCGTTAAACGTTCTGTGACTTGTCCCGGCGATTGTTTTAACTCCGCGTAGGTAACTAGGCTTGTGCGAATATACTCATCTGAGTCGTAAGGCTGTTTGGCTCGATCGCTGATATATGATCTTGCTAGCTGGTACGCACATTTGCCTTTTAGATTAGTCGCCCCTGCGCCGAGTATCCAGTTGCCAAAATACCCTGCTTCCTCGGCGGCAGCAACTGTCAGTGCAATGAGTTGTCGAACGTAGATAACGCTAGCATTTTCAAATATGACGTTTGTATCTTCATGCAAGTCGCTAAAACGTCCCATAAATAACCGCAGGCCGCCATCTTCATGCACTTCCATCTCCACAGCGTCATTCTCATCTTCATGTACTAGCGCTGAGGTAAGCGCAGCACCTCTCGACCGTCTAACGAATTCATATGCCCTGATTAGTTCAGGAGCGATACCACTTACATCAATAACTTGTCTAACATCGTTACTATACGCAGCTTTTTGGAATTGAGCTAACTTTTGACCTGCATTAACGCCACTTAACAGGCTCAGTAGCATTTCTTCTCGGCCAGGCAGAGGTTCTGCAAGCACAAAAAGGTGTGCATTTTTACGTTTGTCCAGAGGTATAGGATCGAGGCTAAACTCATGACGCATTAACTTAGCGCCATCTTTCATTGACGCATTACGTCGGTCGTGTAATCTAGTGACTTCTGCGTCAGATAAATATATTTTAGTCTTGTCCCCACGGCCAATGTATTTATTTTCTACCATGTGTGGTGCTACAGAGCTTGGCGGCACGTGAACTAGCACATAACCTTTCTCAACATCCTCAGTAGACGCTATGGGCTGAGTTATTACCTCAAGCGGCTGGTCTACAATACTTCTTGCTATTTGCTCAATACGCTCTGGTAGACCTTTGAGCGCTTGAGGGGCCAAGCTGAGAGTATTAGTGGCCTTGTCCTCGTGAATACCAATGAGTAGGGTGCCGCCATCAATAGCGAATGAGGCGAGATCACGTGCCAACTCTTTGTTAGCTTTTGAGCCGGATTCTATTTCACGCTTGACGTCTAGGTAATGTGTTTCCTCGAGTAAGCTATCATCGATAGCTGTTTGTATGTCACTTTCATTTTGTGGCTGCCAGTGCGGTGTAACGGATGATAGGTAGACAGGTATGTTCATGACTTTATTATAAACGGGAAGCAATTGCATAAGCTAATCATTTACAATGAATATATGGCTGAAATCCAAATCCAAAGAATTAAAAGTATCTACGGTGAAGTTAAGGGTATTCTTAGGGAGATGCCATCTGAAGCACCCGGTAGGGCTCTTCGCTGGCCCATTGCAGAACACTACAACTTCGCAGTAGATGATTTGAGCCAAGTTGCAGGCACTAATTACGATCGATTCAAGATTGAACATGATTCTAAAATGAACGAACACTACACCAATATATCAATGGCGCGTACAAAGGCAGGTGCACTCATAAGTCGGCTTGAGCAAGAATACGGATTCGATGATATACCAAAAGAGAAAACAGCTCCTATAGTAGTTACGGTTCAGCAAAACCAGACGCTAAATGTTAACGTAACTCCGATTCAACAGCTCATGGAGTCAACTATGGATGATGAGCTCCGCACGCTATTGGAGGAGCTACGAGACTCGCTTGAAACTCAACAGAATGTCGCAAAAACAAAAGGCATTCTAAAAAATTTGATGGAAAAGAGCTGGGAGCTATTCGTAAAGGTATTGCCATACGTACTAGAGAACATTGGCAAATAGACTAAGCGCACGAATTTAAAATTACAATATTATTTGCGGGTAACATGTATTATAGAGTTAGATGCGCGCACATACATTCAGAGTGGCCCGGCAACACTTGCAAGGCCTTGTTGCTCAGGACAGATACATGTCCCACAAGACTGCAAGTGACGAGACAGAAAAAGCCGAAAAAGTATACCCAACAGTATTTGCTGATAAATTAAAGACGTATGTAAATCCTCTCAATTTATATCAGGTATATTTACTCAAAAAGCTAATAACAGACTTTGAATCTCATCGAGAGGCTGCAAATCACGCATTCCTCGAAAAAGAATTGGTACGAAGAGCTAGTTTGTTTGACGATATTGGTGGCTATCCGCTTGATGAACAACAACGCAGGGCAGTTATTGCTGATGAAGACAATAGCCTTGTGATTGCAGGAGCTGGCTCTGGTAAAACACTTACTATTGTAGGCAAGGTTAAATACCTTCTTGAAGCACTCCATGTTGAAGCGGATGCTATTTTGCCCATATCTTTTACAAATAAATCAGCAGTATCGCTCAAAGAAAAAATTAATGTTAAAGGCATTAAGCCACAGACATTTCACGCTTTCGGACTTACTGTTTTGCAATCTGTAGAGCACAGAAAACCAAAGATTTTTGATGGCCAAGATAACAATAAATTGCTCCGCTCGTTCATTGAGCATCTGTGTAAAGATCCTGCTTATCTAACATTGCTCAATAGCTTCTTTTTAAACT
This sequence comes from uncultured Candidatus Saccharibacteria bacterium, assembly GCA_964615445.1. Lineage (GTDB taxonomy): Bacteria > Patescibacteriota > Saccharimonadia > Saccharimonadales > Saccharimonadaceae > JALRBM01. Next base: position 2,922 of record CAZTOK010000025.1, on the reverse strand, counting down.
ATATTAAGATCCCCAAATCACAATTCGAGTTCGATTCACTTGGTGATTACATCCAATATCTTAAAGACCAAAACTTTAATACATATAAGAAGATAAAGATCCCGTACCAAGGTCGTGAGACGTATCGAAACGAAACAGTAAAAAGCATCGAAGAATGTATTATTGCGAACTTTCTTATCTTCAACAGAGTAGAGTACGAATACGAGAAGCAGTATGAACACCCATACGCTCAATTTGGCAGAAAGAAAAGTTACAAACCTGACTTTACGCTCGCGACTGAAAATGGCGAAGTCTATATTGAACACTTGGGTATTGATCGTGACGGAAATGTACCAAAGTTTTTTGCAGGACCAAAAGAGTCGCATTACGAAGCAACACGACGCTACGGTAGGCTACGCGATTGGAAACGCCGCGTGCATCAGCAAAATGGGACCAAATTAGTCGAGACCTTTTCGTATCAGTCTAGGGAGGGAACGCTACTGGATGAGCTCAGAGCAAACTTGATTGCCGCAGGTGTAAAGCTTAAGCCGATGACTGATGATGAAATATGGAAAGTCATCCAAGACTCAGGCAAAGACCAAGTAGACGCCTTTGTGGAGCTGTGCCAGACATTTCTAAGCCTGCTTAAGTCTAACGGATATTCTGTACAAGGGGCCAGGGACATCAATGAGCAAAGTGAATCTAATGATTTTCTAAAAGAGAGAGCAAAGCTATTTCTTGATGTTTTTGAGCCTATCTTTGATTTATATGAAGACAACCTTCGGAATAATGGTGAGATTGATTTCAATGACATGATTACAAGAGCCACTCAATACATCGAAGACGGTGACTTCTATTGCCCTCTACAGTATGTAATTATTGATGAGTTCCAAGATTTATCATTTGGTCGCTACAGAATCTTACAGGCTATTCGAAAGCAGAATCCAGATGTTAAGTTTTATTGTGTTGGTGATGACTGGCAATCAATTTATAGGTTTACAGGTAGTGATATTGCATTGTTCCGCGACTTTGAAAAGCACTTTGGCTTTACCCACAAGGCTCGTATTGAGACGACTTACCGATTCAACGATCCACTCATTACAGTGAGCTCCGAGTTTATATTAAAGAACCCCAACCAATCGCCTAAGCAGCTGCGTGCGCCTGATGGAGCACCACCGACGTCACATAGTATTATTGAATCGGAAGGCTCCGACGATGATACACAAGCAGTAATCGATGCCATTAATCAAATGACAGAGCACGGCCTTAATCCTGAAAGTGAAGTCTATATTATAGGTCGGTATAATTTTGACCTTAAGCGTATTCAAAACCGGAACAAAGAATTTACAATTAACTTTACGAACGGTCATATAAAATACACTTTTCCCGACGGTGCATTCAAGGGTCAAACGCTGAATCTAGAATTTGTTACAGCGCATAGGTCTAAAGGTCTTGAAGCCGACTTTGCAATCATCATTAACTGTAATAGTGGCAAATATGGCTTCCCATCTGGCAAAGCAGATGATCCTATACTGAACCTCCTATTGAGCTCAGCTGACCAGTTTGAAAATGGCGAAGAGCGTCGTTTATTCTATGTGGCTATGACGAGAACAAAACGTCATGTCACATTCATCGCAGATCGCTACCGCAAATCAAAATTCATCAAAGAATTGCAGGATGGACACGAAGGACGCGAGCTAAAATGCCCTCAGTGTCATAATGGCGAGCTGATCCTTCGGTCTGGTCGTTCGTTCGGAAGGGCATTTAAATTTTATGGTTGCTCCAATTTTGCCTACGGCTGTAGTTATTCAAGAAGTTGGAAGCCCGAGGATGAAGCCACTAAGCCACAAATACCCAGGGTGGCTCCTGTTCACAAACCAGTGCAAGCTCCCGTGGCTAGTCATCACGTTGCGGCTGCAAAAAACGAGTCTGTGTCCAAGGCCGAATCAAAACTTACAAAAAGCCAGCAGAATAGGCTGAGCTATTTTGTAGCAAATCCTGAGCTTTACGCTGGATCACAAAAAGCACGTGACAAAGTAAAAGATCTCGAGGCAATCCGAGCTAAATTTAATGCGGACGAAGCCGCAAGCTTCCAGAAAGCCTATAGTATCTGGTGCCAAGCACTCAAAGTATGAATAAAATCAGCAAAAATCCCGATAATGAAGATGTAAATGAGGTGCTTGGCCGCCATATTAATGATGCAACTCAATTTGTTGCTAGTACCTCCACATTACAGCAAATGATCCAAAAAGGATTGAAGTTAGATGAGCATACTCCTGAGTCAAAAGAAGACTATCTCAATAGAGTGTTTGATGAACGCAAACGACTTGCAAAGGAGATTATTGATAAACTTCCCTTAAAGCCTGATATACCATTGCCACCTATTCTTAGCCTTTATGACGAGATCGGAGAGTGTATTTTATTTGGTTTAAACGGCGCAGCAATATCATTGTCGGCTGTGCTGGTCGAGTTTGCCATTAAACACGCAATCGTGGATCGTAATAGCGGCGTTGAGATATATGATAAGGCAGAGTGGACTAGAGTTGAAAAGAAGGAGCTAGGTCCAGTTATTGCGGAGGCAGAAAAGCTCAATTTGTTTGACGAAGCGGGCATCAAGAAGCTCATTCATTTCAAAAATAATATCCGTAACCCTTATCTCCACTACAACATAAAAGAGATAACTAAGGGCGTGGTCATGACAGAGGCTTTTGCTTATAATGTTGAGACTAATAAAATGGAAAAGCACCGTAACCTAAAGGCTGAGGATAACCCTTTCCTGTGGCAAATGGGCAAAGAAAAGGTAGACGCAGATACCGTCATTAGCGCCTTCAGTTTTGCCGATTCTGTTGTTCGGGCACTTTTTCCAGTTAGTAAATGATCTATAAAGGGTTGGAATAAAGTCGCACAAGGCGCACCAATATTGAAAACACATCCGTAAACAGC
>CAZTOK010000024.1:0-21607 GCA_964615445.1 uncultured Candidatus Saccharibacteria bacterium | reverse complement strand
ATTTATTTTTGTTCCGTTTTGGTCGTGAACTAACCACTGTTGCCAGTTTCTGCATAGTCAATACAGAGTTTTGCCTGTGCACCCGTTAGTTCACCTTTTTGATATGTTAAAGTTTGATTCAAATCGAATTATAGAGAGTTCATTGCAAAAGCACAACCTTTTTTACAACTATTTTGCAAAAGTTGTGGAAAATCCACCCCTCAAGGTGACAAAACAGATCAAATCCGCTATGATTACTGCGTTCTACTTTAGGGGTATAGCTCAGTTGGTAGAGCACCGGTCTCCAAAACCGGGTGTCGTAGGTTCGAGTCCTGCTACCCCTGCCATATAGGACGTAATTGATTTATTAACTCAGAATTGCCTTCGCTAACAGATGTAGCCGGGGCTTTTTTGAAAGTTCGGTTAGCCATTTTCTGACCTTCCAAAAATTGAACCGTTTCTGCTGTCTTTTTGGCGATTGCATTTGTGAATTTCGTGTACGTAACAGATAGGGCATCACCGTTTGATACCAGTTTTTCAAAGAGTTCGGTTATTATGACGCGTTTTTGTTCTGGAACTTTGTCAGCATATATTTCAGCGGCCTTTTGAGACAATTCTAAGACCGTCAGACCGCCTTCAAAGTCGGAATGCTGTCGTTCTTCAAGTTTGTTGAGCTGATCAAGCAGAGAGGCTTTTTCGGCCATGAGCTGGTTGTGCTTGGTCTCGTAACGTTCCTTAGAGATGTCACCCGCCAGTTTGTCGTCATATAGTGTTTCATCCATGAGCTCAATTCGACTCAACTTGCTGTTGATGAGCGTCGCGCTTTGCTCATAGTATTGAGCATCATTCTGAGACTCTGCGCGTATTGCCTCACTCGTCCAGGCAATGATTTCCTGTGATGGGCTTACGAGCTTTTGTAGCGTCTCCAAGACGAGTTCCTCGGCACGATCTTCGCGCAGGAACTTGAGACCTTTGCAAGCCGTTTCCTTGCGTTGGCATGCGCCATAATAACGTTCTTTGTGACGTTCCCATGTTACGGTCGCGCCGCAGTTTTGACAGCGGATCATATTCTTAAGTACTGGATTGTGCCGGGCGCGCAACATTGGCTGTTTGCTGTGCAGTTTCTTTTGTACGGCGTTGAATAGTTCCTTGCTAATGAGTGGTTCCTGGGCACCGGGATAGTCTTTGCCGTCAAAATGATTAATGCCAATATAGAAAGGGTTGCTAAGCATTTTGTGGACGTAGCTCTTGCTTTGTGGTCGGCCTTTACGCGTCACTATGCCGTTGTCCTTCATGAACTCGGTAATGGTCAGGACTGAATGGTTCGGCTCAAGGTAAATGCGAAATACTTTACGCATAATACTCGCCGTGGCCTTATCGATAATATGAATACGCTTACCGCCGCGCGTAACCGTAATGTATCCCGGTGGCGGTGGCGCAGGTAGCCACCCTTGTGCTAGTTTCTCAGCCCAGCCTTTCATTGCTTCTTCGCGCAGATTGTCCGTGTACTTTTTGGCGACTGACAAATGGATATTCCACATAAACTTAACGTCAGACTTGGCGTTCTTGTGGACGAGCAGGTTTTCTTTGACGGCATGAAGACGTCGATCCTCGTCTTGTTCCAGCCAATCATCGATAGCTACTGCGTCACGCATATTGCGCGTAAAACGGTCGGTCTTCTCAACTGCCAGATGATAGATGTCATTCTTTGAGATGTAGCGCAACATCTCCGTGAAGACCTTACGGCTTTGTTGTTTCGATGCTGTCTCGGCAATCTTGAATACTTTAACGACTTTGAAGCCCTTTGTCTGACAGTACCCGGTCAGTAGTTTCACTTGCGAATCAAGCGAATACCCTTCGTCCTCTTGTGCCTTGCTGGATACGCGCGCAAGTATGACTGCGTTAGTTTGCCCCATTCCCTCTCCTTTGTAATTATTTTATCAGTTATGAGTGCGCGTGGAGCGTCTAGCTAGGCTTCTTCGGCGAGAGCCTTAAAGAACCGCACTAATGATCGCCCGATCTCTAGCGCTTCGTCATAGGTAACAGGCTTGCATTGTTCCTTTTCAAGGATAAGCCGCAAGGCCTCTATCCTCTCTGGTTCTAATGCAACGATGTCACCCTCATGACTACTCATAGTCCCATTTTAACAAGAGCTGTATAAAAAAGCTACTGTGAGTAGCCACATTCTTATCCACAGTTATGCTATAATCTAGACAATGAATATTGAGTATCAGCAAGTCTTTGGCAAACGCGTGCGTGAGCTTCGCAAGGAGCGCGGGCTAAGTCAAGTTGAGCTTGCTGCCAAGGTCGGCATTGATCGTAGCTACATGGGCTTCTTAGAGCGTGGCGAACGCAACCCTAGCCTTGAAGTGATCGCAAAGATCGCCGAAGCCTTGGGCGTGACACCCGACGAACTATTGAAGAGACCATCCAAGTAGCCAGAACTACTTCATTGGTTTCCAGCCGCCAAACGCGCTACCGGCATAAGTCTGCCAGTCCATTGGCTCTCTGCGAGGCATCTCTCTGTGCAAAAAATTGACTTGGCCCACGAACCAACCCATTAAATTTTCTCCTTGACTAGTGGAGCTGCGAAATACGTTCTCTGTTGGATTGATAATGCCGCGATCTAATATGAGTATTCGATCCAGTCCTAAACAGTCATCGGTTCCAAAGTAATCACGCGCCCGCTGCTGTTCACGTTCGGCCCAAGTATCGTTTGCCGATAAGTCAGACGAAAAAGCGACTACACTATAAAAGCATCTGGGTAATTCGCTTGCGATACCTTGCCTCCCAGCCTTAGAGAGCCCGAATGTCTTTTTATAAGGGCGAAGTGCTCGAAATTTTTCGATAGAGGAACTAATTTTTTTCCATTCAGATCTGGTTAGCTTAGTTTTAACTTCCACGATAGCCAAAAGCGCTTCAGCGGGTAGTAATCCGCTTGATTCGCCGGCAAAAGGCGAGTTGAGCGCAGAGTCGTAAACCATGACATCAAGTTGGGAGCTGGTGTTGCCGAAACGATCAATAGCCTCGCCGGTTATAACTTTTAGTCTACTGGGGAGTTGATCATTTAAAAATTGCCGAACTCCTTGTTCACGCTCGCCGCCGCGCAAAGTTTTATGCTTGAACTGCGTGGCTTCCTCGAATGCTTTTGCCATTGCATGTTGTTGTGTTGCCATGAGCTTAGTGAGCACATCCGCAGCCTCACCACTACTTCTTTTTTCTGTCATGTATTGATTATATCTGATTGTTGGATAGATCGGTTTATTCTAGGGGTATGCCAAGATTGTCACCAAGGACGGTGACAGTTTTTGTACTTTCGTAAGGTGTTATACTTGAACTTAGCGTAGTCCTTACCTATGAAATAAATCGGAGTAGGAGGGGTAGGCAAACTATTCTATCTCATCGCCAACTACACACTCAAAACACACTATGACCACTCTTCCCTCAATAACCACCAAACAACAAGAAATACTAACACTAATTTATAAATATAGATTCCTCAACAGAACTCAAATACAAGCATTACTAAAACACAAAGACAAAAGACGGATAATAAGCTGGCTCAAAGACTTACGAGATAAGCAGTATGTAGATTGGCGATATGATGCAACCAACTTCATCGCCAAAAGTCAGCCAGCAATCTACTATTTATCTATAAATGGCATCCGGTATTTGCGCGAGACTGGTGAGTGTCCGAATGAAGAGCTGCGGAAGCGGTACAAAGAGCCTGGCCGCACGCAAGTTTTTATTGATAGGTGTTTGCTGATTGCAGATTGCTGCATAGCCCTGCAAGCTAAGAGCACTTCCGAATTGAAATATATATGCGTGCTGCCAGCCGATTACGTCGATCCTGATAGCTCACAGCACTTCCTGAACGAGCTAAAGCCGCACCTATTCTTTACGAAACGGCATGACGGCGGAACTATCAATTACGCACTAGAAGACTTTGAGCTTACTCTTCCGCGCTACCAGCTGCGCCAGCGAATAAAGGACTACGTGAATTATATTGATGCTTGGGATGAGGAGAGCGGCCCTGCGCCTATAGCCTTGTTTATATGTGCAACTACCGCCGACTTGCTTTATGTTAAGCGACGCACTAAAAAGCAGATCGAAGAAAGCGGTAATGACGAGATAGTAATCCGTGTAGCAACCCTAGAGAAAGTTAGAGCTACCGGTGTTGCGAGTGCAATTTGGGAAGATGTGTAGCCTGCTGGGTAGTTTACCGTCCTACCCAGGACGCCAGCATCCTAATCCGCTGTCACAATCTCCACCCAGTCAACCCGACCGAGTGCTGCGTTTACAAAGTCAGCAACTATGCCTACCGGCTCAAACTCGTACACCTCTCGCACCAGCTCCTCAAGCTGCTCTGCCTTGTTGTGCACGCTTACATTGTCAGCCTTTATTGCCTCAAGCGCATCGTATGTCAGCCGATCGTTGTTTAACCAAAGCGCCACCAACCACGTCTCGCAATTCGTCCACCCGTTGTATCCTGTCTCGCTCATCACCTATCTCCTTGTAAAGTAACTAATATGAAAAACCCGGAAGCCCTAACGACTTCCGGGTATACTAAAAACGAGTGAACTAATATTCACTCGCGAGCATTACGGTCATCATCCGTCTACAATCCAAATCTAGCGGGTGACGGCCGTATCGTAATGACTGGTCGTAGTAATCTATTTTCCAGAACACCTTTTCGCCTAACCAATACACCGTACCGATGTCATGCTCACCATACGGATCGTTGTACTCGGTAAATTCATTGAATTGACGGATCTCGTCGATCAGTCCTGACAAATCTTCCAACACCTGTACACCTGGTGTTACCGTAACTCCAAACCCACTCTTACGAAACGCATCGTTCTTATTTGCAATCTCGATAGCTTCTTCTGTCTGCATAGGAACCTCCTTTTAGTTCTTATTCCTCAACGGAATCGACCTTCCCGCTCACGGCCGGGGCAAGGGGTCAAGCGAACATATCAATGTGGAGCGCCCTACTGGACGAACGACATTGAGATGGGCGATTTACCCCTTAGAATGAAGAGACAGTGGGAAGGTTATACTTTCGCAGAAATGAATTAGTTTTATCCGCTGGCCAAGTAGAGGCTGGCTGTGTTATAAAAGCGTGCCAGACTGCTAAAATCAAAGTATGTATATCAAGATATCGAAGGTAAGATTCTAACGTGCCGTATATTCATCCGAGCAGCCTTGACCACAACTCGTTTACGTTTTTTCCGGAAATTTTTGAAGATGCCGGAATAGATTTCCGACTTTTTCTTACTGCGCTCAGCCATAGAGGGGCAATGAGTCCGAACGATTATTTTAGTGCATCAGAGTTTTTGGCAGGTTCACTTAAGACACGAGACATTAATATGCTTTTCTCGGCGGTTCAAAGATTATACGGGTACGAACATAAAGATTTTTCGACCTACCTGAAAAAGAAGTCTATTCGGTGTGACTTGCTAAACATCGAAGACGAGGATGTTTTGTTGGCAAAAATTGAACAACTGGAAGAGCGGTATAGCGATCAGTATGGTATGGGGCGGCTACTTCTGAAATTCTACGACACATGGCTGGACGATGTAGGCAAGAAAACGATGCTTGGTAAAATTCCTCTCCCGGCAAGTTTTTATACTACACCTGCTTCCAATACTACAATTGCCTTGAAGCGACGTCTCGACTTTTTGATAAAAATCAGGAATGGTATTGACCATGCCGCTGTTTATCATCCACTTGCAATGCATCCACCACAACCAGAGCATATTTACGTTATGAAAGGTGGAAGAGAGTATATATTTATGCTATTTCTAACGTTTCAAGAGCTCTATGATATTACTAAAAAAGCTATGGCCGCATTCTGGATAGCCGAATTTAAGGGCACATACCGGGGCGAAAAAAAAGTGGAAATTGATGCCGACATTACCGAGCGCGATAAAGAACTCTTCCGCCTGAATCTGCCAAAACGTAACAGAGATTTGCTCGGGGTACTTGACTCTCTGCAGCGTTACGCACGGAGACAGCATGAGTAGTATTTATGATACCTGGAAGCCGCTTCAAAACTATTTAGGCAAGGTTGATGCAAAAGAGGCACTAGAAGTTTTGCGTTATTATTCGCTTTATCCCGGAAATCCGAATGAATTGCCGCCAAGGCCGCCCGATTACATTGAAGTCCACCCATCAATATTTCGTCAAAATAACGGTGTTTACCCATGGGATATTAGTGTGCTGGCGCGTGAAGTTGTACTCGCATCGGAAGACACGACACTGGCCCGCTACAAGCTTCGTCAGTGGAAAGACTTTAGTAAAGCTATGAACTACATTAAAAGCGTAGAAACTGCCATTGTTAATTCAGATATTGGTGCGGAGAATGTATTGCGCGAACTTTTTAGGCTGGGTCATCGTGAGTTCGCGCACCAAATGGGCGGTCTTACAAAGCAGACACTTGTCCGTTACGGCATGATTTTTTCAGAACCTGACGTCATGCCGATAGTACAGCGCCAGACAGGACTTTCTATGCAGCAGATTCTAACAATTGGGTTAGCAGTCTGGGGTCAGTATAAAAGCTATGCGGCCATTTATGCACCTACGGAAGATTGGTCCAGGCTGGGCATCCAAAAAGCTGATTTAGAAACATTTTTCAGGTTGTTCTCGAAGCCATTCAGCGAACTGAAACAGATTACCAAAGACAATCACAAAGTGGACAATACTTTTTTCTACCAATACAATCCACTTGCCGCATATCCTCTGGTAGAGTTTAGGAGAGATGGAAAGACTTCTTACGTCTGTACATCACTACATAACTTCCAAGCTCGAATAACCGGCGGGGTATACTATGAGTTATATAACGATCCTGCTTTTGATAACCCGTACGGCGAAGCATTCCAAAATTACATTGGCCGCGTTTCCGAGGAGACGTTTAGAAATACAGCCATCACGTTATATGGCGAGGAGACAGATCCGGCTGAAAATAAAAGGCGTTGCGACTGGATTATTGACCAGTACGACAGCTTTACATTAGTCGAGTGCAAAACTTAGCTTATTGCGATACCTGGCTATGCAACGCTCGATACGGATGACCAACTTCAGAAGCAGCTTGATATCCTGGCCGATGCAGTAGTGCAAACATACGAAGCGCTACTCGTGTACGAGGGTGTGGGTTATTCACCCTCTGTCTACCCGCATGATTCTAGAAAGCGGCCTTCAATTTGCGTGGTGACCCTAGAAAGATGGCATCTATTCGGCTCGGTTTTAACAATGTTACGAGATACAGTAGAACGTAAACTTCAGGCAAAAAATATCGACGCCTCTATAGTCCGGCGAGTACCATTCATAACTATTGATGCAGAAGAGTACGAACGCCTAGTCTACTTGGCGAAGGAGCGAAGTATTACGGATTTGATTAGCGAGTACGTAGACACCGGCCAGCAGTATCATACCTGGGAGTTCACTTCATACATGAACAATGTTGCGCATGATGAGTTCGAGGAATACGACTATGTGCTGAGTCATTGCTTTGACGGCATTTTCACCCTAGAAGCGCAGGCGGCGTTTGCTGCCGCCGATACCACTGCGGCACACTAATGAGTGGAATTAGTCGTCTTTCCATTCATCATTGAAGCGAACATCTTCAATCAGTCCACCATTCTCGTCAAAATAACAATAGCCGTGCATCTCTAACCTTTGCCCCCGATACTCGTCATTATACGCACTACCTATATATAGCTTCTCGCCTAGAACGGTCCACATAACAGTAAGACCCTTCTTTGCTAATTCTTTCAAAAAGTGGTCTTTGTTAACGAGTAACGAAGAGTAAACTCCTGAGTAGTCAACCGATGGATCGAATATCCGTATCTTACCATCCTTCGAGATGTACTCACCAATGTTCTCTGAGGGTTGCAACTTCAAGATTTTCTGTAGCGGTACACTTGGAGCATATATCCTCACGCCCTTACTTGTATCGTCGGTTTCAAAGCTGCTACCGCTATATCCTTCGATCGGCGGCAGTACGTCAAATGGCGTCTCTTCACCTTTCTTCACCCAGTTAGCCTGATATGGTGCTGCCACTTCTCGGTATGCCGCACTAATCGTCATTTCTTTTAAGAAGATAGCGCCGGATTCGTCGTGTGGTTCGGGTAGCGTTCTGTTATAGAACTCTTTACCGGCGCACCATTCCTTAATTGTCGGCAAGTCTTTTTGGTGGACGATGTACCCGTTAACATGCATAAAAAGCTCTGGGTAATTGTGGTTGTCCTTGTCTTCTGGGGTAGTGCTTTGCCCCTTCCAAGTTCTCCAACTGAGCAGGTTGAGATATTCTGTACCTTCGTTAGTGACTTGTATTAGCTTGGCCGGAGAAGGTACATCCTTAGTGGAATTCTTCCAATTCTTTAAATCCCAACTATCATACTTGGGCGACCACCACACATCCTGTGAATCATTATCTTCGTCTTTTTTGGTTTGTAGCCATATAGGGTCTAGGGTTGGATCTATATCACGCAGACTAGTCTGATAGGCACCATGATAATGCGTGAACTTTGTTTTGCTTGCCCATCTATCTGCTTTGAGATAGTAATTAGATCCAGCTAGAGCTAGAAATTCCGAAAGTCCGATCCATTGGTATTTTTTACCGATGCGCTCCGCACTGCTAGATTGGTGTCTATCAAAGCTTCCACGAGCACGGTCGTACTCTTGGTGCTGTTCTGGATTCCAACCCAGTTTTATAACTCGATTGAATATCCAGCGACGTGCAATATTTAGGTTGTAATCGTAATTTTCTCTCTTGGGAAACGCTTCACGAGCTATGTAAGGTTTATATTTGCGATATCGTAGTCTCTTGAGTGGGCCGAGGGATTTCTCGAACGCACGGAGGGCGTTAGTGGCATCTTCGTTGGTTGTATCCTCAGAATCAACCACAGCGCTCTCGCCCTCTGAATGGATAAACGATAATATCGGCTGAAAGCTCAACATATTGTAAGCATCGAGTAGCTCTCTTTGCTTCTTGTTTAGCGACTCTCTGAATTTATCATACTCATCTCTCGTGTCTTTAGGGGGCTTAGATGACAACGGAATGCTGGAAAGCTCGCCTAATACTGATCCCATAGTGTAGTTGCCGAAATCAGCTAAAGAATGTCCCTCGCCATACATCAGAGATCCCCAGACAGTGTAGTAATTGCTATCCCCATCTTCTCTATACTTGCTCTTAAGCCATTTGGTAGTAGGTATCTTCTTTGGAAATTTATAGTACTTAAACGGTGGAGTTATGGTCCTAGTTTTGGCGCGAATATCATTCCGATAGTGTCGGAGGTAAAGTTCTATAATACCCTTTGCGAAGTCATCCTTTAGAGCGTCGGGCGTTCGCTTCGTGTCTAAAAAGTAGTTTGCATAGAACCATTTAGCTATACGCTTAAAGTTTTCCCTATCCGTAGGATTTAGGGACAAAGCACCATAAACAGCTGCAAACAGTCTTTCCGTAATATACGGATCATTATTTTCCTTAAACTTATCAAGCACCGCAAGGAGCGAACCTTGATGGCCTCTGAATAGCGCAACAAGTGACCGAGTCGAACGATTGCGGAGTTTTCGGTCAGTCGATGCAAGTGTCCATGTTAATACTGTTGACGCTAGTCCCACTGAATCATTGGACGCATGCTCTGTAAGTTCGCTCAAGCTCCAGGACTGCAAGCGGTCTACGGCGTTGCCGGGCTCGGACGTGCGATACAGCATAAACTTCTGCCACCACGCATCGCGATCGGGCAGTGAATGTCTATTGAGGATTTTGTGCAGCCTGTTTGCATTAAAAGGGTGGAGAGGTATGGCAGATACGTCAAGCAAACAGTCTAGAACCTCAAAGAAATCGTTCTCAGATCGTACTAAATACTCATTCAGATACTTAAGCACTTGCTTTTCGTCAATATACTTTAGCTCTCCGGTCTTCTTGTCGACTCCATCTACTTCAACATCGCGCCATTTGATGCCGCCTAGAAAAGCGGTTTTGATATTCCAGTGATTACGATATTTTTTCGGTATAATCCATACTAGTTCTGTTTTGTTGCATCGTTCAGGAATTTGAATCGAAAGCGACTCCATAAGGCCAGTGTTGTAGATGTTTTTCTCGAGGAACGAGCCATCTTTGAAGAATTCCTGGGCCTGTTCTTTTGAATTAATTTTATTTTCAGTAAGCAAGGATCTGACAATCAAATGATCGCTAAATCGGTTATATGTAAATGTATAGTGATACCCATTTCGCCTGCCACCGCTTGCATAGCGAGGGTACTTAAGTAATAGACCATGGTGCTCCATGAGTGACACTAAACGTCCGGCGTGTGGCGACAAGTGCGCATCTTTTCCTATAATTTTGAGCAGCTGAGGGCGTAATATCCTAGGTTTGCGATTTACGCCCATCCAAACACCGATTTCCTTTATGACGCGCCGCCACAAGTAGTCTTTGGGTATTTTTAGGCCGAGTTCATCAAGTATTTTTTTAGATTGGGTCTCAACATATAGCTCAAATACGTGAGTCGCACCTTTGCCTTTAGGTGTTTTATCCTTTTTGCCTGCGTATGCTTCACAGAAAATCATTAAAAATAATGGGTTTTTGAACTCCGGATCAATAATTGGTATTTCGGGGAGCTTCATTTTGTAGTGCTTAAAGAAGGTTGAGATTGCCTCCCACTCCATTTCTGCGAATCCAAAATGCTCAACGACCGTATATCTATTGGCATTTTTTACGAGTCTGTCATAGCCATTTCTTACGCTGATAACAATAGACAGACCTCTAATATCGAATAGAGGTGCTAATTGCGTCCACTTTATTTGATCCGCTTCGTTAATTGCATCGACAATAATGCATACTCTTTCGGCAGAGTCTCTAGATAACTGCTTGAGGTCTTTCATGAATGTATCTTTGTCCTGATAGCCAAGCAATGATGCCATACGAGCTATTGGGTCAGTGCCGATCGTTGTGTTGAGCAGTTCGTGAGCTAAAAATATTAACGTCGGCTTGTCAGATGCAAGCCGGTTTTTTGCATAGTCACACAGTAGATGTGTTTTACCTATGCCTGCCTCGCCGCGCAAGATCATACGTGGCGTGCTAAACAGTTGCGTTCTAGAGTCGCTAAGAAAACTACTTAAATTGTCGAGGGCTTGATATAAAGTCCATGCATTGTTGGTGTCAATGGTTGTGCTGGCATAAGGGTTGCCTTTACGCTCTTTGTCTTGCAAATCCTTAAGGAACCAGTAGATCTCGTTGGCTGACTTCGTTGTGTCCCTTAAACGCTCTTTAAGTACGTTCCATGCAATATTCTGATATTTAGTTTTAGACTTGAGGCCAAGTAAGCGGTCAATAATCATTGACGTGTCTTTTTTGAGCTTATCAATCTCGTGCTTTTTGTCGGGATGGTCTACGCCCCTAAAAGACAGCTCTCTTTCTAGCTTATAGGTCAACGTTAGAATGTCGCTAACATATTCAGGATCTCTATTAAACGCATGAAGATTTCCTAGGATATTCTCAACCTGTAGATTTACGAGTGTGTTGTACCGTTTTCCGGCACTGCTAATCGCTGCACTTAATCGACTTCTTTGTGTCTGTAAATCTAGCATACTTTCTTCCTTTCTTCCTATAGGGTCTCTCTTTAACCTGTGATCGAATGTTAGACGTCATGTGTTTTGGTCTGGCCCCTATCTGGCATAGGTGCTACATCAGCTTTCTTGCCAGTCTGAATTTTGGGCAACTTCGTCACAGATTCAGTGAAAAGGTCTTCCATATGCTTTTCGATTTTAGCCCTTGGCGATCCGTATTTTTTCCGACTGCCAGTCGTCACGTGCTTCGCAACCTTTTCATCTTCCTTGATGCCTAGCGGTATAGTTTGCCCCGAAAATGCATCCTCACTCTCATCACCAGTAACCTTCATGTAGAAGTGATACGGCGCAAGGTTTACAATGTCACCCTTCTCAACCTCAGGCTTCATGTACGGTAATATAAAGTCCTCATCTTCCGGGTTGGCCTTAAGGCAGATAATCGTTGCGGCATTTCCTGCGATCACTTTCACTAAGTCTTTATCTTCCATCTGTGCGATGTTCTGGTGAGATACGATCAACGAAACATGGAACTTGCGACCTTCGCTCGTAATTGCTCCAAACTGCGGCGTCGCGAAGTTCTGGAACTCGTCCACGTATACAAAGAAGTCCCGGCGCTTCTTTTCGGGTATTTTTGTTCGCTGGTAGGCAGCCATCCAAATCAGCGCAGTCAAAATTGTGCCGAAGAATTCACTCTGGTCTTCGCCGATGTCACCCTTAGAAAGGTTTACAAGCAGAATCTTACCTTCGTTCATAATGTCGGCGACCCGCACGGTGGTTTCCTCTTGCAGCAGGATGTGCCGTGACATTTTAGATGTAATGAAGTGGCCAAGCCGGTGAGTTAGGGGCGCAGTCGCGGCCGACATCTGCATTGAGCCCATCATCTTGAACTCTTTTTCCCAGAATTGCTTGAGTACAGGATCTTTCAGGCTTTTAGCAACTTCTTTCTGGTATTTCTTGTCGGTTAGCAATCGCTGCAAGGTGTAGAGGCTTGGCTTGGGCGTTTGTAGCGCCGTGAGTGTGGTATTGCGCAGGATATGCTCCATACGCGGGCCCCACTGGCTATCGTCGGATAGTTTCTTGAATACAGATAGAACAGCACTCGTGATCCAATCGTGCTTGTCATCTTCGCTTGCAAAGTCAATCCTTGGATCGAGGATATTCAAGCCGACTGGATAGTCGCGGTCAGACGGATCAAATACAACCACGTCTTTGCGGCGGTTTTCCGGCACGATGCTCAGTAGTTCACGGAACATGTCACCATGTGGGTCTAGTACAGCCAGTCCTTTGCCATTAAACATGTCCTGATAAATGGAGCTTTTGAGTAGAGTTGTCTTTCCGGTGCCGGTCTTACCGATGATATACGTGTGCTTCTGACGTTGCCCTAAGGTCATGCCAATTTCTTGAACCTCACCGCCAAAAACGTTTGCTCCAACGATAACATCGAGCTTCGCATCGCTACGCTTAATAGAAAGAGGCGCGGCTAGCTCACGGCTACGGCTTTTTACGAGGCCTTCAGTCTTGGTAAGGTCAGTGTTTGGGAAATGATAAAGATCAGACAGTTCAGAGCTGGATAGAATGGTCTGCTGACTTACTACGTGGCAAAGTAGCGAGCGATTCTGGAATCGAGTGATCCATCTATCTGCGGAAGTAATAAATGGCAATACTTTACGTGCTGTTACATGTTGGTACGTGCTTGAAAAGGTATTGAAAGACGAAACGATGGCGTTGAGGCGCGTATGGTTATCGTTGCTATCCGGTGAAGCAACGAGTACGCGCATGGACACTTCAAATAGCTGCTGGTCTAGCTTCTCTTTAATTGTATTGCCTAGCTCCTGCTCGTACGGATTGGTCGATGAGCGCTTAGGGCCGCCCTTCCAATCGCTCGGAAGATCGCTCGTTGTAATGGCCTCGATAATACCGGCAATAATTTTTGCACCCATTGCGATAAGCCAAAATGGTGCAAGTACAGCACGAAGTAATATACGCGGCACATTGATCTTATATTCTGTCAGCTGAGGTCCAAGCTGCTTACTGAGTGCTATCTTATGCTCAACATCGCGTATGTGGCGCAGTTCGTTGGGGTGAGTATTGTTAAATACTGGTACGGCAATAATCTGGAAAGAGACCAATGCGTCAGTCGGTAAGTTACGCATGTGCCCGGTAAGATATGCAATCGGGTCATGCTCTTCCAACGCTTTATGGTTGCCTAGCGGCAGCACAAAGTCATTGGCGAGCTTTAGCTCGGCTATGCTCGTGGAAAGATTCGCCGCATCAGGCAAATAGTCATCGACCTGAGTAACCTTCAAGCCGGGCAAAAATGACAAAAGTGTGCGCTTTACTGTTTCTAGCTCACGTTTCGGTATCCTGATGATGTATCGAATACCGTCGTCACGAGTTGCGACAATCTCCAATGAATAAGGTTGCTTACGGGCTGCAAGCTTATCCCAAAAACTGTAGTATTTCACCATGCTGCGCATAAGGATGTGTAATTGCTCAGTTGCGTAGGCAGATTTGGTAGTGTTTGCTGGAAACATGAGTTGCAAGAATGAATATGCAGGTTCGTTTTCTCCGACACCAAAGCGGCGTAGGATAAAGGAAAAGAATGTACGAGAGTACTGCCCTAGCTTAAGGAGCAGCAAGATAAGGATGTATGCAGCACCAAACTCAAGCAGCAACGCTCCGATTACGACCACTAGCGTCCAGCCATCACTCAGGTGATGTTCTTGCGTATATCGAGCCGGGCCGTTGATGAGGGTATCGATGAATTGCTGCATGCTCAGTAAGTTTCTAGTAAGTCAATTTCAGCGCCACACCCGCCGTTCTACTCCTGGTCTATTCGTGATAATGGTTCTTGGTTACTATAGCCCCTTGAAGAGTTCGCCAATGGGAACTTTAAGGCACTCGGCGATCTTAAACAGCGTTGCGATACGGGGTGATCGCCGACCTTGTTCAATGTAACCGATTGTAATTACAGTAAAGCCTGTGCGTTCTGCGAGCTGTTCCTGTGTTACGCCGCGTTCGCGCCGAACTACTGCAATTCTATTGCCGAGAGCTTTGAGCTGTTTTGCTTCTGATTGTCTAGCCATATTTCTAAGGTAATAAATCCTTACCATTAGTAACACTAACCACTTGTTTGAGTTTGTATTGCATGCTAGTGTAAGTAACAGATATAAAACTAACTAGCAGTTAGAGTTTATGAAGTTATCGGGAGCTAATAATGTATGGGCTATTAACTGAACAATACTCACTAGAGGGCAAGATCTTGTCTCGGCAGTTAGCCAAGCACATTGCTGCGCATGGGCCTCAAGGGAAAGTGGTGATTGTTACTAATATGCCGGTTGCGCTTTTGTCCTCAACCCGGAAGCAGTGGCTTAGGCTTATTCGTTTAACGGAGCGTGAACGATCAAGCACACTCAATCCCATTCGGAAAGAGCAAATAGAAATGGATCTAGCGTGGATGCGCCAGTTAAAGTTCTCAGCTAAGGCTCCCCAGGACATGCTGAAAGCGGACGTAACCTTTGCAGCGGCAGAGGACTTTGTGCGTACGCCGCCTGATTGTCGAATAGTGTATGTGACTTACGATTTTGAGCGCGAAAAACTTCATATGTTAACAAGCTGGATGCCGACAAACGGCGTGGTGGTGCTTTATGAACAGGAATGAGCCGCTCCTTACAACCGAGGACGTATTAGCCCAGCTTAAATACATTCGCACCAAGAAACAGGAATACGTACTGTGCCTGTCTCTTGATAGTGGCAATAGGCTGATAGCTCGCAGGGTCGTGTCGATTGGTACGCTTACAGCTTCTCTTATACATCCGCGTGAGGTGTTTGCTGGATCGCTAAAAGATCGGGCAGCTAGCGTGATAGTTGCACATAATCATCCCTCGGGCGATGTTGAGCCAAGTAGAGCGGACATCACGGCGACGCAGCAGTTGGTGGCTGCTGGAATCCTGCTAGGCATACCGATGAGAGACCATATAATTGTTTCAGCTCAAAGCCACTATAGCTTTAAAGGACATCATCTTATTGAAGATGACCGACTTTTAGGAAACTTAGGGCAAAACAGGTTAAAATAAGGTTATGGAAATTGGAGGGATTACAGAAAAGCGTCAAAGAACGGCCAAGCAAGTTGAGTTGGCTCAATACTTTACGCCGCCAGTAATTGCATCTCACATGGCGTCCATGTTTGACGATCCGTCGGAGGACTCAAAGATCCGCCTTCTTGATCCGGGAGCTGGCGAAGGCATCCTGGGTATTGCAGCTATAGAAAGACTCAAGGGGCAGCATAATCTAGAGGCGCATTTTGTCGAGCTTGACCCCGAAACTTCTGATTCACTTAAGGACAATCTGGCTCTGAATTATAAAAACGATAGCCACGTCGCCTATTTCGTAGAACAGGCTGATTATATTGAGCAAGCTATTGAGTGGTACTCGCTTATTGAGCGTTTTACGCATATTATCATCAATCCCCCTTACTTTAAACTGCGTACGAATAGCAAAGAAGCGGTAAAGCTGCGCCGCGACGAAGTGTTTGTAACGAATATATATGCTGCATTTCTATGGCTTTCTGTAAAACTACTGGAGCCTGGTGGCGAGATTGTTGCTATCGTTCCAAGGAGTTTTTGTAATGGCCCTTACTTCCTAAAGTTTAGAGAATATATATTGCAACACTGTTCGCTAGAAAAGATACACGTCTTTAACGCACGCGATAAAGCTTTCTCTGGCGACGGTGTGCTACAAGAAAATGTAATCATCCATCTTAAAAAACAAAAACAATCCTCAAAGGTCAAAATTTCATACTCAACCGACCATGATTTCAGTGATTTAACTGAAATATCCTTTGACGCCGATCAGATTATTCATCCAGACGACAGGCATAAAGTAATTCACATCCCCTCTGTTCAATCATCGCTAAAACCATCAATGCTATTTGTAGGTACGCTCGCCGATATGGGAGTAAGTGTTTCGACTGGCCCTGTTGTCGATTTTCGTCTTAAGGACTATATTTTTGAGGCTAAAAACTCTGAGGTGGATATAGTACCGCTTATTTATCCTGCTCACATGCGCACAGGAAAAGTTGCTTGGCCCGTTGAGAAGCTCAATAAGAAAGGTCAGTATTTTGCAGTCACGGATGATACGAGACGCTGGGTAGTGCCACTTGAGGGCTATCACGTTATCGTGCGGCGTTTTTCATCTAAAGAGGAGCGGCGTAGGATTTTTGCAGCAGTTGTTGATCCTAGCGCCTTGGGCGCTTCACATATTGCTTACGAGAATCATATTAACTTCTTCCATATCAACAAAGCCGGGCTAGACAAGGAGCTGGCGTTAGGCCTATGGGCGTTCCTCAACTCTAAGGTGGTGGACGACTACTTCAGATCCTTCAGCGGCCATACGCAAGTAAATGTTAGTGATCTGAAAAGATTGCGCTATCCTAGAGTAGAGACATTACGTCAAATAGGTGCCGAAATACAGAGTGTTGAACAAGCAGACGAACAGATAGTAAACGAAGTTGTAGGGAGATTTGAAAGATGAAAGAGGCGCAAGCAAAAATTGATCAGGCATTAAAAGTTCTGGTCGATATCGGTATGCCCCGGGCGCAGCAAAATGAGCGATCTGCACTTTGCTTACTGGCACTGCTCAATATGAAGCCGCATGATGAATGGTCGGCCATAGAACCACACCTTATTGGCATTACGCCGATCATGGACTTTGTGAAAGAACATTATCAAAAAGAATACGCTCCGAATACGCGTGAAACATTCCGCCGCCAGTCAATGCACCAGTTTGTTCATGCTGGTGTAGCTCTCTATAATCCCGACAAACCCGATCGACCGGTCAATAGCCCTAATGCCGTATATCAGGTCTCGTCAGACTTTCTAGAGCTCGTACATGCCTATGGCACGAATGAATGGGCGGAAAGTCTAAAAGTATTTTTGACCAAGAACACCGCACTCGCCGAGAAGTACGACTGGAAGCGCGATCAACCTACCATCCCTGTTGAGCTGGGCGATGAACTTAGTCTCAAGCTTAGCAGTGGCGAGCACAGCCTACTGATTAAAAAGATTATCGAGGAGTTTATGCCTCGCTTTATCCCAGGCAGCACGCTTGTATATGTTGGCGACACGGGAATGAAGTGGAGTCACTTTGATGAAGATCTCCTAGCCAAGCTGGGCGTTACTGTCGATAACCACGGCAAAATGCCGGACGTCATCTTTTACTATCCAGAGAAAAACTGGCTCATTCTTGCTGAATCAGTAACGAGTCACGGCCCAGTGGACGGAAAGCGCTATGAAGAGCTTTCTAGCCTTTTCGCATCCTCAACAGCCGGGTTGGTATATGTAACTGCTCTACCGACACGCAACTTACTCTCTAAGTTTATGCCGGTCATTGCATGGGAGACGGAAGTGTGGGTAGCCGAGAGCCCTTCACACATGATTCATTTCAATGGTGATAAATTTTTAGGGCCTCACGAAGCACAGCATTAGAAATTTCTAGTAAAATAGTAGAGTGATTACTCACCTCAAAGACCGCAAGTACTACGAAGATCTGTATGACAAAATAACTGTCGATATCGGCCGCCGCGAGGCAGGTAGTCTTCTTCGTGCTCGCGAGGAGTTTCTTGGCAAAGCAAAGATCAC
This sequence comes from uncultured Candidatus Saccharibacteria bacterium, assembly GCA_964615445.1. GTDB lineage: Bacteria > Patescibacteriota > Saccharimonadia > Saccharimonadales > Saccharimonadaceae > JALRBM01. Next base: position 3,419 of record CAZTOK010000024.1, on the reverse strand, counting down.
CGACCAAGATGAGCTTAGTAAGATGGATTTCTGGTGGGAGCGACTCTACTGGTGGCTCGTTGAGCTGCCCTATTTACTGCCACGCTGGGAGGAGAAAGACGCAACGATCCGCTCGTGGATGTCGCGCGATCGAGCGCTGGACGAGCGTTTAGCATCTGCACGTCCACGGGATGAGCCGGTCTGTTCTAGCTGTGGCAAACAGGGGTTGCGCCTTGTAACTAAAGATCTACTACATAAAGAGGGCGCAAGCGAGCAATCGGTGCTGTTCATGTTTGACTGTACTGCTTGTAAAAAGCGCACTGCATATTGGGAAGATGGCTCTGAATGGATATCACCCGTTACGCCTTGCACCAAGTGTGCCGAGCCTCTCAACATGAACGTCAAAGTGCGGGGCCGTATTATGACAACGACCTACACTTGCGACCAGTGCGGCCACAAGGAAGTCGAAAAGACAGAGCTCGGTAAAGAAGACCCACCCGACCCGGATTTTGAGCGTCACAAAGAAGTTTTTTGCCTTAGTGAAGAGCGTGCGAGGACAATGCAAGCGTATCGCCCGAAGTGGGAAGAAGCTATGAGCATGATGGATGAGGACATGAAACGTATGGCCAACAAAGAGCTGTATGATGCCGCCGCCAAAATTGAGCGGCTAAAGATTCCTCAGTTGATTGAACGACTGCGGCCAGCCATTGAGGCGGCGGACTACATTGAAGTGGCGTTTGATAAGCCGGAGCTTGGCGGTTATGTAACGATTAGTTTTAGTTGTATGGATAGCCATTCTGACCGTGAGGATGCTAAAAGTCGCAAGGAGCTTAAGAAGGCTGTCGGTAAAGCTCTGTCTGAAACGAACTGGCGACTTATGTCTGACGGCATCTCGTATAGGCTTGGCTATCTGACCGGCAAGCTACGTGCTTACGAGGAAGAGGCTGATTTGGTTAAGCTTGTTTCTTGATGGGCGAGCGCTTCTTGTATCTTGCTTTCTTTGCTACCTTCTCAGGATTTTTAGTTTCATTCTTGAGGCGCGTTAGGCGGGTCTTGTAGCTTTCGAGGCCGAGCGCTTGCATTGCAGTTTTATCACTTTGCACTGCCAGGCCGGTGCCGCGTAGCATCTTGATCAGAACGTCTTCCAGAAGCTTGTCGTTTTTCTTTACAGGCTGGTCAAGATAGTCCGTGAAGGCATATGAAGAACACCATCCCTGCACACGGGCATCGATGCTTATGAGTTTTTTAACAAATGGCAGCTTGGTATTTTGCGCCGCACGCCGCGCTGTCCAGATCGCATTGTCAAATGAATCGCCGCTCGGGTATATTTTGTCGCCTGTAAAGCGCAGGCCCAAGAACAATAAGCCACTATATTTCTGTACGTGGCTGTGTTTCTCGTGGCCGTCTTCGGGCAGATCGCCCTGCACCAGTAGGGGATGAGTTACCAGGCCTATCTTGTCTAGTTCGACGGCCGTGAACGTATGCGCGTTGATCGCATCTTGCTTGGTCTTGCACATAACAACGATGTCATCCGCATAGCGCACCATCTTCATATCCTTGTCAAGTGCGACCTGGTCGAGGTCGGATAGGTATACATTCGCAAACATGGGCGATAGCGGACTCCCCTGGGCGACACCAACCATTGGGTTGTATTGGTATTCAACCTCTGTGCGTTGCTGCACCTCATCGGCATTAGCGATATCAAGCTTTAGGAACTCTTCGATTAGCGGCGTTAGGGTTTGATCGGGCAGTGCAACCTTGATCTTATCGAGTAGCTTAGCCTTATCGATTTCGTCGAAGAATTTGCGGATGTCCGCATTGTAGACCCAAGAGTAACCGGCGCGGTAATACTCGCGGATCTGCATGGCGGCCTTATCGACACCACCGTTCTTCACGTAAGCGAAGCTGACGCCATTATCGCGTATCTTGTAAACGTCGTGGATGCTATCTTCAATGAGTAGCTCAATCGACTTTTGAACGACGCGATCTCTTACCGTAGGGATCTTGAGTATACGGTATTCTTTTTTATCGAGCCTGCGACCATTGTTCTTGCCTTTTTCTAGTGGGTGGCCACGCAGCTTGGCTGGTTTATACCTGCCGGACTTGATTGACCCGGCTAGTTCGTCAATCTCTGTTTCAAGATTGTCGCGAAATTCATCAATTGTAACTTGGTCTATGCCGTACGACGCTGGCCGCTTTTTCAGCTTCTTCCAGGCCTCACGCAAATTATTTTTATCAGCAAGGGATTGTATAAGGGTGCTCACCATTGACCTCTCTGTCCGCTAAACGGGGTGATGTATCGTGTGAATATTCTTTAGCCCCGAAGCAACAGTTACTGACATACCCGTGATAATGGCTAGTGCCACTACCATGCGTACCGCACATCGCGTTGCTGCTTGGCTGCGTGCGAGCATACCTTGACATAACCATTGTATCATACTCTGGTTAGCAGGCGAGGAACCCTCTGCTGCGCGCGACTTTGTTGTAAATTTTGCTTGCATCTCGACCCCTTTCGGACGTTTAAATTCGATATTGGCTGCTACAGAGAGTTTTGGTGAATCACCAACAGCCACAAGGTCGATGTCTAGCTTTAGCCCCGAAGCAACAGTTACTGACATACCCGTGATAATGGCTAGTGCCACTACCATGCGTACCGCACATCGCGTTGCTGCTTGGCTGCGTGCGAGCATACCTCAAAGAGGTAAAAGCTCCCACACGCGTACTTATATTATACCATATCAGACATCCATCGGGCCAGTTGGTTGCGGTCCATAAGGACACAATTATTGCTCCTCGCGATCTCTGTTGCGGGTCTGCTAAATGTGCCGTTTGTAATAACCATACCTCGCTCACAGCCATACTTATTAAGTGCTGCGACAACCTGGCGGACGGCTGCGACCTTTACGAGTCCGCTATTTCTTTTTGTTTGGATTCCCCAACGGATGCCGTCCTTATGGGCGATAATGTCCACGCCCCAATCGCAGCGCTCGGTGAGCTTGATTCTGGCGAAACCCTGGCGTTTGAGTAGCGCTGCGACATAACGCTCAAATTCTAGGCCGGTCATTGCATCGACGGCTAGCATACTGTTGAGAACAGTTGTTCTTTGCCGCCAGCGCCACACCCTGATCAGTAGGATCATGAGGGTAACAGCCGCAGCCACAATTACGGCGTAGATAAGAAGGGTGCTGGCTATGTCAGCCGTAAACCCATAAGATTGCGCAACTATACCAATTAGGATGAGCGGCATAATGCCATTGCCGCTACGCCTTCGTCGGTAGTATCTACTGGCCATCGGAAGCCACCTCAATATCGTCTAATAGCTCCCGAACCCGCTTTATGTCGCACTCAATATCGGCCGCAAAAGTTCGGTAGTTGTCCACGAACTCCTGCCAGTTAATGTACGATTCGTCAACCTTATGGTTGGCGTTTTTATTTTCTCC
>CAZTOK010000023.1:0-21608 GCA_964615445.1 uncultured Candidatus Saccharibacteria bacterium | reverse complement strand
GCGTAGAATGGATTTATTCGGAGGGATTTGCGGAGAGGACGAAGCCAGCAGTTTACTACCTAGGCTTAAACGGTCTTGTCTATCTACGTGATCTTTTAAAAGTTGACCAAGAAGGTGGCATACAAGCTGCATTTTCACCTGAGGCACTTAGAAAACACTATAAAGAGTCAATCCGCAGCCAAACCTATATCGATCGTTGCATATTGCTCGCCGATTTCTGTATAAGTCTCAAGCAACAGAGCACAGATACTATCAACTTCGATACCGCTCAAGCTGATCTAAACGCGACCAAAGTGGCGCAAGGAACAGTGACTGCAGGTCAGCCTATCACGTATCGCTTTACAGTCACAAATAATGGTCCAGATAACGCAGGAGCGGTCAGTATCTCAGATGTCCTCCCGTCGTATCTCAGCTACCAAAGCTTTACCAGTGTCAGTGGTGGTACCTGGAACTGTAATGCGAGCAGTCAAACTGTCACCTGTGGACTTGGCAGTATATTAAACAATGGCAGTACCGCCGTCGTTGATGTGACCGTACTTGTGGACCAAGACGCACCAAATACAGCCGTCAATACTGCTAGCGTTACCTTTAATGGCAACGATACATCCGCCAATAACCCAAGCGCCTCCAATCCCGTTACGCACCTCGCAGACCTAGAAGTGCAGATTACGCATGAACAGAAAACCTATCGCTCTGGAGATACAGTAAACTATACATACACTGTTATTAACCATGGTCCCTCTACCGCAAAAGATGTCGTTCTTTCCGACACTATCTCAAACGGCTTCACCGTAACAGGTGTCAGCGGCACGGCACCAGGAGGTGACTCAATACTTGCTCGTCTCGACCATATGCTCTTCCCGACAGCCGGAGCAAGTAGTAGCCCATTCGCTTGTCACCTGAACGGCCAACAGCTCAGTTGTACGACAGCCACATTGGCAGTAGGTACCTACAAGATATACGTGACGGGAACAATTAATAACTCGTTTACTGGAACACTTACTAATACGGCAAGCATTACGTCAGCAACGCCAGATCCAAATCCAAACGATACAACCGCAACGGATGTCATTACGGGTATCCTCCTAGGAAACGGACTACCAAACACAGGACAAAATATCTTCCTATGGATAGGTCTTGCCGTCGTTGTTATCGCAAGCGGTGTCACGACACTCATTGTATCGAGGCGCAGACGAACCCTTTAGGCATATAATAAGGTAAGATGCCTAAAACAAAGAACACGAAAAATAAGAAGAAACGGGCAGGAGTACTCCTTGCCTGTTTCTTCCTTGTAGCTGGCTTATATCTTCTCATTACCATATTGGCACCGGTTATCCCACCCGCGCCGCAGTCCCAAGCGCAGGTGCAAAAATGGCTCAATACGCCTCCTAAAGAACAAGGTAACCGGCTCTATATCCCTCTTATCTCACTCGATGTACCAATCGTAGAAGGGACAACCTCTGCTGCACTAGAAAAAGGCGCGTGGCATAGAAAACCGGAAAATGGCGATCCTGAAAAAGGTGGTAACTTTGTACTAAGTGGCCACCGGTTTGTCATGAGTTATACACCAGGTCAAACACGCCAACTTTCACCGTTTTATCACATAGACAAACTAGTTCCAGGCGATAAAATATACGTTGATTTCAATAACAAACAGTACACCTACCAAGTAACGCGAAAATACACCGTTGACCGAATGGCTATCGAAATTGAAAACCGCTCAACCGAGCCCAGGCTGACGCTTTATTCTTGCGACCTCCAAGGAGAAGCAGCTGGACGTGACGTCATAGAAGCAGCGCCAATAGTAACTTCCTCATGATTTCTAAAATAGTCTATCTGAGACATTTCGCTATAAGATCTTGAATGAAGGCAGTAGATGAGTGCTCCTAATACTACATCTATTGTAAAATATACACTTTAATGACATAATAAACTAACCCTGAGTCTAATGACTCAGGTATCCAGGTCTTTTGCTACTTGACGTAAGGAGCTTTGGCATGACTGTCACTGTCAACCCCGACACGTACTGGGCTCTCCTCAACGTACTTGCCCGCGCGCCGCGCGCCACTACATATAAATGTGTTATGACGCGTGAGCTCAAGAGTGGACCGTATGATGGGGAATTTCGCGACATCATCGAAGAGTTGCCAGGCGATGAGTTTGACCAACTGCCGTGGGACGGCGAGGTGGGCGACATCATGCGTGCTACCTGGACTATGCCTGTCGCATATTCGTTCCACACTGGACTCGGTGTCGACGAAAAGGATGTCTTTGTGAGTTTTATGCTTGATGGGGGCCTCTGTGTCGTCAACCCGTATGGTACTGGCAGCGGCATGCATGCCGTGGGGCGTGTCGGCGTTATGCCGGATAAGCGGTCTTACCTCGACCCGCGTAATCGGGGCCCCTTCTGTCAACACATGGTGAACACAGAGGAGGAAATGGTCACGGAAGTACTCAAGCTGCTCACTGCTGGTGGGTGGCAGGACGCCGACAAGTTCATCGTCCAGAACCGTAAGTACGGTGAGTATTTCGGCTAGCAAAAGGCTACGTGACAGTACGCATGGAACAATTTGTTCCGCGTACTGTCACGGCAGCTTCCATGAATGAGTGTTCATGCTGATGAGTCCTAAAGGACGAAAAGCTGATGAGCAATTGAACTTAGAATTTTTATTATAATATTAAACACACCCTCTATACTAATAGTCATGAGCCAAGAAGCGCCCAGCGTCCTCATCGTACCTGGTCTCCACCCTCGTGGATGTGAGGCAATACAGCACTTTGCATACAGCTCAGTTATCTCGGCATGGGAGGCAGACGGTTACAATGTTTCAGTCCAACAGTTCGGCTGGAACGATAGAGTGTCACTTGCTGATCGGCAAGCAGCACTCCTAGAAGCAATCGATGCACTGCCGAATCGCATCTACGGCATTGGTGCGAGTGCTGGCAGTCTGGCGCTTATAACTGCTTTGAGAGAACGACCTGACAAATTCCATAAGCTGGTGACAGTTGCCGGCCCTCTGAGTTTAACTGAGGCTGACTTTGCGGGATTTAAGCGCAATCCGCTTGTCCCAATTCCAACCATACTCAGAGAAGCATATCATCAGGCAGACGACTTTCTGAATACGCTGGATGCTGCTGGACTAGCCAGGATCGCGTCAATCCACGGACGGCATGATCCGCGCGTCTTAACCCGCTGGAGTCAGCGGCCAAGGATAGTCAGTCACGAGCTTCCAACGAGCGGGCATGGTCGGACGATCATGGGCGCTCTGCGTAAATACAGGCATAAGACGCAAGCGCTTCTGGCTTAAAAGACTAGGTAGGAAAGCTCCACGTGCGGAGCTTTCCTACCTAGTTCTGCGGAAGATTCTATGAATGAGTGTTCATGTTGATGAGTCCTAAAGGACGAAAAGCTAATTAAATTATAATAGAACAATTTGAATTTACATCCTTACTATCAAGTTAAGTCGTGAAATGCATAGAAATAATTTAGGCAATTATGAGCAATGCCATATCTATATGTGTAATGTAAACTGTTCAGTTTCAGTATCAAAGGCGGCAGCCCGACGAACCGCTTCGTCTAGTGGATGCTTACCAGCTAAAAGGAGAAATAGGTTTGCAATGAATCCAATTGCAGCTCTGCCTTCGGGATAGTCAACTGGCGCAATGTAGGCTTTGGTGCCTGCCTTTTTAAAGGCCTCGGCAAATGCCTGCGAACCGGTCAAGCAGCCAAGGTTAACAACCACTTTACCCTGTAAACTTGCAACATCCGCTATGTCTTTTGCCTTGAGCACCGGCTCGTCCGGCACGATGATACCTTCTTCTGTTCCGTGGCAAGACAATACAACTAATTGGTCAGTTTCGATAGAACCTTTGAGGATCTCGACCAGTTCTTTTCGTGAACCTATCCAGTGAACGGTTACGCGGTAATTGCAGCTTTCTAGAATGGAACGAACAGCAACAGCCTCAAGCGAGTCGCCAATAGATAGTACGGTTACATTTTCTTTGGGGACAAGGGTACTTCGTGGGTCATATATCTATAATACCTCTTTTGTATTAGGCAATCTGACTCATAATGACTTTAATCATTTCATCTTTTGCTTTATTGTAACTCGCTCGATCATTCGGATATTTCTCTGCTAAATTTTCCTTAAGATTTTGGTAAGCCCTGCGGGCTTCTTCATGTATGCGCAGATAATCCCGAAAAGCTATAGGGTCATGCCATCCAGCACTACCTTTTACAACTAAACTGAGGTGATGTGTTTTATTTTCGCGTGGGCCTTTTGGAAAGAATACACGATCAGCAAAAATACGCTCGGGCATGAATTCATAGCCTAGTTGTTTAAGTGACTCAATGAATTGTTTGTAACCTCAAGACTATTCACTGATGCAATTATGTCAATAATTGGCTTTGCAGCAAGGCCGGGAACGGCGGTGCTGCCGACATGTTCGATGTCATATATAGAGCTACCGAGTGCCATTTCGAGGCGACCTTTCTCTTCTTGAAAAAGCTGCGGCCACGCAGGGCTGTATGGTACTACTTGGACGGTGCCACGTTTGAGGCCGAGATAACTGCTATCTTTCATTTCTGCAGCCACATCCCGCTAAAAAACCGCTCGAACCAATTCATGTTACTTTGTTTCAGTAGCAGCATCTTGTCAGTCGGCAACTTACGCGCTGAAAAAACCATAAAGCCGAAGTTGTGTAGAGCGTGAAGGGCAATGCCAAGGTAGATATCACCCGTCCAAAACCGGGCCAGCGCTATGAAGGGGCCAAACAGTAAACCAGTATAGAGACAGTTTATGAACACCTGGCGTCGTGATGCCCACCAAAGGTTACGTAGGTGGAATAGCCCAAATAACATTGAGCTAGCGATTATTGCGGCAAGTGCGTTACGCCAAAGTGCGGTCACGATGCCGTATATAACTCCGCGAAACAGCAGCTCCTCCCAATAGGATACGGCAAGGGTCGAATTATGCCACGTGACTATGTGGTACTTTCGAGCAAACGAGCGTGTTAGTACCCAACCCGCAACCGGGATAAGCAGCCAGAGGAGGTGCCAATTTTGGAAAGGGATCAAGCCAAGCATTACAGACTTCCAGCGCCAACTTTGCCCAGCGCCTCTCTGATTGCATTAGTGTTTTCTCGTGGCACAGTGACGATGATCTTTATATGAGTGAATTCCACTATACCTTCTCCACAACGTAATGATTCTTCACAATCCCCTTAAGTTCGTTACTGGTTGTAGCAAGCTTGAGTTTTAGCTTTGGCTTATGCGAGCCAAACAGCGGAATGCCCTCACCAATAGTGACGTTATAAATGCTTACAATAATCTCGTCGATCAAACCAGCTTCGGTTAGAGAACCGTTAACTTCGCCACCACCGCTCACGATAACCTCAGAAAAGCCATACTCAGCAATTTGCTGTAACACTTCTTGCGGCGTACCGCGCACAAACTTTACTCGTTCTTGGTCTTGCTGAACAGTATGGGTTGTCCAGACAAAAGCGATTGCGCCACTTTCAGGCGGAAAGTCGTCGGGGTATTGCTCATACGTTTTACGGCCAAGCAGAACGCAGCCGGCCCTGGCAATGGCTTGCGTGAAATTCTCCTCGTCTTCGTCACTAATCCACTGATAGCATTCGCCATCTGGATCGGCGATAAAGCCATCGAGAATACAAGTGTTTTTATAATTTAAGAATAAGCATTACCATATTATATACACATACTATACATTACATAAAGTATGTTATTTAACAGTTTACATAATTAAGATTTAGTGTTAGTATATGCACAGTTGAAAAAGGAGAGCAACGTGCAGGATATAAATTTATATCACTTACTTAAATTTTATGTCAAAAAATGGCCATGGATCATCGGTCTTACTATTATTGGTGGACTTGCCGGGTTTATTTACAACACATATCTTCAGGTTCCGCTATACAAAAGCAACGCTACCCTTCTTATCGTTAGTATCGATCCAAAAGTGACTCAGGATACAACTCTCATTAACAACTATATTGAGCTTATAAAGTCACGTCGTGTTTTAGCACCAGTCATTAGTGATCAGCATGACGCTATGTCGTATGACGATCTTGCTGCTGCAATCTCTGCAACAAACCAAAAGAACACAGAAGTTATTAATGTTTCTGTATCGACAAAGAATGCTGATGAAAGCCAACATCTTACAGATGGCATTCTCGCGTCATTTAAAGACCAAGTTAAGAAGCTATACAAGCAAGATAACATTAGTGTTGTTGACAATGCTAGCCTTGCTGCGAAGCCGTATAACGTCCACAAAGAATTGTATCTCGCTATTGCTAGTGGCGTAGGACTCCTTCTTGCTGTTGCCGTTCTCTTCTTCGTATACGACTATGCTTCTCCTAAAAAGCGCCTTGACATGATCAAATCGAAGAAAAAAATCAAAAAAGTGAAAAAACAACGAGGTCCATCTCTCTTCCGACGTATCGCAAATAAAATTACATCTCTCGTAAAAAAAGAAATCGAAACAGAAAAGCAACAAGTTAAAGAAGCTCCAATCATCCGCACAAAGACGGCTGCAGCTAGTACAAAAAAGAAAATAAAAACCGCTTCAACAAAGAAAGTAGTATCAGCAAAAACACAAGGCGCCAAAAAGAGAAAGTAAAAGAATATGTACCAGACATACGTTAAACGCCCGCTCGACATACTATTCACGCTACTAATTCTTATTCCCGCACTCCCCGTCGCTCTCGTAGTAGCTCTGGTAATAAAACTGAACGATAGAGGTCCCATCTTTTTCAAGCATGAAAGATATGGGCGTCATAAAGTTCCTTTTACTATTTATAAATTTCGAACCATGAGAATAGATGCACCTCGTAATAGCCCAACTAACAGTCTTGTGAATGCAAGTAGTTATATTACGCGTCCTGGAAAAATCATACGCAAACTTTCTCTCGATGAACTTCCACAACTCCTTAATGTTCTAAAAGGTGAGATGAGTGTTGTTGGTCCACGTCCTGTCATTCTAAAAGAGAAAGACCTCATTGCCGAACGATCTAAGTACCATGCAAATTCATGCAAGCCTGGTATCACTGGTTGGGCGCAGGTCAATGGTCGCGATGAAGTTCGCTTAAAAGAAAAAGCGAGAATGGACGGCGAATATGCAAAAAACATCAGTTTCCTCATGGATCTAAAATGTGTTCTCATGACATTCTGGGCAGTTGTGTCAGTGAAAGGTCACAAAGAAGGTGCAGACGATGAGGCACCTGCCATTGAAGGTGAGGGAGTCTATGAGTGATTCTGTAAAGAAAGTACTTTTCACTTCGCATACCGCTAACTTCTCAAAGTTCAATCGGCCCTTTATGTGTTGGTTTAAAGAGCAAGGGTATGAAGTCCATTATGCTTCCGCTGGCGAGGAAGAAGTAAAAGACTGTGATAAGCATATTACTGTGCCGTTTGCACGTAATCCGTTGAAACCAAGTAACTTTCGTGCGTTTTTGGCGTTAAGAAGATTACTAGAACAGGAACGATACGATCTTATTCATACCCATACTCCAATGGGAAGTGTCGTTACGCGTCTCGCCGCGACAAGATCGCGCAAAAAGGATGGCACGCATGTCATATATACGGCTCATGGCTTTCACTTCTTTAAAGGGGCTGGATACTTGAATTGGATTATCTATTATCCTATCGAAAAGCTGATGGCTCGACGTACCGACAAGCTCATTACGATTAATAAAGAAGACTATATATTAGCGAAAGAAAAATTTAAAACAGACGTCTATTATATTTCAGGTGTCGGTATTGATTCGAAAAGGTTCGATATCACCGTATCAGCTAAAGATAAGGCTAGTTTACGAGCTTCATTGGATCTCAAGTCAGGTGACTTTGTCATTCTATATCTTGCTGAGCTTTCTAAGCGAAAGAATCAACTGTGGCTTATCAATGCGCTTAATGACCTAATAAAACAGGATTCTAAAGTTCATCTTTTGCTTGCAGGTCAAGATAGCTTAAATGGGGAATGTCAAAAACTGGTTGAGCTACTAGGACTAAAAGATAATATTCATTTCCTTGGCTATCGAAATGATACACCGCAACTTTTAAAGATATCAGATATGGCAATATCCTCTGCTACACAAGAAGGCCTGCCTGTTAATGTTTTAGAAGCTATGTATTCGAGACTACCGATAATTGTCACGAATTGTAGGGGAAATAGAGACCTTATCCGAGATGGTTTCAATGGTTATATTATTGAACAAGGAGATTCGCGAAGTCTAGTCGAGAAAATCATATCCTTGAAGCAGAATAAAGATATTGCCAAAAAGATGGCGCAACGTAATCACAAAGCAAGTTCTGTATATATGCTCGATAAAATTATTGCAGCTCATGCGGCAATATATAATGAAAGTTTGACGAGGTAATGAAGGCTCAATCTATTAGTATCAGCGTGATAATACCGGCTTACAATGCAAGCAGGACTATTCGCCGTACTCTAGATTCTGTAGTTGGTCAGTCAGCGATTAATTTTATCAAAGAAATTATCATCGTGAACGATGGCTCTGCAGATAGTACAGAGCAGGTCATTCAAGAGTACATTAAATTTCACAGCACACAACAGCCTGTAATAAAGTTGTTTACGACCAAAAATAAAGGAGTATCAAATGCTCGAAACGTTGGTATAAATAAGGCTCAGGGTAGTTGGATGGCGCTTTTGGACTCAGATGATTATTGGTCTCAGGATAAAATTGAGAAACAAATCAACGCAATACGGAATGACCCAACTATAAAGTTTATTGGCACAAACTCACAAAAGGATTCACCGCGCAATGGTAAGAAAATAGACGAGGGTCTTTATAAGATTAATCTCGTCCACTATCTATTTAAAACATCGCCATCAACGTGTAGTATTCTTTTTGAAAAAAAGGTCTTAAAATCAACTGGTTATTTTGATGTCTCGCAAAAGTATGCCGAAGATGCGAATCTATTTATGAAGATTATTCATCTATATGGCGGATACTATTTGTCTGAGCCATTGCTTTTCCTTGATGATAAGCCTACTTTTGGACACGCCGGTCTTTCTAGTAATCTTAGGGCTATGCATTTAGGATGCATTAAAAATATTACAGAGGCTTATAGCCTTGGCTACATTAGTCTATTTATGAGGATAATTCTCATTTTATGGGAAGATGCTAAATATTTGAGACGAATTGCATTAACATTCTCTAGACGCTTGCAACTGGAAAGCAGGAAGGGATGATGGGTATGTTAAATAAATTTGTATTACAGCGAATAAATAACTGCCTGCTTTTCGTAGTGTTTATTTGTCTATTCCTCATTCAGATATTTGTAAAAGCTAATGATTTTAATTGGTTTCCATCCATTGCAATAGTTAGCTTTCTTCTGTTAATTGACATGATTATCTTCTCATATGTAAAAAGACGAAATGTCCTTTCCTTTAGAGTCATCTTCTTAACTTTCACGTTCTTATTTCATATGGGATATAGTTGGATCTATTTATTCAATCCAGATTTTAGTTTTGCAGGAATGGATTTTAGTCAAGTTTTTAATGCCAGCCTTGTGTTTAATTCATACCTTACATCGCTGGAGTTAATCGTTGGTCTGTACTTGGGCATGCAGATTGGTGATATCAGAAATGCCAAAAAAGTATCGCAGAAATCACGTTCAACATTGAGGCAATTAGTCGGACAATTAAATGTCAGTCGTATGTGGAGTGATACATCGTATCGAAATATTGGAATAGCTATTTTATTAATAAGTCTACCGCTAAGGGTATACACGGACTTAATGAGGATAAGATTAGGTGCGAGTCAAGGGTATTCCGCAACATTTGATTTTCAGCTTAACGGTTACTTATCTATGCTTTCCGATATGTTCGTCATTGGGATTGTTTTGCTCATGATATACTATCGGAAAAAGAAATTAATACCACTTCTGCTTCTTCTCACGACTAGTGCCTATCTCTTATTTTCTATGAACTCGGGTAGTCGTGGAACGGCAATGATAACTATTGTGGTGCTGTTTTTTACCTACAATTTGTGTGTGCGTAGCTTTAAAAAAAGTACCTACGCTGTATTGGCTATCGTTGGTGTACTTATGGCATCCTACATAACTACAATAGGCTTAAATCGAGTAGACAATGCTCCTACTATAAGCGGAACTAGTGATATAGCCTCAAGGTTTCTTCAAGAGTTTGGCGGTACACAGCTTACAATGATACTCGTTATAAATCAGACAGACGGACTCAATGGAAGTATGCCTTCACATGCTTCAGGGAATACTTATGTAGCTTCTCTAGCTAGCATACTTCCAAATTCAGCTGCGTTAGATAGCTACGTAAAAAGTAATAACTTTCAATTACAACTCAATTACCCAACAATTGGAGGCTCCTATTTAGCGGAGCTATATTATAACTTTGGTCGATACTCGTATCTCGCGGTCTTTATTATTGGCTACCTGTTAAGTAGGTTCGAATGGTTTATGCTTGATCTGAAGTCTCGCAATAAGCTCATATTATTTGCCATGACAGTTTTAATCGCTCGACAATCATTGTGGTGGATACGAGACTCTTCGTTAGTTTTCCCAAGGCACATCATAGTCGGTACGATGGTTATGGTTATGCTGATATTCCTACTGAGAATGTTTGGTTTAGTGCACCATCGACGGTTAAACGAAACCTCACGGGAGACGGCATGATGATTTTGAATTTAGTGAGTAATCACGGGAATATTTAGTATTATGAAAAAAATTAATATATTACTTGTTGTTGGAACTATGAATAGAGGCGGTGTAGAGACGCTTCTCATGAACGTCCTACGAAACATCGACAAAAAGAAATTTCGTCTTGTATTTTTATGCTATAAGAATGAGACATATGACTACGAGCAAGAGATTATCTCCTTGGGTGGTAAGCTAGTGCGTACGCCTGACGTTAAGGAAGTGGGTCCAATAAATCACATAAAGAATATCGTGCGTATCATTAAGGATGAAAACATCGATATCGTTCACGCGCATACCTACTTCAATTCCATGTTCTCCTTGATTGCGGCAAGAATTGCAGGAGTTAAGGCTAGAATTACTCATTCGCACAACACACAGTCAGAAGAGTTTCCAAGCACAGCCAAACGTCTTTATTTCATAGTGTCTAAATTCATTATCAGTAAACTCTCGACAGTTTACTTTGCGTGTGGCCAGGATGCTGGTGAAGCACTATTTTATAAAGGTAGCAAGTTCACTATTATAGATAATGGAATTATTCTAAATGACTTTTACTACGATGAGTCAGCAAGAAATCGCTTTCGAAAAGAACTTGGTGTATCAAAAAAATGTACTCTTGTACTACATGTTGGAAGATTCGATAGGCAAAAGAACCACAGCCTCTTAGTTGATATATATAATGAATACTTAAAACTCAACCCTAATTCCAAGCTTGTTTTAGTAGGGGACGGTGGGCTAAGAGCTGAAATCGAAGAACGACTTCGTAAACTTGGAATTCAAGACAAGGTCATATTCCTAGGAGTAAGATCTGATGTTAATAAGCTTTATAGTGCGGCTGATTTATTTCTATTTCCTTCCTTGTTTGAGGGACTGCCTGTCACTCTCGTTGAAGCACAGGCTAATGGATTAGTTTGTCTTGTAAGCGATACGATCGATAAAACGGCAAAATTTACGAATTGTATCAATTTCCATCCCTTGTCGAATACTGCTAAGCAGTGGGCTCGTGCAATGACTAACCTAAACTTGGACAGAATTGATACGAGCAAGATTATGGAAGGCAGTGCTTATGACATGGTACAGAACGTTAAAGTTATTGAGCGCCACTATGAGGCTGCACTCAGTAGTGGGGTACAGTCATGAAAAAAATATCGGTGATAGTACCTGTTTATAATGTTGAAAAGTATTTAGAGAAGTCTATCGATTCCATAATGAATCAAACATACAAGGATTTAGAAATCATTCTTGTTGATGACGGATCCTCGGATGGTTCATCTGTTATTTGTGATGCATACGCCCAGAGAGATAAACGTATTACGGTTATTCACAAACAGAATGGTGGTGTATCGAGCGCACGTAACATAGGAATAAATACCTCACAAGGCCACTACCTCAGCTTTGTTGATCCCGATGACATCATTGATCTAGACATGATGCAGACACTTTACAATAGCCTTACCGAGAAAGGTGGTGATATTGCAACTTGTGACATTCAGCCATTTAAAGAGGGCGAAACGCCCGACAAAGACTTAGCAAAGAATGTAGTACAAGTTTTTTCAGGTAAAGAAGCATTGAAAGAGATGCTTTATCAACGACATATAGTCAATGGACCTTGTGCGAAGCTATATAAAAAAGAGCTTTTTAAAGGTATACGATTCTTAGAATCGATAACAATAGCCGAAGATCTAGAAATCAATTATCAGCTGTTTATTAAGGCTAAAAAAGTAATTGTTAACTCTTCTAAAGACTATTACTACTTGCAGCGAAGTGGCAGTGCTATGCATTCGACATTCTCCTCAAAGCGAATGGACGGCTTAATAATTACAAAGAAAATACTTAAGGATTGTGTTGCTAACTATCCCTCTTTAGTTAAAGCGGCTGAACATAGATTATTCATGGAAGCGTCGTACATCATTTCTGAGATTACCTCATTCAATGACGAACTTCATGAATGTGAGAGTATCATCAAACAATTTAGCAAGAAAATTATGACCGACTCTGAATCAAATAAAAAACATCGACTTTACGCGTTTGCTTCATTAGTCAATGTCCATACGTTATGGTACTGGTTCAAAACAAAGAGGCGACTGTCGTTGCTAAAGAGGACTGTAAAAAAGTCGTTACCAAAGCGTAGTATAAAAAAAGTTCTATTGAGGTTTTATAGTGCGAATAACTTAGGAGATGACCTTTTCGTAAAAATTATTACTAAAAGGTATGAGAATAAATTTTCATTAATCTCACACCAAGAGGTGTCTTCTTTCCACTCTATAAATAATCTCGTTATTTATAAAAATAGGATCTTGTCATCTCTATCTTATCGTGTTGGAAAAGTAATAAAAAAGAGTGACTTATGGCTTCGCATGCTGGAAAGAAAAAATGATCTGCTCGTATATATCGGAGGATCGATATTTATCGAAGGTAGTGATCTGAAGAAATGGTATCAAGAAAGAGATTTTTATGCTAAATGCAAGGCCCCATATTTTATTCTAGGTTCAAACTTTGGTCCTTATAAAAATTCAGAATTCGTAGAAATAGTAGGCGATATTTTTAAAGGCGCAGAAGACGTATGTTTCCGGGACAATGCATCGTATGCAACATTTAAGGATATACCATCAGTTCGTGTTGCAACTGACATTGCATTTTCACTCGACACTTCCGAGTATGAAATGAAAAATGAAAAGATAGCGATCTTTTCCCTTATTAACTGCGCTGAGCGATTTGATGCAGCGACTTCCAAAAAATACGATAAAACAATAGCAACTCTCACAAAAAGGTTAGTAGCGGATGGCTACAAAGTGGTGTATATGTCATTTTGCCAGCCAGAGGGTGACGAAGTAGCCAACGAACGAATTATCTCTAAATTAGATAAAATTACCGCACGAAATGTAGAACACTATCGTTATAACGGTAATCTTGAAGAAGCATTACAAATTATTGCTAAAAGTAGCGTAGTCATAGGTACGCGGTTCCATGCAGCTATTCTTGGCCTCGTATTTAAGAAAAAGGTATTGCCATTTGCTTATAGCGATAAAACGATCAATATTTTAAAGGATATTCAATTTAAAGGACCTGTAGTTGATATTAGAAATATTGATAAATTTGATGCGACTACATTTAAGTTTAGTCAACTAAAGAAAAATGATATGACCGACCAAACTCAACTGGCGGAAACGGCATTTCAGGAACTCGATAAAGTACTGGTAAAGAGGACCCATCATGAATAAAAAGAAAACCCTCATAGATAATACTTTAATACTTGCATTTGGTAAGATATCAACTCAGTTTATTTCATTCTTGTTGTTGCCACTCTACACGGTTTTCTTATCTCCAAGCGCTTACGGTACGGTTGACCTTATTGTTACGTACCTTACGCTCTTTATTCCTGCGGCTACACTTCAACTAGAAATGGCTTCCTTTAGGTTCCTTGTCGATGCTCGGAAGAGCGAGAAGAAAAAAGCTCTTATTATCACCAACGTTATGCAGATGGTTACGGCCATCTTAGTCATTGGTGTAGTATGTCTTGTGACTCTTAATGTTATTACACCGATTCACTACATGTGGCTCATTCTACTTAATGCAGTGACATTAGCGTTCAATAATATATTTCTCCAATTCGCTCGTGGTATTGGACAAAATAAGAAGTTCGCCATTGCCTCTATCTTTACATCCATGGCGACGCTCGCAGGAGCAATTATATTTATTGTCATACTTCATCTTGGTGCTATAGGTATGCTTCTTTCTATAGCGTCCGCAAACCTTGTAAGCTGCATCTACCTGGCAATTTCTCTAAAACTATACCGACATCTCTCGCATCGTCAGTTTAACCGAGCACTTCAAAAAGAACTCGTGACCTACTCATTGCCACTTATTCCGAATGGCATTTCTTGGTGGGTAATCAACGTTTCAGATCGTACGATTATTTCAACCGTACTAGGTGTTGCTGCCAATGGTATTTATGCAATCTCTAATAAATACACCACCATTTTCTCTGGTATCTTCTCGATTTTCAGTATGGCCTGGACCGAATCAGCCTCGCTCCACATTAAGGATAAAGACCGTGACGCGTTCTTTTCAAAGATTAGCAATACCAGTGTGAGACTGTTTGGCTCGATAGGGCTACTGCTCATTGGTGGCATGCCTCTTGTCTTTCCCTATATCGTTGGAAAAGAATTCCGAGAAGCCTATCTCTACATTCCAATCCTCGTGATCGGTGCATTTTTTAATGCGCTTGTCAGTCTTTATGGCACTATTTACGTCGCGAAAAAAATGACCAAGCAAGTCGCTAATACGTCTATTTTTGCCGCAATAATTAATATCGTTCTTACGATTGTCTTCATAAAGTTCTTCGCGATTTACGCTGCCGCTGTCGCTACCGTTATTGCGTATCTTGCGATGACAATTTACCGTCACTACAAAATCAAAAAACATGTCACCATAACGTATGAAAAGGGTATTTTTGTTAAGTTAGCCCTTATTTACACCATGGTCATGGTGTTCTACTACACGAATAACTATATCGGAAACGTTGCAAATGCCCTTATCGTTCTCGGCGTCGCTGCTATGTGGAACAAGTCGGTAATGAATATGCTAAAGGAGAAAGTATCTATGGCGCTACCAAAGAAATCCAGCAAAAAATCACACAAAACCAAAAAGAATGAAGTGACTACTGACGCATCATTCATCCAAAAGATTAAACACGCACCAATCATAAGCTGGCTTCCAAAAGCAATGAGCGCACTACTCGTTGTAACCTACATTCTCATGGTCTATGGCATGACTCGCATCCAGCTTATTCCTACCAAATATCTGCTTATTTTTGCCATACTTTCCGCACTTCCAGTTGGTGCGCTGAGTATCGTTATGGCAGCAAAAAAGCTCTCTAAACGAAAAGTAGCTATCTACGGTATTTTGTCTGCCGGTATCATTGCCCTCTGTCTTTGGATTTTTTCGGCGAGTAGTGCGACATTTTCGTTTCTCGACGCGCTTCAAGCGAAAAATAACTATACTGAATACAGTATTATTGCCAAAAAAGATCAGCACATCTCATTGCAGCACAACCCAAGTACTGGCGTGGTAAGCAGTGATCCAAACTTCGCTAGTATAAGGAGCGAAACGAGTAAACGAACCAAGACAACATTTACATCATATGACAGCACAGCTGCACTCATTCCTGCTCTTGATGCTCATGAACGTACAGCGGCAGTAGTCCAAAGCTCCTACCTAGACCTACTCAAAGACACTAATAGTAGCTTCTACAAAAGTGTCCAAGTACTTGCTACATTTAGTGTCGAAACAACGATCGCACCCGTAAAGACAGATACGACGAAGCCATTCGTCATATATATAAGCGGTATTGATACCTATGGAAATATTAATACGGTATCTCGAAGCGACGTTAATATTCTCGTTGTCGTTAATCCTCGAACTAACAAAATCCTTCTTGTTAACACACCGCGTGACTATTACGTACAACTTCACGGCACAACGGGACTAAAAGACAAGCTGACCCACGCTGGACTCTACGGTGTCGACATGTCTGAAAAAACACTCGAAGATCTATACAGTGTGCCCATCGATTACTATCTACGCATTAACTTCGCATCACTTACTAATATTATCGATACACTGGGCGGTGTAACAGTGTATTCAGATAATGCATTCACCGCTGGTGGATATACCTTTAAGGAAGGGTATCAAGATATGGACGGCAAGCAGGCGCTTGTCTTCTCCCGCGAACGTCATTCATTCGAAGCAGGTGACCGTACGCGCGGCGCGGATCAGGAACGGGTGATCGAAGCGATCATTCAAAAACTTGAAAACCCACAAGAACTCGCTCAGTATCAAGCCATTCTCGCGGCTATCTCCGGAAGCATCCAAACCAATGCGAGCACCGATACAATTACATCTTTCTTAAAGCAACAAGTAGATACACCACATAAATGGCAAGTCACCTCTACTGCAGTAGATGGTACAGATAAAACAGCTGAAACATATAGTACGGGAAGTGCACAACTTTACGTCATGGAACCTAACCAGGCATCTGTAAATGCCGCTAAACAAAGAATAAGTCAGTATCTAAAATAACCTAGTGAGCGTAAAAGAAACGACGCTCGTCCAAGTAATAATAAGGTCAATTTCTCATAGTAGGGGTGGGAAAGCCACCCCCTACTATGTTCCTAAGGGTATGTAGGTTAGCCGACGAACTCGACCCAACCATTGTTGTGGACAACCCACCTGTCAGCGTTCAAGGCTTGTACCGTTAAGTGAGGGTAGTGAATATTCCACAGATCCTGTGTTTCCTCAGTCATGATCACGGCACCGAGAGGGAATTCAAAGTTCTGAAAGTGCCTTACGGCTAGGGCATGGATACTTGCCAAGTATCCATCGCCTGACTCCAGATCTAATGCACTACGCTCTTGTAGTGACGTGACGTATGTAGAGAGGAGCTCCTCGGGCTTAAGAAGAAAGCTCAGTACCTCCATTCGAACTACTTCAGGCCTAACGCCTTCTTGTAGCATCGCGCACTGCACTACGCTGAACTGCTCATCGGTGACGTCGCCAATCACGAGAAGTGTCTTTTCCTGGCCATACGAGGCTTCCTCCCAAAAATGGTATTTCCGGCCGGTAGCAACTCTAGTAGCGGTGAACTGGTCGTTTGATCGAAAGGGCGTGGTCCACTCCCTTATAAAATATTATATAATTTTTAGTTACTTTGAGCAAAAAGTATATACAGAACTTTGGAAGAAAGTGAAAGAATCTATCTACACAACGTCTATTCAAATATAGAGAAAGAATGAACGCCACATAAGAATCGGCACTAACTTCAAAATTTATTCTGAAATCGATCTTCTGTTATGATTTAGTAATAACAAGTCATAAAAGGAAGATGGTTCAAAAATGACAGTCATCGAGACCTACGCTGCTCAACTAAGCGATCCTGAAAAAAGCATTATTGAGCATATGTATGACATTATTCGTCATATGGTACCAGATGCTACCGAAGAACTAAGCTATGCAATGCCCGCATTTAAATACAAAGGCAAAGGTCTAGTGGCTATCATAGCTAACAAAAAGTTCATAAGCCTCTACCCATTTTGCGCAGTGGATAGCCTCGGTATAGACATCTCAGCATATGAGCATACTAGCGGCAGCATACACTTTAGTGCCCATGCGCCAATTTCCGATGATTTACTACGCAAGAGTATTACTGCTCGAATGAAACAAATTAATATGCCTAGGTTGTCTTCGTAGTCATAGAAATAAGGCCGCTAATCCTTTAGTCTACCTAAAGTAATAATAGGTATGGAGCCGTCCTCGACTCCATACCTCACGCATCTAAAAAGAGATGTAGTCTGTTACGAAAGGACTGAAATAGTCTCGATTGAGAAGTTCGGTCAATATGAAAAGGCCTTCACCTTCGTTTTGACTCGGATGAAGTACCGTAAAGGCAATCGCGTGGCCATGCTTGGTGATGGCGTCAATACGAACCAACGCTCCGAGTAGCCGATTGAAGTCACACCCTGGCGCTAGCTCAGGATGCAAGACGGTCGTCCGTTGGTAAATATCCCCAACGCTAGGAAAGTGCAAGAAAGAGGCCGCTTCCTCGAGTTCCATGAGCTACTCCTCATTTTCCGATGAGTGTTTGTATAGTATACCATATAAGATATTTGACGATGTACTAGAAAAGATTTAATATAAGTTTAACATTCCGCCATCTTCTGATTGGTGTCGAATGAGTTATTCGACAAGCAGTCAGAAGCTCTCTTAAGAATGTAGGTGATACCTATGTTTCAGCAACCTGAAATGCCAGTAGTTACTCCTGAAGCATTTGAAGTAATGAAAAACACTTATGTACAGCGCACCGATGAAGAGCTTGATAGAATGCTTCGTCATATTCAGCCTTTGGTTCGTGTATTTGATAAAGTGTATCCCATGAAGCAGCCGTTTGATCTTCGAAGATTTACCTATGCCTGGGCTGCAGACTGTGAGCAACCGCCGCTGGAGAATCTGCATAGACTTTGCGATATTACAACGCTACATCCGCCCCGCGGGGGATTTTTTGGCATATTCAAGCCGACGGTTGGTGACGTCCTTGATGCCATTGCCATGACTCGTTTACGGAATGTGCGGGCATTTGAACTATTTGGTCCTAAGACGAATGAAGACTTTCGAAGGCAATACCGGCCTTTTGCAGAAGGATTTCAAGTTGGTATTGCTGTGCTTTATGGATAGGCTATATGGTGCGGCGAGGCCTCGACTGCTTGTTGCACCACCTAGAAATTAATAGTGAAGTATACTACTAACATGAGAATTATTGGCATCGACCCAGGAACAGGCATTTTAGGCTTTGGTGTGGTCGATATAGTAGGTGGTAAGTCTAAGATGGTGACGGCCGGTGTCATAACAACGCCTGCTCACACGCCGCTCGACGAACGACTTGAAGATATTTTTGATAACCTCACAGAAATTATTGCCGAAACTAAGCCTGAAATCATGTCAATTGAGAAGTTATTTTTCGCACGTAACGTTACTACCGCTATGAGCGTCTCGCATGCTCGCGGCGTGGCCATGTTAACTGGCCGTAAGGCAAAAATTCCTATCGCTGAATACACCCCAATGCAGATTAAACAAACGCTTACTGGCTATGGCAAGGCGGATAAAAAACAAGTACAAGAAATGGTGCGGCTCCATCTTGGACTCAAAGAAGTGCCAAAGCCGGATGACTGCGCTGACGCACTTGCGGCCGCTATTACCCACGCCATGATGAGCCGAACGTAGGATCTAATAAAAATACCCTCGTGGGGGGGGGGGGGGGACAAGCCAAAGAGTAGGGCCGGGGGGGGCGGCGCCGGCGGGGTTGTGGGGGGGGGCGCCGCCCGCCCCGACCGCCCGAAAATGGCGCAAGCCCCCCGACTCGGCCCCCCCGCCCCCCATCTCCCCCAAACCAATCTCTGGGGCCCCCAGGACTCGACTACCGTGCGATTTGGGCCTTCGTACAGCCAAGCCCTCTTCCAGGCGAGATCACGTAGGGGATCATGTCAGCCGTAAAAGACGTAACAGGTGAATTCGGCGCGCTCATAAAATCACACGTAACAACATACATGCTGGAAATTCCGCTAGGAACGTTGCGAAGCATGGCGTAGGTTGTTTGACGCACGGTTCGCGTATAGTTCGTGAGTTCCTGAACTCTCTCAGCCAGATAGGCTGCCGCAGCTGGCTGCTCTGCTATGAGCACCCTACGGATGGAAGAAAGGTCTATGATTAGCTCCGCGTCTCTTGCCATAGTTTCCGCGCAGCGCGATAGTAGTGCCATGGCCAGCTCGTCCAAAGACATAAGATCTCCCTCGGGTCGTCAAGCGGTAGCGTATTCCTATTATAATATAATCACATCATATGGCAAGAAGACCAAACAAGGAGTCCTATAGGGAGGGCTACAGCATTTTCTCAGGTAGCGAAAGTATAGTTATGTCATAGTAATAGTGAACGACGTAGTATACTAATAGCATGGCTCGCCAAGGAACACACACGCGAAGAGTGGGCAAAATTCGTCAGACCAAGCGCACAAGCCGACGGTTGTGGCGTTGGTTTAAGAATCTCTCAAAAAAGAAGAAAATAGCACTCATTGCGGGTCCGATCCTGGCTTTTCTTATCTTAGTGCCACTTTTAACTTACGCGTACTACGCAAGCGATATCTCTGACCAAGAACGGTTAATGAATCGAAACAATACCGGTATTGTTATGACCGATAAGAACGGCCAGGCCTTTTATAGTACCGGTCGAGCAGAACATCGTGACCTTGTGCCGCTTACGGACATCTCTCCCGATATGCAGCATGCGCTCATCGCTTCCGAGGATAAAGATTTCTATAAGGAAAATGGCTTCTCGGTTACTGGTATTTTTCGGGCCATCTTTGGAACAATTACCAATCAAAGCCAATATGGTGGTGGTTCCACGCTCACCCAGCAGCTCGCTAAGAACACGCTTCTTACGAGTAATCAGACGTTCCTCCGTAAATATCAGGAACTTGCTGTATCTATTGCCATTGAGCAGCAGTATAGTAAAGATCAAATCCTCAATATGTATCTCAACTCGGTCTTCTTTGGCGGTACGTCATTTGGTATTCAAGATGCCGCTAAAACCTATTTCAACAAAGCACCAAAGGATCTTGATCTTGCCCAAAGTGCGATGCTCGTTGGCGTCCTTCCTGCTCCAAATGCGTATTCGCCACTCTATGGCAACGGCGATTACGCCAAACAGCGCCAAACCACCGTGCTCACACGCATGGTAACAAACGGCTATATCACCGAAGCACAAAAGCAAGCAGCGCTCGCCGAACCACTTACCTACGCACCGGTGCAAAATACCAATGATAGCGAAGCACCGCACTTCGCACAGATGGTGCTTGAGCAGCTAAATAGCCAATATGGTGGCGAGGAAGCTGTGCTTCGTTCTGGGTATCAAGTAAAAACCACGCTTGACCTCAACCTCCAACACCAGCTTGAAAATAATATTAATAACCACCTGGCCTATATCCAACGCGAAGGTGGCTCAAACGTTGGCGGTATTATAATTGACCCAACTAATGGTGAAGTACGTGCACTCGTCGGAAGTGTCGACTGGAACAACCCAAGTTGGGGCAAGGTAAATATGGCGACTACCTCTCGCCAGCCAGGCTCAAGCTTTAAAGCTATTTATTATAGCCAAGCCCTCGCTGACGGTGTCATTACTCCAGCGACGGTACTAAAAGATGAACCAACCACATTCGATGGTGGCTATGCGCCACTCGATGCGGATCACAGATTCCGTGGCAACGTGACTGTACGAAGTGCTATTAGCCAATCACTGAATATTCCAAGCGTCGAAGTCATGCAACAATATGGAATTCCGCAGTCTGTTACGG
>CAZTOK010000022.1:0-21627 GCA_964615445.1 uncultured Candidatus Saccharibacteria bacterium | reverse complement strand
AGGGGCATAGTACAACGGTTAGTATAGCGGTCTCCAAAACCGTAGATTGAGGTTCGATTCCTCATGCCCCTGCCATATAGGACGCAAAGCGTTTTTAAGCATTTCAGTCATCATTTCACCTCTGTTAAATTCGTTATTTTCAGTGGTTTGGTTATCCATTTTCTACTCCTTGATTATTTCCTTAGTTTTGAGCACATTCTGAGCGATAGCTTGGGCAAAGTTAGTATAGCTAACAGATACAGAGTTATCTTTTGAAGTAATTTTACTAAAGAGTTTGGTTATTATAAGACGCTTTTGTTCAGGTGTCTTATTTTTGTATAAGCTAGCCGCCTTTTGCGATAGCTCAAGCAGCACTAAGCGCTGTTCTAAGCCGCGTGATGCGTCTACACCGTGTCTATCCTTCTCTATTTCAAGTTCTGTCTTTTGACTCATGAACTGTTGATGTTTTTCATCGTATTTCTCCTTTGTTATTTCGCCAGCCAGCTTATCATCGTAAAGTTGACTATCCATGCGTTCTAAACGATCAATTTGCATCTGGAGCGACGCGAGCATGCGCTCTCGTGCCTCAATTGTTTCGTGTTGACGTTCACGCATCTCGTTCGCTACCCAATCAATGATCTCGGGTGATGGACAAACGAGCTCATTTAATTTGTCGATGATTGCTGTTTCAACAATATCTTCGCGAATAAACTTGCGTTTAATGCAAGTTTCTTTATTGCGCTGGCAGGCTCCGTAGTATCGTCCTTTCTGCAATTGCCATGAGATAACGCCATTGCAGCCCTCGCATATTATCAGGTTTTTAAAAACCTGATTGTGTATTTTGTAGACCATAGGCCTACCACTATGCATTTTTTGCTGAACTTTGTTGAATAGCTCTTTACTTATCAAGGTTTCTTGCGCACCTGGATAATCCTTGCCGTCAAATCTATTAATGCCAATGTAGAAGGGATTAGTCAGAAGCCTTTGAACATGACTCTTACTGTATGGTCTACCTTTACGAGTGCGTACCCCTGCCTTCTCTAGCTCTACAGAGATTGTTTTAATTGAATGGCTAGGCTGTAGATACAACTTAAACATGCGTTGCATGATAGCTTTTGTCGCAGGGTCGGGTACATGAATACGCTTACCGTTTTGGGTAACTGTCATATAGCCACAAGGTGGTACGGCCGGTAGCCAGCCCTGTGCAAGCTTTTCTGACCAGCCTTTCATTGCCTCTTCGCGTAGGTTGTCAATATAGTTCTTAGCCATAACGACGCGAATACCCCAGTTGAGCCATTCTTGGGAGCGCGATCCTTTGTGCATGATAAGAGAGTCTTTTACAAAATGGACATGCCTGGCTTCGTCTGACATAAGCCAATCGTGTGTCTCGACGGCATCTTGGAGGTTTCGCACATGACGGTCTACCTTTTCAATTACAAGGTGCTTGATCTTGTGCTCCTCAATAAAGTTCATAGCCTCCTTAAACATGCGCCTTTGGGAAGTCTTCGATGCTATTTCAGCTATTTTGTATGTTTTGGTTACAATTAAGCTCTTATCTTCACAGTATGTTTGCAGGAGCTTGGCTTGTGAGTCAAGAGAATAGCCTTCATCCTCCTGTCCCTTACTGGAAACACGCGCGATGATCACTGCCTTATTAGAAGGCTTCATTTGAAGAATCCTCGCTAAGTGTTTGATAGAATTCGACGAGTAACCTCCCTACTTCCTGAGCTTCTGTGTAGGTCACTTCACGCCCTTGCTGCGTAGCGAGTATATATTGTAACTTCTCTACGCCGTCGGTTATTGGCTGAGTTTTTGCTTCCCCTTCGCGCTGACTGATTGGTGACATATTTCCCTCTCTTTACTATCTCTATAGATATAGTATACTATAACGATAGTTATAGTTGCAAGGGGTTAATTAGCAATTTATCAACAAATTATTAATTTAAGATTTCATCGGCAGAAACACCGATAGCACGCATAATATTTACGAGAACAGAAGTTGATGGATTCTTTTCACCGCGCTCAACTTGGGCATAGTAATTTTCACTTATATCGGCTTTCTTTGCCACTTCAAGTTGAGTAAGCCTACGATCCTTCCGTGCTTTACGCAAACGGTTGGCCGTACGCTCAATTATTTTTTTGTCAGAATCATTTGCCATGTACTCGTATTTTAACATGCGATCCATGCTATTTTATGCTTAAGCTACTATTTTTCTTCAAACAGAGGTATGCTATAGAGTAGATGGAAGAAGAAAAAACCACCAAATTAGGTATTCGCGAGAATCGCCCAACGGCAATTTCAAGTTCAGCCCATGGCTCGAACCTTGATGCGGTTGGCTTTAACATAGCTTTTATTGCTGTTCGCAATCCAAAACTGGCGGTTGATATTCTTGGACTTTACGCACAAGCCGCTGAGATTAAGCCTGATGATCCGGCAGCTCCTGATGAAGACTTTTCTTTGTTTGCTGATAAAGTCTCAGAAACAATTAACAAAAAATCTGACGATTAAAAACGGTACTCCGCAGTACCGTTTTACTAACATATTTAAATCTGTTAATTCTATTTATTCTGTCTCTTTACTTATATATATTCTACGCGCCTATATACTTGACAGACCCACTCTAATTTTATAAACTAGTAGTATGAGTTTATTCGCCTTCCAACAGCAATTCCCCGACGAAGCATCGTGCCTTACTTTCCTGGAGACCCAACGCTGGGGTGAAGACGGTACTAACCGCTACTGCCCGCACTGCGGCAGTCTTAAAACGTATAAATTCGCCGACGGCAAGCTATTCAAATGCGGCGACTGCCGCAAAAAGTTCACCGTTAAAGTCGGTACTATGTTCAGCGACAGCCATATCCCGCTGCAAAAGTGGTTCTACGCTATCTATCTTAATACCTCACTTAAAAAAGGCATCTCCTCGATCCAGCTTGCGAAGTATCTAGACATTACCCAAAAGACCGCTTGGTTCATGCTGCAACGTATCCGCTATTCTGTCGAGAAAGCCGGACGCGGTGATTTGCTTGGTAACATTGTCGAGGCCGACGAAACCTATGTTGGCGGCAAGAAGCACGACGGCCAACGCGGTCGTGGCGCTAGCGGCAAAACGCCAGTCGTTGGTATTGCTGAACGCAAAGGTGAAATACGTCTAGCAGTTACGCAAGATACGACAGCACATACACTAGAAAAAGTAATCACCGATAATGTAACGCCTGGTTCTACTGTCATGACCGATGAATACCGCCCGTACAACCATGTCACCCGACTTGGCTATGAGCATCACCGCGTCAACCACTCTAGCAAAGAGTTTGTTGTCGGCCAAAATCACACCAACACCATTGAAGGAGCGTGGAGCCACCTGAAGTTAAGTATCCGAGCAATTTACATTGGTGTCAGTCCGAAGCACTTGCAGAAATACTGCGCCGAATACGAATACCGCTACAACACGCGAGGCCTCAAAGATGATGAGCGTTTTGGCAAATGGTTTGGCCATGTTAATGGTAAGAACTTACGCTATAAAGACTTAATTGATGCAGGTCAGATGGTAATGGTTCCAGCGGGTGCAACGCCAGCAGTGAAACCAGTAAGAGCCGTAGTACTACCAAAGAAAGATCGGCTTCAAGGGCTACGCAAGTTTCGCCCTCTCCCTGGTAATGACGACCGGTAGGTGTTACGGTCTTTGCCCCCATGGGCTAGGGCAAAATATATCCTAATTTAATCTGTTGTAGTACAATAAATCGTGTCCTCTACCCTTACAAGTATGGGTAGGTGGGTTGGTAAAAAAGTAAACTACCAGTCAGAATATAAACAAAGAAGCAAAAAATAACATACCTAAATATAAAGAGAAATAACAATACCTATCAAACGAGAGAACTAATAAAACCCAAAGAATAATCCATATAAATAATCATAAAAAGACAGATAAAATAATAAGAATCAAGAAAAGCATAATTAAACTCTAAAAATAACTACGTTAAATCCCATAATCATAAAGAACAACTGACCTAATATATCTAAACCATTGCCTATGGCCGAATTACCGAAGCTAACCAAGAAGCAACAAGAGATATTGAAGCTACTGTATCGCTTCAGGTTCCTAAACCGTATCCAAATCCAAGCATTCCTCGGCCATAAAGACCCGAAGACTATTAATCTATGGCTTCGTGATTTGCGCGCCAAAGGCTATGTCGAGTGGATTTACTCGACGCACTTTGCCGAGAAGACGAAGCCAGCAATTTACTACCTTGGCTTAAATGGAGTGCGCCACTTACGGAAGCTCGCCACAACCGACGAGGATGGCAAACAACTACCAACCTACCCGCCAGAAGAACTTAGAAAGCGCTACAAGGAACCGACGCGCAGCCAAACCTACATTGACCGTTGCGTAGTACTCGCGGATTGCTGCGCTAGCCTCAAGCAGCAAACCACAGACAAGGTAGACTACTTCTACCAAACCGAAGCGGACTACTTAATGGAAAGCAGCTACTATCACTTCGTCTTAGATAGTGAGCTCATCCAACCAAGCCTTATGTTCTGCAAAGACAAGTACGATAGCACTGGCAAGGAGGAAGAAACCCTTGAAAGCTACATCCTTGAAGTCTTTGACCCGACCTTACCACGGTACCGTATGAAAAAACGGCTTGGTGATTATGCAAAGTACCTCGACGAGGAAGACGTCACTTGGAAAGAGCAGACTAACACCGAAAAGCTACCCATTGTCTTATTTGTTTGCCCACGAACGACTGACCTTATCTACGCCAAACGCAGAACGAGAAAGCTCATTGCTGATGCGTGGGGATGGAAGGATGAAGATGAAGAGCGGCCACGGGTGCGGTTTACGACGATGGAGAAATTAGAAGCACAGGGCGTTACTGGGGAGATTTGGGAGGAGGCGTAGAGCCAGAATATAAAACTTCACATTTGCGGAGCAAGTGGGAAGTCCCTGTTTTCCAGGAGGAAAATAGGCTTGAGTCTGCCACGCAACCTCTTTATCCTCAGCTCGCTGCTATTCCGTTACTATAAGATATTCTCTAAATCAGCCTGTAATAGAGCGTGCGCACCTATTGCGCTGTGTCCTCCAGGCTTTAGGGCAAGCAGTATTTTTCCCGATGGAGCCAAAGCAACATCATAATCTTTAGCGGCCAGCTCTGATTGAAGAGCATCTTGAGTCTGAGGAACGTACTCACCGTTTTTATTAATCACCAAATTGGTTTTTATAGCGCCTCCGTCTACCAACACTCTATCGATAGCATCGACGACCATATCTGGAGCAGCGCTAAAGATAATCGAATGAACGGCAAGGACTCCCCCTATAGACTCGTCATCAATACCCAGCAAGACCTCCGCCCCCGCTTCGAGATATGGAACCTTTGGTGAAGAATAGTCCGAAGGCCTAACCATACCTGTAGCCAGATACTTTAAATTCCCATTGGCACTATCGGCCAATTGATTAACGGCAACCGCATGTCCGGCACCGATATCAACTACGGAAGGATGCGTAGATTCCACATAGTCTAAAAAATGAGCAAGGCCGCCAAGTTTCGAAAGATATGAGGTTAAATCACGGTGAACGATAGCGTTCCCGGCTCTCTCAACCCGAATCATCGTATCCCACTGAGCTAAAACACTAGCCGGGATTTCTTTGTTACTTGTTGCCATAATTAAATATACTATATCATATAATCATACTTGTGATAAGGTCTAGTCGAAGGTATAGTTAAGCTCTTCGGCCTAGCTCCTATCCAGCATCCATTAAGGCATCATTCCATTTCCCCGAAAACTATAGTATCTTTCACCAGCCACAATAACATGGTCGATCAGTCTTACGTCCAAAATCTGTCCTGCCGCCACAAGCTGCTGGGTTGCGGCAATATCTTGCTTGCTAGGGCTTGGGTCACCCGACGGATGGTTATGCGCTACAATAATGCCGCTTGCAAAGTCTGCTACCGCTCCAGCGTACACTTCTCTTGGGTGAGCTATAACGGTGTCTACCGTCCCAATAAAAACCACTCGCTTGGTGATAAGGTGATGTCCGCTATCGATAGACAACACAATAAAATGCTCTTGCCGATGGTCTGCGATCTCACTCAGTAGTGGCAGAACATCGACTGCAGTTAGTAACTTCTTTGCGTGCTTCTGTCTCATATAATAATAGACTTTAGGTCTAAGTAGTAACATAGCATAGACTTTAAGTCTATTTAACTAAAAGTCTAATGCTTTTACTCTAGTTGTATATGGCTGATACACAAGAAAAAACTCTCATGCGAGCATTTGGTAAGCGGGTTGCGGAACTACGACGTAAGCGTGGCTTAACGCAGGAGCAACTTGCGGCAAAGATTGATTCGCATGTGACGACCATTGCCTTTATTGAAGGGGGCACGAAGTTTGTGCGTCTTTCGACTTTACGCAAACTTGCACAGGCGCTTGGTGTAGAGATTAAAGAGTTGTTTGAGGGCGTGCGGTAGATCAGCATAGTGGTGTCATCACTATGCCACCTACAACCTACCCATCTGTTATACTTGCGCTATGGATAAATTCAACTCGGATTTCAAAAATAAACTTGCAACACTGGGATTAAATGCGCGTAACTCAGTCGTGATTGGTTCTGGGATACTGAACGCTTTAGGAATAAGGAAAAGCGGCGATATTGATGTCGTTGTAGACGAAGAAACATACGCTCGTCTAAGAGATGAGGGTCGCTTTCGAGAAGAACAACACTACGGACGATCTGTGCTTGTAGATGATAGTTTTGAGGTTAATACCTACTGGGGAGTACTTGGGAAAGATCAGACGTTAAGTGATCTTATTGAGCAATCGGTCGCTGTTGACGAAGTACGCTACATAAGCTTGGACTTCTTGCTGGCAGTTAAGAAAAGCTGGCTACTAGACGATAACGTTCGACAAAAGGATATTGACGACGTGAAGCTTATCGAGGAGTACTTGGCAGAGCAAAAGATAACGCCAAATACTGATGCGGACTTTACTGAAGTTGTGAGGAGTATGGCAAATACGCCGCCGATTAGCAATGAAGAGATTATAGAACGTAGTAAACGGCGCAATAGCTAGGTCTGCCGTATTATGGGGGAGAGACAGAATCAACTTACCCAACTAATTCAGCTCATTGATGATTTTGATACATTCGGAAAACAGAGCAAGCAAATGTCATTACTTTCGGTTGCTGTAGGTACGTTACGCAAAGATCGCTCAATCGCAACAGACATTGTAAGTATTACCTCCACAAACAGCGACGGCTTAGGCGCGTTAGCGTTATCTCGCATACTTATTGAAGACTATTTGCATCTACTCTATCTAGATAGCGATCATTCCGAGTTGCCCCAACGCCTCGATGACTTTAATAGTCATCCGCATATCGAGCATTATTCATCTATACAGACAATGAACGATTGGGGATTTGATCTCGGCAATCCTGAAGAGGTTAAAACTATACTAGATCAGGTAAATAAAGGCTTCGAGCAACATAAGCATAAATTCTTGCGAAGGAAACATGCTAGAGAGCCATTTGATGCCGACGACTATTTTCGCACTTGGACAAAAGTAAGCTTAAATGAGCTGATTACTAAAGCTGGCATTCCGAGTGAAGCGGGAGACAAAAAGAACCTGCAATTTATGACTCAAACCTACGACACGGCCTCAGCCATTATTCATCACAATGCATTCATTATTTGGTTTTTGGCTAATCAGGGCACAAAGCTGTTACGTGACGAATATCCTGACCTCGCTCTAACAATCTCATTTATCAGCCTAAGCAGGACGCTTAATCTAGTCATTAAAATTGCTCGCGACGAGGCTCAAGATGACACGAAATATGGAGCGGAGCAAACGAGACTCGCGGATGTCATGGAGTCATTTGTCGTCCTACCAAGATAATTTTGAAAGTTGGGTCTATGAAGTATATAGGCGCGATATTCTATACTAGCTACATGACCTTAACTCTGGCTAATAATAAGCGCCTTAATACTAAACAACTTTCCATACTCGACACTCTCTATCGTTTTCGTTTTGGCACTACCGATCTACTTGCAAAAGCCTTAAATGTAAAAACTAAAAATAAAATGAATGAACGATTGAAAGTATTGCTCGATCAAGAATATATAGGTCGTCACTATGAACCTACTTATAGGCTGCTCGGAAAGCATGCCTCATACTTCTTGTTGCCAAAAGGAATCAAAGCTCTTCGACGGATCGAGGATAAGTACGATGACGCAGTGCTTCATAATATTTACAAAGATAAATCTGCTTCCGAACAGTTTATCAATCACAGCCTCGCCGTGTTCAGTACTTACTGCGAACTAAAAGCTAAGTATGGAGAAAGTCTCCGCTTCTTTACAAAGAGCCAGCTAGGTAAATACGAATATTTTCCAAAACCTTTGCCTGATGCATACGTTCGCATCCAAAAGGAAAATAAAGAAATACAGTATTTCATCGAGCTGCTAGAAGCTCACCGACCCTTCTTTATTTCTGCTCGTAAATTCAAACATTACATGGAGTATTCCGAGACAGGAGAATGGGAAGACACCGGAACCGTACTCCCGACAGTTGTTCTTATTTGTGATAATAAAACCCTGAAGAAGAGAATGGATAAGCAACTATTGAAGTTCGAAAACGATATTAATTCTCATGAGCTGCGGTATTTAGCTGGTATTCATGTGTGTGACATCCTATAGATTCGTATGCAAGTGCTATACTGCGATTATGGTCGATGATATAAGGCAAAGTAAAAAAATGCCCGTAGTTATACCTGCAAACTTTTACATATGTAGTGTAAAATACATAATGAAAGAAGGTTGTTGCCACAATGATCCAAACAAGGAAGGAACTTGTTGAACAGTTCGGTGATCGACTCTCCGGGTATATTGAAGAGTATATCGATGAGAACAAAACTCGATCGGGCTGGCTTAAAACTCAGATACTTGAAATTGATAGTGATAATGACAGTGTTGAAAGTACCTTTAACTCATACCTGGAAAGGGTTGGAGACTTAGTACGCAAAACCTCCCTTACTCCATTGGATGACGAGAGATTTTATTGTATACAGGCAGATAGTGATCTCGATCATATTTATGTCGATGCACTAGACGAACGATTTGTTATACTCTACTCTTTTATGAAAAGTGAATCCTTTGACAAGATTATTGCACGATTAACTGATGATTCAACAATTGATCAGTCTTGGCTCCCGCAGGAGTTTATGTCTGGTTTAGATAGACTAGGCTCTTTTAAAGGCTATGGTGGAAAATTCAATAATTCTTTCTTCGTAGCAGGGTCCGATCAGCGGCTTGACGACAATCCTTTATTTAGGAGTCTTAGCTTTAAATCATGGGGGCATACGAAGAGATTGCTGCAACTGATTCAAACAGACGTGGAGCTAAGTGACGAATTTGCGTTAACGAATATGCGCATTAAGAAGCGATTCGATACCAACATTGAAGATGACGCAATTATAGATGATGTTACATATTCGGGCAGGATTACATCTTTAGGTAAGTCGTTTCGAGCACATCACGAGATTACCCAACGGATTCTTGAGTCGTATCGGAAGTTAGTCGTTGATGTTATTGAAAAAAATTACTCCGTTCATTATCACGATCATGCAATTCATGGGGAGCGGCTATTCTTTAAACTCCGTAGACCAATCGAAGATTTAGATGGATTTGCAAAGCGACTCTTTTCGGGTAAGCAGCCATTTAAGCTTTGGGGCGTTAACTCAGTTAAGAATGATGAATTTACACGATACGAAGTACTTGATATGCACATTAATGAGATTTTTACGGCAGATGTTTATAAGGATAGAATTGTTGTGCTTTTACAGAAGGGTGTTTGCGGCAACACTATCTTGAGATTAACAACATTATTACAGCAGCATTTAGGTTCCGGTATTTCTTTGGTGGATAAAGAAGAAAACGAAATTCACCTGAGTATTATACCGGAGGCTTCTTAATGGATTTCGATACTGTTATTACAAATCTTTATATAAATCTCGTAAAAGGAGATCTTAAAACTCCGATTAAAGACCTGCGCTTTACGGAGCAATTTATAGAGGAAAAAGTACGAAGTGGTAACGGATCTACTTTCCCCATCGATATAGTGCTTTTTTCGAAGCACTACAATATAGCGTGGGCATTAGAGGTTAAAGATATTACTACGACAGATCTGAACGAAAGTCAGGCAAATGCTTACCAGGCATTAAATGTGGATTCGTTTGCGGCTACCTTGCCGTCACACAGAGAGCGTAAATCCATGACGATAGACGTTGCTTATCAAGGCAACGGGGCAAATGAGCGGCATATTAGCGATTCACTTAAGACGATTGGTACTGATTTTCCAGTGATTACACTTGATATGGATAATTGTAAGTTATCTCGCTTCAATAGCTCGAGCGCATTCAAACATAGTCGTCTCAATAGTGTCTTTAGCTCCGAAATTGATCTGAAGATTAAATCAATCGATCAACTTGTGAATTATGTTAGGTTTAGTCCTAAGACGAATCACACGATCGTTAACTCAATTTGTCTTCCGAAATTAGTTCAGCTTACAATGGCTGCAAGTCGTAAGAATAAAAACTCTGATAATATATATGAATTTACTATTGCAAACCTAGCTAAGGAAAGTTACGCAACAATTGATATTTGGGACAAGTTGGACGGTACATATCGGCGACAGTTAGTGCAAACCGTGAGAGATGCTTTAACTCAGCTACAGTCTGCTGGGCTTGGGGTGTTAAAGGTTACGGGTGGTGAAAAAGTATCGATTGATATATTTGACATCAATGGTTCGGTTAATCAACAGACTCTACAATCAATCACCCAGCGTATTGAAGATGCAACTCCAAGTGTTTCTATGTCTCAGTCATCGCTGGTCTAGTTATCCCTCTGGCTATTGCTATCCAGCAAGTTAATTCTTGTAGTTCTTTTTCGGTGAATTTATCAGTATGTTCAATCCAAAACTCTTGATCGTATAAATTTTATGTAGCTCAGAAACGAGGATGATGCCTAGAATACTTGCTCCGATGCTACCGAAGATAACAAGCTGTCTATTGGTTAAAGGAAGCTGTTTATTTTGAAAATTCATTTAGATATTCAGTCCATTCATTAGCGTTTTCTTCTCTAAAAAGCTCGCGTAGGAAGTCAGTCATGATACGCATTCGCTTAGCCCCTTCCTCTTTGCCTGAACTAGTCATTAATATCGAAGGTATTATTAATAATTTGTCAAAGAAATGCTGTGTAGCATGCTGTGTCTTAATATTGCGATACTGTAGTGAGCTCTTTTCGCTATTTTCTGGCAAAAGCGCTTTATCAAAGAATACGCTTCCTTTGGAG
Source organism: uncultured Candidatus Saccharibacteria bacterium (assembly GCA_964615445.1). Lineage (GTDB taxonomy): Bacteria > Patescibacteriota > Saccharimonadia > Saccharimonadales > Saccharimonadaceae > JALRBM01. The sequence continues at coordinate 10,311 of CAZTOK010000022.1, read as the reverse complement.
AGATTGTATACATGTGTTCTCAATATACCTTGAGCGCCAATTGCATCACACATGTCGGCATCGCTTACTATTCTCCCCTCGATTGTAGTTGGACGAATGCCTTCAAGGTGCTTGTTGTACCCCATCGTTTTGATGATCTCGAGAACTTGCTGCCTAGTTTTATTGTCAATATTATTGTCCTCAAGAATTTTATTTGCATTTGTTAGGTTTTTAGCGTTTTCATCTCCGAACAATTTGTAATCATCGACATCATGAAGTAAGGCTGCTAATTCTACGATATTTCGATCAGCGTTTTCTTTGTCTGCAAACCTAAGAGCGAGCTCTCGTACACGTTCAACATGGTCAAAACCATGTCCATTGCTAGAATCTAATAGTGCTTTTGCTGCGGCTTCAATTTTATCCATTTCTATATTCTACCTGATTTTACCTTTTTAATAACTCAATGATTTCTTGCCAACTGTCTATAGAGTAGTCTGCCATTCCTTTCAGTTTGACGCTATGAATATTATCGCTCAACAATACAACATCAGCATTAACACCTTTAGCGGCTGTAAGTCCATGAAGACTATCTTCAAATATGAGCGTCTCCCGTGGATTAATAGAAAAATGGTCAATCATTTTTTGAAATGATTCTGGGTGTGGCTTCGGGTTTTCTATATCATCTCGGGTTATAACCTTATCGAAGTACTGGTTAGGGGCTATATATTTTGCAGTCCTCGAGCCCTTGGAGGAGAAAAATGCGATATCTCTTTGCTCAGAATTTGTAGCAAGTGTAATTTTTGCTTTTGTTGCTAATCTTAATGCCCTTAAAGCTTCAGGAGCTCCAGTCTTGTATTGGATTGTTCCCTGAATCTCTGGAGCAAGTGAGTAGATATTTCTCCACATTTCTTCTATTGGAGTGTTTCCACTACCAAACTCTTTATCTAGATAGCGAAAATACTCATTCTCCGAATGACCAGGCCGAATATTTTTAACCCTACTGGTTAAATCCCTAAAATATTCAAGGGGCAAGCTAGTATTATAGAATCGTTCTACGTATAACTTGTCCCAAATTTCGTAAGCAGACGAAGAGTCTACAAGGGTGCCATCCCAATCAAAAATTATTAACTTATATTCACTTAACCTTATTTTTCCTATGTCAGTCACCTTATTAGGCCGCCGTCTTTATGTCATTAAGTATCATTTCGACGATTTCATCTTCTTGCATCTTGTCTGATATTAGCTTCTCCGACTGAAAGGTTATCGTATCGTTTGGAATGTGCCACTTTTTTAACTCCTGGACGCCAAATTCAGATCGCTTTTTCCTCATATTATGCCGACGTAGTGATTCCTTAAATGAAATATCAAAGTAGTAGAAATGACTTTCTGGAAAACTATTTGAGAGATTAGCTAAGATCGTCTGGTATTGTTTGGTTGGGTATATTCCCTCTAAGATAACTGTGAGATTATTTTTTCTGCCATACTCGCATAATAAGTTCAGCGTATTAAATATATGCTCATCTCTATTTAGATAATCGAATCGATTAAAAATGTCTATTCTAAGGGTATCCCAGCCGATGACCATTACATTATAAAATAGCTCTTTTTTCAATCTGTCAGCGATTGTTGTTTTTCCGCTGCCGGAGTTGCCTCTGAGCACGATCAACTTAGCATTATTTTTCGTAACTGCTTGCTGATCGATAGACTTTATGTAGTCCAGGATATATGACAAAGGATAATCAATCTTTTCAAAGTTAGACAGTATGATCTGGCTTGCATAATTATTACGAACGAATGCTTTTCTCTTTATAAATGGAGACAGAGGTAACAATATGCCAGGTGTCCAGAGACAGGCATTATGAAAGGGCGCATAGTCAGGCATTGCAATATCTTTTGTCTCGACCAAAACGCCGCTAACATAGCCAGCACTTTCTAATAACCTAGTTAATTGCGTTTCGTAATGAATGATAGCCTGCTTAATGTCAGTCTGATCTTCTATGCTATTCCAAAATGCTTGAAAGACTTTCGACTGTATCACATTATTTTTAAAAGTTACAAAGTATGTCTGTATGTATTCTGGAATCGGGTCTCCCAATGGATTTTCGCTGGTCATTGTGCCAGGCATACCGTACGCTTCTTCTCGATGATTTGTTATTCCCCAGAAATCAATGGTCTTATTTTCGCTAAAACGCCCGTATATTTCTGACATATCCCGAATAGGTCCGAAACAGGTGTCATTCATAATGGTGAGCTCGTCATAGTTCAGTAGATCATTCCAACCAATATTTAACATGCCATCGCGCCAGGCGGCGAAATCAAAGCCGATATTTTCTCTCTCAATAATAGTATCTGCATACTTTTCAAGTTTATTTCTGGGAAGTTTTGCAAGCTTGGAATTTGAAAGGACAATAACCTTTCTATAGTAGGGTTTTATTTTTTGAAGCTGATAGAGTACATGTTCAGATAGATTATTGTCTTTGTTGTAGTGTACATAAATCAATATTCTCTTGGGATGATCTTTCTTAGCAACTTTCTTAAGCTCTTTCATGACTACTTACCTGTTCATATAATTTTTTTCTATATAGTTGATACTGATCGGCGAAGTATTTATTTGTATTAGTGTATTGAAAGTCTGACTTCCAGGGCTTATTTGCTGTATTGAAGTGAACGATTACTATCTCACTATCTTTTCTGTTAGCTCCTTTGCGATCTGACTCTGTGTAATTATAGACATTGCTAAAATTCCCTATACCACCATTAAAAGTAATATTGATAATATCTTGATCTTGAATTTTTATAATTCCTTTCAATTTCTCGGTATTATCAAATAAGGCCTTAACTTTATTGAATCCTCGAATTTTCTCAAGGTTCATTAAGATCACGCCAGAATTAATGTATATGTCATCTTCTTTTAGTCCAATATGTGTTTTGTAACCAGGGAATTCGCGCGCGAAGTACTCTTTATGAGAGCCAGCTATAAAGTAATTGTCTATATCCATAGACCATAGCTTGTCTAAATCTCCTAGTACTAGTAGGTCCGCATCTAGATAAAGTGCTTTTTTAATCTCCGGTAATACATCAGCGATTAGGTAGCGAAAGTAGGCCTCCTTGGTAATATGCTTAATATTCAAAGGAAAAGCATCGAACAACCTATCATCAATAGGTATAAAATAGATTTTTATACCTTTATATCTTCTTGTCAGTGCTTCGAGCATCTCTCTACTTTTTTTAGAAATGTCAGCGGTTAGTACATAAAATTTAATCTGGTTGTTACTAGTGTTGTTTTCAAGGATTGATACGATTGCAACGGCTAAATACTCAGCGTAACTCTCATCAGCCGAGAATACTATATTCATTGTGGACATCCGCACCCTTTCTAGTTATCAGAAAATTCACCACTAACAAGTTCAAAGATTTGACGACCTATTGGATTATTCCACTCCAACACATCAAGCATGTCTGAAATATCTATGAGTTTAGTTTCTGACGTGAGACCATCAAAATCCGTAGTTGTACTTTTTATATCCTTTATCTCTGCATATACGCGCAGCTGATATGTTTCGTGGCCTTTAGAGTCAGTTCTCTTTTGGTAGCCAAGTGGCTTCCAGTTTACAAGTGTGCCGCCAGTTTCTTCAAGGATTTCTCTATGAAGTGTGGTCTCAACGTCTTCACCTTCCTCGACATGTCCGCCTGGCACATGGACCATGGTGTGACCATGTTTTGTTTTTGAAACAACTACAACTTTACCCTGATAATTTGCAATGGCATGAACCTGTGTCCAGTTTATGTTTGGTATGTTACCGCCAAGAATATCATGCCACTCTACGATTACTTCTTCAAATGGTGGAGCGTTTGATTTACCTGTATATGTTATTGTCATCTCATCTTTCATAATTAGCATCCTCTCTTAATTGTCGCACTGTTGTCTGAAAAACAGTAGAGACGTCGCGCGCATCATTATTTGCATCAATGTCTACCATAGGAACATTACTCCGTAAAAAGATATTCCTGATTAATTCTTTCTTATGGCTATATTCATCATACCTCCTACGATAGTAATTCAGAGGTTCTTCATTTGCCATGACCCTTATCTGTTCGCCCTTTCGTACACCCCTCTCGGCCATTCTATCTACGCACACTTCTAGCGTCGCGTGTAATGCAATAAACCCGATTAGTCGAGTACGTGTTTCGGTCATCTGGTCCTTGAATATCCACCAGTCAGCTTCGGAATAAGGAAAACCGTCAATTAACGATAGTGAAACTCCTTCGTCGGCTTGTTGGATTCTTTCATGTAATAGGCCACTAAAAATTTCTGGGGGAACCAGCATTTCCTCACGTGCAGCCTTTTGCACAATTGATTCGTATTTTGAGTCATACTCACCAGCTCGTACGGCTCTAATCAAATCACCCGCTCCGATTTGCTGAGAAGAGCTATCTAGGGAGGTGAACTCTTTTGCTACTGTAGATTTTCCCACACCAGGCGGACCACCGACAAAAATTAGTTCATGAAAATTATGACTTTTGCTCATAGAATATAATTCTCCATAATATATTGTTCGATATATTTATCGTCATCTATGACAACAAACCTTTCGGGATTTAAATCTTCGAAACTTTTTTTATGTGTCTCTGTAGATAACAAGTCATCTAAAAAAGTGACAAATTTTTTATCGTTCCCTCTATTGCGAGCATCGAGCAGTATTTGTTTTCTGCGATTCTGCCCAGGATAGAGTACGGTATAGTGCTTATTGACCTTTTTTAACTCTTTTAATGCATCTTCTGCGGTAGTTAAAAATATAACTTTATACTTTCCGATATTATTCATAATATCTTTTATGTAATTTGTGGGATATCCGGGATTGGGTGTCCAGTTACCATCACCCTTTGCAACCTCGTCGTCCGGGTTTTTGTTTTTATAATTACGCGCATAATGAATTGATTCAAGGTCAATAGCGATGTCTGGATATTTGTTCGTGAATGTAGTCTTACCTAAGCAGGCAAAGGAAGCTATTAGTAATGATTCGTCATCGTTAATCTTTTGCTTAACATTGCCATTAGGACTATAAACGAAGACCGTGTAGTCGTTTATATTAATATCTTTTATGATTTCTGTCGGATCACTTTCTGAAAATGCATATAAGGATGGACCTAGCGAGCTTACTGCGGCAAAGTCAAATGCATTACGAAGAATCCTAAGTACCTCCTTCGTTCTGTTTGATTGCACTTTCTCTTCTAGAGGCTTTGATCCTCGTTTAATGTTCTCATTGAGATTTTTCGCAAAAACGCCAAAATCTCCCTCGGTTATACTAGGAATAATATTCTCAAAGACATTGTAGATGTTTTTGTATGAATCTAAATCTTTATCTGGTAGAGATTTATTCCAGAAGTCAATCTCGTATTTTCCGCTAATTGACTGAGCCGTTTTTGGTATTACCACAATGGTATAAAACGGGAATTTATTAACCTTAATTACGGTATTGGCTGGTGTTTCATGCCGTTTGCTTAAAGAAGGTTCGATAACAAGCCCATTACCTGCGTCAGATTCCTTTACTCCCATCTCAAAGATTAAGCCAGGAGTAAAAAGAAGATTTAACCCGAGAGCTGAATAGTGCCCGAGTCCGAGTTTGAACAGGTCGGTCTTACTAAGGCTTTTATTGGACAGTTTTGCGCAACAAAGGTATATACCACCTAATATTTGCGTTGAGAGTCCTAGTCCACTATGCGCACGAGTAAGAGAATTCTTATCAATTTTAACCTTGTAGTAGTCTTCAGACTCTATGTACTTACGAAGTTTTTCAAAGTCTACCTTAAAATCTAGCTCATTCATTTGTAGTTGATTGGCAGAAATTATTTCATCTCTACGAGATTCAGAATTAACTTCCGCAGTGATAATTATTGGCATATTCTTTAATGAGTAACCAAGGCTACCATGCCGCAGAACCCCTGAGATTAATGACAGATCAAAAGTGAACATGTGTATACGTGGATATACGGTCAGAGTCACCGAACTCTTCGATAGAATATAGTTTGGCTCGACATTGGTTGTATTTATTATTTCCATAGAACTATTCATCACACTGCCCTTTTATACTAGATACCTATAGTCCCGCCGGACATATTTATTACTGAATTTGTAATGAACTTATTTTTAACTGTAAATAAGACTGCCTCCGCCATATCGTCTGTTGTGCCAAGCCTCCCGATAAAATTGTTTTCGGCAACTTTGCTCCGTTTTTCATCATTCCAATCTTCTATCATGCCACTCTCAAAGGCGCTTGGAAGAATGATGTTGATTCGCACTCTACCTTTAAAGTCTTTTGCAATAGTATGCAGCACGCCTGTTAAAGAAGCTTTTGTAGTTGCGTAAGATAATTTAGCTCCTTGATATGCTGCTGATGAGCTAATAAGGGTAATCGAACAGTTCTTTGTTGTTGTAGCGGAAACTTTTTCGGCAAAAGCTTCTGATAACTTTGCCGGCAGGTACTCATTAATTAGATAACTTTCTCTCCAATCAACCGTCGAGACACCAGACAATACGACTAGACTTACCGTTTCTAAATTATCGCTTTGTTCTATATCTTTAAATATTAGATTACCTAATTCAGTGACCGAAGCCTCACTACTTATACCGTTGTAGTGGATGTAATTCTTTAGATTAAACGGGTTACTTCGTCCAAAGAATAGCGGAGTATATTTATTTTCAGATAGCTTCTCTAGCGACTGCGCAAGCTTGCTTGAGCTTCCAATAACGTACAATTTATTCATAACTCACCTCCTTATTGAAGTTAATTACTTTTTCCTCTTCGTCGCTCTTGTATATAGCGTCGATTATGCGCATATTTAATGCTTGGTCGGAAAGAAGTAGGTTATCTTTTATATTTGTAAACTTTTTGTTGCTGTAATTCCTAATAAAGAAATCGAGTTGCTGATCCATTTCGTCATCTTTTGAGCTATACGTATAAGACTTGATAATGTGTTCATTGTTATCAAGTAGGGTTACGGTTCTTCCGTCTATATATACTGAACCTTTGTCTCCTAATATGCGAACCTTCTCGCTCTTTTGGTTGGATATTTTCGTAACGACGATATTCGCATTAATTTGCTTATTGAAGGTCATTAATGCTTTCATAGTATCCTCAATAGTGTAGGACTGTGCTTTGCTTTTATCGTTTTATTGCGCTTTTAGCTTATCGTGTAGCGCGTATATTTTTGTTAATAAATCAATAACATGATAGCCCATATCAATGGCCGCGCCGCCGCCTGAGATGTTTTTATCAGCACGCCAACCAGTTTTCATATCCTCAGCATTAAGGCTAAGCGCATATTCAATATATATTGAATAAACATTACCTATGCTAAATACCATTTCTTTAGCTGTCTCATATAGCTTAGAGAATCTTCTTTGAACACAAACTTGTAGATAAGTAGTGTTTGCTTGGTATAGATTAATAATCTTAGCACCCTCTTCATAAGTCAAAGCTAAAGGTTTCTCTTTTAATGTAGCTATGTGATTTTTTGCGAGCGTTTCTAGTATTCCAAAATATGCATTATGTGGAACGCATACCAGGGCAAGGTCGGGCTTTGCATAAGATATAGCATCTATAATTTCTGTAAAGTAGTGAACGTTTAATTTCTCACCTACAGATTTGGCTAATTCTTCATTCTTATCAACGACTGCAGTAATCTCTACATCACTACGTCTCAGAACCGCTGGAATGTGGTCTTTCGTCATCTGTCTACCGAGACCTATAACAATAATCTTTAATTTATTCATCCTCTGTTTCTTCCTTATTTCATTAGTTGAAGAAGGTAGGCTATAGCTGCCACACCTCGGCACTTACTGTCTTATCTCCGTAATTGGCAATATGTAACACTAATTCATAGGTATCATCTTCTCCAAGTCGAGTTATCTGTGTAATGATCGCCTCTGGTTCTGGGTCTGGTGTTATGTGAATTGCGAACCCTTTAGGAGGGTTTGTATAAGTAAAGTTACCTAATGAGATATGAGGCTGTTCTTTTGATTTAACCTCAACCTCACCGATAGGATGTTTATACTTAAGGGCTTCTGGGACAATGGTAATAAGATGAGAGGCTTCGGATTCTGACCTCAACCTCTTTATAGGCGCTGCTTTTGACATTAAACGCTACCTTTCATGTATATTCGATATAGAACATTCTAACGAAAGCGTGTAGTGTATATTATGTGTATATTCGTACTGCACACGTTTCATGCTTAGAATGTTACATATAACGTTTTAAGCGTATAATAGGTTAACAGATACAGACCCTAAAGAACAAAGAGTCTCTAGTGTTGTATGTATTAGCAAAAGCGCTATGCTTACTCAAATGTTACATGTTTTTTATGTAACATACAACCTTCTTGAAAGATGAAGTTATAAAATTTAAGAACTATTTAATAATATATGCAATATTTTAAACATACGGAACTTGTCAATAAATACCATGTTACTCCTAAAACTGTGCATAATTGGATCGATTACTCTAAACAAGGTAAGCTTAACCTAGAACTGTATGAACTTAAAGGAAGAACCTTCATCGTCAATAGCCCCCAAAATATAATGGCGCTCGATGCATTAGCTGAGAAGGGTAAGAAGTATAGAAACTCCTTACATCATAAGATAGCAACTCCTACTCCTGAGTTTTATAAACTTTATAGTCGTAAGCAAATTTTAGACATTATTTCAAATCTGACTATCCATAAGGAAATTCCTCGTCAGTACAATTACTTTGATAGGGGCGCTGTAAATTGGGAGAAATTTGCGCTTAGGATGGAGAGTGAAAAAACTTACAATCTTTTAAAGGGAACTATTGAACTTCTTGATATTAATTTAGGTGCAATAGATCGGTTACTCGAAAAGTATAAGCGCGTAAATATCATAGATATTGGTCCTGGCAATGCGGCACCTGTAAGAAATCTGCTTGCTCACATGCTTAAAACAGGTAAACTGCACCGTTATATCGCGATTGATATTAGCGAGGAAATGCTCGACATTGCTGAGCGAAACATAAAGACCTGGTTTGACGGTAAAATCAAATGTGAAAGTCACGTTCGCGATATAACCCATGAACGGTTTGATGACGTACTTGTGGGTGACATGCTTGGTACCGAAGCAGACGAAACAGTAAATCTTGCACTTCTCCTCGGCGCAACACCGATGAATTTTCAAGCTCCTTACGACCTCCTCAAGGTCATCTATAGTAGCATGGGTCATGACGATCTGTTGATATATACAGATAAGCCAGATACAGAAGCTGACAGACGCTACTTCGCTGTCAATGCTGATCCGGGCGCTAGTGCGTTGTCATCTAAATATAGTTTTATATTTGATCTTTTAAATATTGACGAATCTCTATATGAAGTTGAAATGGGCTTCAATGTTGAAAAAAGAGTAAGGTATATTCGTGTAAGACTGAAAGTCGCATTAACAATCAAGTTTAAGTTTGAGAATAGCGAACGAGATGTGTACCTTGATAAGGGAGACACTATCCTGTTATGGCGTGCTTGGCATCAGACCACGATAGAGCTTATATCGGAGTTTGAAAAGACAGGATTTAGGCTACTACAAGCAAGCCTCACTCAGGATCGACAATATTTCTTGTCGATATCTGGAGTAGATGCTAAAGAAGCTCTCGAAAGCTAGTTGATCGCTACTTTGGATTAGGTAGTTTCTAGAGATAGATATTTAATTTGGTAAATGTAATTATCTCGTGAGCTAGCTTTTTTGAGTCAACTCGTCGCATAATCTCACAGCTATCATTTTGTGAAAGAATATTTAAACTTCCCTCCCAAAGAAGTTTGCGATCAAGAATAGCTAACTTTCTGTGGTGCTTACCCGTAAAGAGCACGTTTGCACCTATTTTTTGCAGTTCATCTATCGCGTATTGAGCTTGAGATGCATAAGGCTCAGGGTGCTCGTAAAGAGGTCTAGTATTGATAATTAATTTTATACCATGACTTCTCATCTTTCTAAAAATAGGAAGGAGGTTGTCTGTTCTGTTGACTGTTATGAAGGGACATTCGATCACCGCTTCGTGTTTACAATTACTAAGATCACGTATGAAAGCGCTGTAGAATGTCCTTTCACTAAATAGTTTGGAAGATGCAAAGTCGGAAGATATTCCATCTTTCTTTGAGAAGAAACGAATCATTAGAGTATATCCTCTTGGCTGTCTCCATTCAGTAGCTTTCGTAATTCCTGAATACCCTCTTCTGGCTCTGCTGAACTATCATCAAAAGTTTGGTTCCAGAACTCACTCTCCTGCCATGAAATTATTGCAAGTATCCAGATCTGTAAATCAGGTTTGGATTTT
>CAZTOK010000021.1:2005-21741 GCA_964615445.1 uncultured Candidatus Saccharibacteria bacterium | reverse complement strand
TTAGCCTTGATTTCAAGAGTCATTCGCTGGTAAAAATCCTTGTCCTCCCTTAGAAAAACAAGTTTATTATCGTTGAATGTCGTGTTAAAAATACGCGCAACTCCACGTTGGTCATAATAAAGCATCTGATATTTTTCTTGTGGATCGCTGTATCCAATAATCCAAGTATCACTCGGTTTTTTGTCGGCGCTGCTACTGCGGATGACGAGAAAAGCATCATCGAGACGCTCGATAGTTGTGAAGCCTTTGACTGTAGCATCCATGCTTTCTAGGAACCAGCAGTTATACATAGTGTATTCCCATTTACCAATGAGTGGTTCAAGTGCGGCGAGTGCTTTATTCTTCATGTTCTTATAGTAACAAATAAACAATTAGCTTTTAAATTCCACCGAGTTTAGGCAGGTTGACCACACAAAAGCTCAAATTTATTCTGTTAGAATAGGAGCGTATGAATAATCGGACACGTAATGATCATCTGCTCGTAATAAAGGTAGGTGGAAGTTTTATTACTAATAAGACTAAGCCTTTCACTACTTTACCGAATTCGATTAGCTTATTCGCTTCAGAGCTCAGTAATCTTCGCGATACCTATCCAAACATTGATTTTCTGATTGGCAATGGTGCTGGCTCATTTGCGCATTTTAGCGCTCATAAGTATGGTCTGTCTCAGGGTGCGAATACGGCCGAGCAACTATATGGGTTATGTCTGGCGCATAATGGTGTTCGTAAACTTAATAGTATGCTTACGGATGCCCTCACTGCTAGTGGTTTACCTGCATTTGGTCTCTCCCCCTCGTCATTGTTCATGAGTAAGGATGGCGAAATAGTTACAGAGTATTTTGACCCAGTAAGGCATCTGCTAGCAGAAGGTCTTATCCCAGTTCTTCACGGAGATACGATACTGGATGTAACATCTGGGACAAAAATATATTCTACCGAAAAGATTATACAAGAGTGCGTAGAAAGATTACGCGCACAGTACGCTAAGATAACAGTGATTTATTTACTCTCTGTAAATGGAGTGCTTGATAAAGATGGAGCGACTATTCCTCTATTAAAACCGAATGACGATACCTTTGTCTATGAGAGACTCAAGCATGATGTTACAGGAGGTATTGTAGGTAAAATAGAGAGTGCAAGAAAAGTAGCAAAAATCGCTGACGAAGTTTTTCTTATAAATGGTAATATACCTGGAGAATTGAGGAAGGTGATAGCGACGGGAACTGCGGGAACTATGATTGAGCACGTATCTATTCATACAAAATAATCTCTTCACAGATATGACAGTGTGTCATATAAGCTGGAACTTCTTTACTAATTGAGACGGTAGGAAAAGTTGTTCTTGCTCCAAAACCAAAGCGGAGAATGCATATCAATAGGTGAGAGCTCTGAATCTTTTAATACCTCTCGCCAGCGAGCCGAAATGGCATCCCGTGTCATAGTGAGCGCCTCCTTTTCATTCAATACACCTAGGATAATCGAACACTTAATAACGTGAGTGTCAGGAGCGATTTCAATGAAGTCTTTATTCTTGAGCGTAATATCACAGTACTCACCCAAAATATATGACCAATAATGAAATATCTTTGGTCCTGATAGATAGGGGAATGATTTCTTATATTCTTTCTGTATGAGGGTTTGGAGTTTCAAGAAATCGTAATCGACTGCCTGTAACATCTGTGCGATGCTCCCCCATTCTCGACTAATAGTCGCAGCAATGGTGTGCCAAGTATGCGTGTGTTTATTCGGCTGCAATGCTACTTTGTGCGCTAATAAAAGAGAACGAAGTTGCTCTTCTGACATAGTGCTTGCAGCTTGAGTGTTAAAGATGTCACGAGTTAATGGATCTTCGTAAGAAGTTGTAGCTGCTTTCCATAATCCATAGCTATTACGTTGGTAATTCAAACTCATTGGAAGTGTAAAGAAAGAGAGCTTATCTTCGAGGGTTTCAAATACTGGATGTGTATCTTCCGGCATGACTTGGTTGCCTAGCAGGCAATTATCGTAAGCTCGTCTAAGTGTGATGCAACTATCGAGAATTGTTGACGATGTATGTAACATTAGCCTGATTATAACAAATAGTTTTAGAGCTCAGAAGCTTGCTTCGGGTATAAAAAGTAACTCCCTAGGATAGTGGCTTGAGTTTCTGTATCTTTGCTTCGTGGCTCATGCCCTAAGAGTACGTTGAAGCAAGGATATGTCACAAGAATGGTACGATGTAATGTACGAAGTTAGAGTTCTTGTTTAACGTTTTGAAATTCGAGTCCATCACTATCTTTATAGGGCTTACCGTCCTTTATGAAGCCGAAAGTATCGTTGAATAAATGAGCAATTCCTAAATTATTTGTAAGGTGGCGCGAATATAGCACTTTTGATTTCAAGACATCCTTCGCATAGGTAATCATTTCTCGAATTATCGCTTTACCAAAGCCTTTACCTCGAAATTCTTTATCACCAATCATAATATGAACAGCTGGCGACTTCACATTGTCTGTATCTCGCAGCTCCAGCCACACCGCACCAATTGTTTTATCGTTGTAGCGAACCATCCAAGTTAATTGCGTATTATCTTTTTCAAGCTTCAAAAAATCATGAATACGAGCTATTTCTTCTTCGAGAGAAGGAGTGCTTATTTTGTGTTCGGGATTACCCATAAGAAGTAATGTTTCTTTACCGTAAGGTGATTCAAACCAGTCTAAAGCAAATGGCGCATCACGATTGGGGTCTGGACGAGTAAGTACCAAGCCGTCAATAGAAGTACGAATATCTTTCATAGATTAACTATAGCAAGTTTTATTTCAACTTAGCCTGCGTAATTATAGAATTAAACGACGGATCAAATAATCAATTCTTGATATGACATAGTTCTACTATTTGCTTATGGTAAGCTGTTACTATATGAACCTTGTGCTAAACAAAAAAGCTAAAATCACTATCGGTATAATGGCGGGCTTACTCCTTTTCATTGGTGCAGGAGTAGGTTCTTATGTAGTTCTGCGATATTACGAGACGGCTTCATCACATGTGCCTAAGCCAAATCAAGTTACCGATAGTGGAGAACTTGCTAAATTAAATACGGTAGACAAACATACATTTTGCTTAGACTTTCCTACAACAATAACACCACCTGTTAACCCGTCCTTATATCAGAAAATGAGAATTGACAAAGAACATTACATGAGCTTCTTATCTTTTTGTAGGATAAATGCTATGAGCGAGGAGTTCACAAGAAAAGATAAGTCGGGAGAAAATGATGTCGCATACCGTAGTCATGTCCAAGAATTAAAAAAGCTAGCCGAAGCCGCTACTTTCGATTTATACAACACAACCTACGAGCCTGACGATGTACTGATTACAAAAAGAGTTATTGCGACAGCTCCTAACGATGCGCCGAGTATATTTATAGAGTATTCTACAAAAGTTGATGGCGAATTTCGGCTCTTTTTCAGTAAACAAGTGATTCAGGTCTATGTCTTTGATATTCGTGAGTTTACGGAAAACGATAGCAACTGCGGACCCGTGCTTATGTATCGTAAATCATCACTACATCTTGGTAGCTGCATAGCTATTAAGGACACTTTTCTGGGTAATCCCATCTATAAAGACTCTGATGCCACAACGGTAACCATAGGACACACTCGAATCAAAGTGAAAGCGCGTAATGACACAGAAGCTCTGACTATCCTCAAATCTATGAGAAGAGCAACTGTTGACCAGCTTGACTTCTTCGCTAAAAATCCCTAAGTCTTAAGTCGAAACTGGTTAATAGCATGGTGTACTGTCTGAAATTAGAACTGTTATAATTGGCCTATGATTGAAGCCAGGGTATTCGTAGACAGTCTCGATAGCGCAAAAAACCTTCTCAAACAAGAAAATGCTGAATTAAAAGGAAAATATAAGATCCACGATACAATTTATCGGAACGTAGACAAAAGCATCCCGCTTATTGAGGAATTCTTACGTCTTCGTGTTGTGCCTGAAAATATTTGGAACGAAAAGAAAGTAATCCTTGCATTAAAACAAACAGAACTTCGCAAGGTGGGTAAAAATTCACATATTCCAATCAAACTTCAGTACGATGAACGTAAAGAAGCCGAAGAATATTATGACCGAAATTTAAAAGACCGATATGTGAAAGATTTTGATTTTTGGCGCATTGGCTGGCAGTATTTTCTACCAAATGGCGATGTTGTTGATTTAGAAGTTATTGAAAATAACTATCATTCTATAGAGCTAAAATCAGATACTGATGGTGGTATGGAAAAATTATTAGATAAATTCAACATTAAGGAAGAAGACGTTATCTCGGGACCTTCGGTTGTCGCAGTAAGAGATCTCTTGATAGGTTAAAGCCATCTAAAATAAACGTATAAGTGGTCTATAATTCAAACTAAATCACATTTTTTCATAGAGACTTGGTATAGTGTATTGTGCGAAATTAGAACAGAGCTGCTACAATACCAATAATTAAACATGCCTAAAATCCTAAAAGCAACTCGATTCGGTAACCCTATTCTTCGCTTTAAAACTAAGCGGCTTACTTTAAAGCAGGTCAGATCAAAAGAGACCAAAGATTTAATTAAGAATATGCGTTATACTCTACTGAAAAAAGAATACGGAGTAGGGATTGCAGCTCCACAAGTCGGCTTTGACATAGCTCTAAGCGTCATTGGTATTAAGCCTACTCCAAATAGGCCAAACCTTGAGCCGTTTGAAACCGTCATTATTAATCCTGAAATTATTGAGACATACGGTAATAAGCAGCGGCTATGGGAAGGTTGTATTAGCTGTGGTATGGGGAATAATACTTTGTTTGCTCAGGTTCCTCGCTATAAGAAAATTAAGTTAAGATGGCTCGATGAAAGAGCCGTGAAGAGAGAAGAAATACTAGAAGGTTTCGTGGCTCATGTAGCACAACATGAGACGGATCATTTAAATGGTGTACTTTTTGTAGATCTCGTAAAAGATCCATCGACCTTTATGATGGCCGACGAATATCGAAAGCGTATAGTTAACAAAAAGTAGTTTCTAATTGGCATAATCTTATACGAAAAGTTATACTGCGAGTAATGCGCGTCTTCTTATTTATTTTTAAAAATCTAGGTGAATACAAGAGACTTTTTTTGGTGGTTTCCGTAGCGAGTGTCATTAACGGGGTTGCTTCATTTTATATACCCGTTACTTTAGCTGAGTTTGCCAATAATCCTATACGTCCTGGTGGGTTCGGCTTCACGGCAGCACTTATTATCGGACTTTATATAATATCTCTCTTGGCATCATACATTGTGCGAGGGCGAGGCGAAGCGCTTTCAAAAAACTACGCTAATCTAATCCGACTGAAATATTTTCAGGAACTTTCTATGCTCTCACTTGGAAAGCTACGTAAAAGGCACTCAGGATATATGCAATCTTTAGTCAATAAAGTTGCTGACGGTTTAACTGCCATTATCTTTGCCTATATGGCACGCGAATCAATACTCTTAGCGTTTCTTAATCTTATAATACTTCTGGGATTTGTCGTTACTAGCACATTACTTGCCCGTAAAATGATACCTATTGCCGCTGAGCAGAATCGGCGTAACGCTACTCTACTGGGAGGGTTTGCTGATTTTATGGCAAATATATCGACCGTTTCACAGCTAGGCGTGAGGCACTACGCACAGGTTGTACTTGGTAGTCATGCTGCAAAAAGTAATAAGCAAACAGACAAACTGCAGCAGTTTCATGCAAGACGTTGGTTCTTATTACACTCATTATTTGGAGCGGCATATCTTTCCACCATTGGTTTCTTACTATGGCAGATAAGCGTGGGCGGTGCTAGTGTTGACTACTCGTTTTGTTTGTATCGGCGTATGGTATGATGCGAGCTCAAATCGAGAGCCTTTCTGAGAATGTAAAATCTTTTATGGAAATAAAAGCCTATCTTCATGAAATCGAAAATATTATTGACGAGCCAATAAGGCACAAGACTACAACGAATAAGAATTCATGGAGAAAGATTACCATGACAAATCTCTCTTTTAAGCATAAAGGCAGCAATGACACAATTACTGTGTCCTCTTTCTCTATTAGATCTAAGCAAAAGATATGTATCGAAGGAAAGTCGGGGCAAGGAAAGTCTACGCTACTTGGTTTACTAACAAATGCATTAGCAGCTGATAGTGGTGAGCGGAAGATTGACGATATATCATACGAAAAAATCGATCGAGCATTTTTCGAGAGTAATATGGCTGTGGTTGCCCAAGAGGCTGAGCTGTTTCATCTCTCGATCAGGGATAATCTCACACTTGGGAGAAGCGTAAGTGACAAGGCACTACTAAGCTATCTTGACGAGCTTGAAATGACAGAGTGGTTTGATAGCTTGGACGGCGGACTTGATAGTATTGTTGGTGAAAAAGGCGTAACTCTTTCAGCGGGCCAACGTCAGCGACTCAATATTTTAAGGGCTATTGTTCTTGATCGATCTTTGTATGTTCTTGATGAACCAACATCTCATTTAGATGCACACACAGAAGAGGTGGTGATTACCTTTTTGCGTAAACATCTTGCAAAAAAGGCTATGGTTGTCGTAACTCACATGCCTGCTCTAAGAAGTCTTTGTGACGTGTCGTATGAAATGAAGAATCATCGATTATTGCTCTCGAGAGCATAAGCACTACGGTACAGCGCATTGTGTGAAAATAGAACTAGTTTTCCTAATATTTTACTCTGAATACAAAGAATCGAAGCAGCAGACAAAAAAGTAACAAAAGTGCAGCGGTTATGGCAATAATATTGTCTCGGTTCTCTGGAGTGATGTTTTTCTTCTCGATAATGCGATAGATGACTAATCCGAACAGGCCACCAAGTGTGTTCGTCAGGATATCGGTTATATCGGATATACCGATTGCGAGTATATATTGAATTGTTTCGATAGCTAGACTAAAGCCAAATATAACAATGAGCTTTTGCCAGAATCTACTCTTTTTAAAATTAGCACTTAGCAGAAGACCAAAGGGGATAAATACGGCGAAGTTCTCGATTATTTCGCTCCAATGGCCTGTAAAAGGAATCAAGTTGAGGCTTCTTATGTGAGAATCCGTCAGTACGGTAGTAAACTCAAGTGAAGTTTTAAAAATGAGAAGCCATAGTAAGGTAAATAAGTAGGCAACGAGAATAATCTTTGGCAATAATTTCATGAGTTACTCGTATTTTAGCAAACTTTATACAGCATGTTATATGAAACTAGAACCAATTTAGTGTGATCGATCTACTTATCTTGCTGAGAGGCAATTGCAAATGCTTCCGCATAGCACTTCAAAACTTGCTGTTCTGTAAGTCCTTGTGACATCGCATACGATATCATATTTCCGATTTCCTGCGTACGATCATCATTCTCAGTTTCGTGATCAGCAAACTCTTGCACCGTGAGTGCCCAAACAAAAGCCTCTATTATAGACGAACTTGAATGCTCCCAGGCTTGCGGATCGGGTACCTGATCTTCATGCGTCGAATAAAACGCTGGCTCGACCTTTCCGTTTAACAGCCGCACCTCTCTTCGATAAAGTGAATATCCGGTGGGTATACGCTCGTCATCTCGAATTTCTGAGGCAGGGCTCATTAAAGCTTCAATACGATCTGATGGTTTTTCGAAAATAGGAATACGTTCTGACATATGTCCTATTATAGGTAAGCTTCTAAAATCACTATTCTCTTGTTCAGTTCAACTACATAGGGATTTTCTGGCTCGTCCAGTGTCTCAATGGCATCCTGAACTTCAACAATCTCGTGTTCTACGATTTTTCGCATGTCCTGTATGGAGAGTTCTTGTCGTGCCACTTCGGTTGAGCCTGTACCAAGCGTAGTAATGCCATTAGGAACAGGAACGGCACCTGCGTTATCAATGGCAGAAAGGACTCCCTGTAATGTTGTTGTAGTAAGCTGATCTTGTGCCTTGCGGGCATTTAGCAAATCTACGCGGAGTTGGTCAATAAAATCTTGGGGATTATTTTTGAGCATACCTATAAATATAGCTTATAGGTTGCTATATTGCTACGATATTGAATTGAATTGAATAATTTCTATGCATTACAGAAATGGTGCGGCACGTTGTATGAAATTAGAGCTAATCTTCTGACGGTTTACGGAAAGAATGGAACAAGAATAATGGTTAGTTGAAATGCCACAACATATATACTCTGATAAATTAGGTAGAGTTTGCGTGCTTTCGGGATTGTAAGAAATATTATTAAAAGACTTACCATGACTATTAGGCCTGCATAGGCTATAAAGAGAAGGATACTGTTTAGATGTGCTGACATTACATATCCGATGGTAATAAGAGGCATTAAAAAAGCTGCAGTATTAGAGAGTATGGCGTGAGGATGGAACCTTCTATCATCGGTGAGGGGTATCCAAGTTGTCAGTAGTTCTATCACGATGGCAATTATGAATAGAGTTATGACGAAAATATGTAAGTTAAGTACAGGAATTAAGAATAGGAATAGATATATTGCAAGAAAGAAGAGAGCTAAGCTCATTATTATTGCGAACGGTTTGTAAACCTTTACGTCTTTAGCTGCATAATGACTTATTGATTTGCTAAATTCTCGTGGATTTTTATGTAGAACATAGAGTATTGCAGACCAGATTAATACAAACGAAACCAGACCAGTGTATGCATAGAATTCATTTAAAGACATGTTAGTATTCTATCAAAATCAATAGCCCGGGACACGTTGTTCGGTAATTTTGTTAGTTCCCAATTCCAACTTGGCCTATGTAAAATTAGAACTAGTTTAATCTAAAATTGTTTGAAAGTGACTTGTCGAGCCATCGGAAGACTTCACCTTTTGCAAAGCCGGAATCTGTATAAAGCCTCGATGCTTCGTGTGCTTCAGATGGAATGAGGGTAGAAACGTATTCATAGCCGTTTTTCTCGACCAAGGTCAGCAGTCGAGAAAGTAGTTGTTTACCGATTCCTAAGTTACGAGCAGTAGGAGAAACGTATATGTTCTCAACAATGACTTTCTTGAAAGTCTTGTTGCAATTGACGATAATAAAGCCTTTTAATTCTGAAGCATCCTCGGCAACCAATAAAATTGCATCACTTGATCCAACAATATCTTGAAGAATTTCTTGGGGCCAAAAGCCAATAGTCTTGTCGCTAACTGAAAATTCTGAAACGTCTTGCCCAAGCCTGGATAGCGCTTCAATATCTGATGCCATCGCATGTCGAACCTTAATCATGTACTCATCTTAACAAACTTAAGAGACTTCCAAAGAAATACCTAAAACGTAAGCGAAATGACACAGGGTATTGTATGAAAATAGAACTGAACTTACGGTTCAATTACCCGAAGTTCATAGAAAATCGTTGAATCTCCGTTGATTCTATCCCCATCCTTACGACCAGCTTCGGTAAAACCAAGTGATTCAAAGCTGTGCCTCGATGCAGTATTGCCTAGCCATGTTTTTGTAAAGATCGATTTGTAGCCTCGCTCAGTGAATAGTTGTACAAAGTCGGCAATCTGCTGTTTGCCCAGCCCTCTTCCGCGAGAGTCCTCTGTGACATACATGGGTCCAATCGCTATCTCGTCATCTTTGCGGCCACTAAGCGCCACAATATAAGATACTGCTTTAGTACCATTCCCGAGAGCCTCGTAGCGTGTATCTTTTTGCTTAAACATTTCAATTAATGGGATGGTTGTCTCATCAGGATTAATTTTAGCCGGTAAAAAGGCATGCTCAGATTCAATCAACAGAGGAGTAAGTTGTTCCTCTGTTAGCCTTTCAAGATTAATCATATAATGACTATAGCAGATGATCTCTATTCACTATAGAAATAATACAGCGCGTTGTATGAAATTAGAACTGAGATGGCACTTTGCCATTAATAATTCGATGTTTATCGTTTTCAAATATGACTGCTTGCGAATCGTTTAGCTCAATAATTTCTTCGTCTTGGTGTAGTTCCTTAAACGCCGGGACGACCTTTGAAAATTCCGGATTATCCGTGTGGGGAAGAATACTAAAAGGAACAATACCAATACCACTATTAATCACTTCTTCGGCAAACTCGGGCTCGTCAGCGGATTCTATGCCATCTATAGATAATCCAGCCACAAGTGCTCCTGCACTATCACCACCGTATACGACTCCTTGATTCAGTAAATCTTGGATGATCTGATCAAAGCCACTACGTTTCATTTCGTAGCGAAGCATGAACGTATTACCGCCCGATGCCCAAATAAGATCGTATTTTGACAGCTTATTCTTAAGTATTGATCCTTCGGTGTAGTCTTTGAGATTAACGACCTCGCTATTCAGCCCGAAACTCTTCATATACTCAATACGGTTGTTGAGTGTAAATTCCCACGCACGTTTACTGTAATAATCTTTAGCGTTTGGAATAAGGGCAACGGTTACTTGATCAAAAGGTTTTCCCAGAAGGGATGCAAGGTCTTTGGGAGCTGGTATGCCTATTGAGGAGAGATATAACTTCATAACTTCATAGTATCAAATAAAAAATAGGCCTCCGAAAAAATCTCTTTAAGCATAAGCGAAATGGCGCAGCGTATTGTGTGAAATTAGAACTAGTCTGGCAAGTTCACTGTAAAAATAAGAGAATTGTGGTCAGAGAGCCCCTCATGAATATATAGAGACTGGAAAGCCAGCTTCTTTGGAAGTAGCACATAGTCAAGTGTGATGTTTTCAGAAGGGAAGGACACGTATTTTTTAAAGTCGATCGATGAAGAATAGTTTTCAGCATAGCTATCTTTCTGGTCTTCGAGCTTGAGAATATTAAAGTCTCCAGCGATAATTCGTTCTTCTTTACGAGATGTAAGGATGCCTAGAAGCTCACGAAGTTGTTCAACAGAGTATTTATTATTTGATAAGTGAATATTTGCAAGTCCAACTTGCCCTCCGTCTACACTCAAGTCGATGTTCTGTATAATGCGTTGATGTTTGTCATCGGCCTGCTTCATAAGAACGAGGGACTCGCTATTACTGATAGGGTATTTGCTTAATGTTGCCAAGCCTTCTCGGTATGCTTTCCCGGTACTTGGCTGATAGAATTTACTAACGGCCGTTTGAGTGTAGGGAAAAGGTTTTACGAGAAGCTTATTTAGTAAAATCGACTGGCTATAGATAGATTCTAGAGGATCAAACTTTACTTCTTGTAGCAAAATTACGTCAGGATCTTCTTCATTAATAAATTCAACAATTTTTTGTCGACGTGATTCCCAAACCTTAAAACCGGCAAGATTGAGGCTAATGAGTTTCATCTGCATATAGTAACTATAGCAAAGTTTCTAATTCCAACTTGGCCTATGCAATACTAGAACTGAAATTACAGATCAAAATAATGAATTCTCGATATGGTACCCCGGGTTGGAATCGAACCAACGGCCAAAAGCTTAGAAGTCTCTTGCTCTATCCACTGAGCTACCGGGGCATGGGGTTATTATACCCTATTTCTAGTGCAATAGAGAGGCGCCCTGCCTGCCGCCAAGCAGACAGGGCGTTGACCCTTACGACACTCCCTTTGCGCAGGGTGGTGCACTGAACGCTGCTGTATCCTCACCCTTTAACCAAAACGCCTGGAGGTAGCCAATGGCATTTTGGCTAGGAGTATCTTGTACCTTGCTAATCGCCTGTGGATCGACGTCAGATGGCGGCACAATAACGCCATACCACTTTGTCTCAAGAGTCTGACTATAGGGGTTGAGATATTGCTCGCCGTCAGTCTGGCAAAACACCGTTATGGCGTCGTGATTTTTCGGCCAGACCTCTACTTTTGCAACGCTCTCACCTTCCACAAACTTGGGCGCAAACTGCGTTGGCACCCAATCAGGACTGTTGGGTAGGCGAAGATCAAGTGAGCTCGTAAAACCTTGGGGCATTTGGCTTGTTGACGTTGGTGTTGCTTGCGGCAACATACTACAACCGCCGACAAGCAAGAGTGACCCTATAGTGGCAATGATCAACTTGTTTCCTGGCACCGTTGCTCCTAGGAGTTTGTCGTTTTGCCAACTTTTAAAGTATAGCAAAATGATGCTGTGCCGCGTGTGTGGTATGTGCTACTATGACGATATGATGTGGGCAAAATCTTGGCAAATTCTCAGGATGAGCGTGATACTCAGTGCTGTAACGCTGCTACTACAAGGAGCAAATGCATTTGCTGATACGCAGCTACATGCTGAAATCCAGAGTGATACGCCAGAAAAAACAGCATTAGTGTTAAAAAACACGAGTAATACCGCGTGTCAGATTGCAAATACTGTCATGGGTACGGCGGCAATTACCAAAGTAACGCAAAATGGCCATGATATTAAGCCGGCGCTGCTGGATAGCGGGTTTGATGAAGGACTCGATAAAACACTTGGCGATACGCTAAAGACACTAAAGCCTGGCGAATCGGCAACACTGCCACTACGCGTGCAAAAGAATGGCGATACAGTAAGTATTCAATCGGTTGTATGGTCGACAGCGGGTGACGTTGTAACGCTGTACCAAGTTGATGCACATGCGCCTCTCCAGATGGAACTTAACTATAGTGTGCCTGTTGCACCTAGTAGCGGTGCGCCACTTTGTGGGGCGGTGCAGGCGAGTAGCGGCTCGACCAGTTATCTCATTTGGTATATCGTCGGTGGGAGTATTTTGCTTGTCCTTGTTGTGCTCATCTTATGGTTTTTACTAAAGAAGCGAAAGCATAAACCAGTTGTTGCTATTGTAGCTGTTTTAGCATTTGGGTGGGTACTATGGCATACGGCACCTACGGCAAACGCCACCATTACAGTGCCACCTTCTATGCAGTCACAGTGGGATGTCTGTATGGCAACGTTGCAAGCCAACCGTGATATTACCGGTCCCATTCTAGACCTTTTAAATAGTAGTGGTGTGCACGTAGTGATTGACCAAGTTAACGATGGCGATGATTATACGACACATTGGCCAGATGGAACGTACCATATAAATTGGGATCCAAACCATGTACATCGCTACGCAGGAACGGGCGGTATGTCCGACACATGTACGACGCTGTACCATGAAATGGATCATATTTTGCAGATGGAGAATGGCACCTATAGCCGAGCGGATTGTGCAGGGAGCGGCATTGAAACCAAAGAGGTACTTGCAACACGCGAACAAAATCGGCTGCGCGTGCGTCTTGGCCTCCCGGCGCGCAGTCATTATGGCAATCGGCCACTTCCAACCGGCGATTGCACGCCACCTTCACCGCATAGATGTACTGGTGGATCGTGTGGTGATAGTAATGGCGATCCGCACTTGCTTACCTTTGACGGCAAGCGCTACGATTTTCAAGCCGCTGGAGAATTTATACTCGCACGTTCAAAAACTGGCGATTTTGAGATTCAAACACGTCAGCAGCCATGGCAAGATTCGCCGTACGTTGCCGTTAATACGGCCGTGGCGATAAAAGTGGGTGGGCAAAAAGCAGAATTTCAGATTACGTCTACGAGTATGAAATTATTGGTAGACGGAAAAGATGCATCACTTGCCGATATGACGTTTAAGGATGGTACGACATTAGCAGTAGGTGAGGAGACGGGCGCACAGCTTACCTGGCAGGACGGAACAAGTGTGACGATTCGTCGGGTAGGTGGTTACGGCCTTGACGCTGTGGTTGATCCCTCGCCATCACGAGCTGGGCAGTTTGAAGGCTTACTTGGCGATGCGAACGGCGATGGAACAAACGACCTGAAGCTGCGTGGTAAAGATACAGTTGTAAAAGCAGATTTCTCTTCCTTATATCCAGCCTATGCTGATAGTTGGCGCATATCGCAGGGTGAATCACTCTTTACGTATGACACCGGCAAATCAACGAGTAGCTATGTAAATCGAGATTTTCCTCATGAGTATGTAGCGCCAAACACTCTTCCGGGATATGATGCAGCGAAAAAGTTATGTCAGCAAATGGGAGTTACCGACGACGACACCCTTTCTAATTGTGCGCTCGATGTCGCTATTACGGGAAGACTTGAGTTTGCCACGTCGGCCGCATTTAGTCAGGCGACAAAAGCGAGTAGTCTTACAGGTGGAACGTTGTATGACATATCTATTAAAAATCCCGGTGATAGTGGAAGTGTGACATTTAACGCAAAAGCAGGCGAGAAAGTATTTGTCGCTATTACTGGCTCGACGTTCTCGAGTCAATGCGGTTCTATTACGCTCCGTGGCCCTGACGATACAGTACTCACAAGCGGTTGTATTATTAATCATATCGGCGATATTGACACAACCGCACTTCCGGTAGATGGTACCTATACTATTCGTATGACGCCAGATTCGAGTGCTATTGGCGACGTTCATTTACGACTTTTTCGGGTGAGTGATACGCAAACAAATGTCTCAGCGGATGGCAGTTCGCATAGCCTAACACTTAATACACCCGGCATGGTTGGTCGTTTTCAATTTAGCGGTACGGCGGGTCAGCGTATTTTTGTGAATGTGCCAAACTCGACACTTCCAAGCATGTGCGGCGCACTCCAACTTGTAGCGGCGGATGGAACAGGGCTCTCGAGCGGGTGCATTATTAATGGCCAGGGCAATATCGATACCACAGTCCTTCCGACTACAGGAAGCTATTCAGTAGTTATTAATCCAGATGATATTGCAACGGGTGCGCTTACAGTACAAGTTATTTCGGCAGATGTGGTTGCTAAAACAATTTCAGTGGGCGACCAAACAACGCTTAATTTAAGTAAGCCAGGCGATGTAGGTCAAGTAAGCTTTACGGCGACAGCTGGCCAGCGCATATTTATAGATATGACGAACGCCACCCTACCAAGTCAATGTGGTGGAATTTACGTGCAGGATAGTGTTGGGGTTTCCCTCGGAGCCTGCATTATTAATGGTGCCGGTTCATTTGATGGTGGCCTTCTTATTCCTGCGACAGGTACGTATACATTGGTCATTGATCCGGTAGATGCAACGACGGGAAATGTCACCGTGAAGCTTCATACGTAACATGCTATAGTAGGTATGACCTATTTCTTTGAGCCGTTTGAGGTGATGAAATGTCGGAGCACCCGTTTCATGATTTGGCCCTCGAAGCCCGAAAGTACTTTTTGGATAACCCGGCGGACCCCCAATCAGTGGAGTTGATCCCGCTTTCTCTCCATATGGCATGCCGCGCCATTGTGACAAGTCGCGTCACCTCTCCAGCGCTAGCTGTTTGGCTGCTTGGAGATGCAGCTGGGCTTAATGCGCCCTTAAAGCTAGAAGTTGACAGGATTGAGCTTGAGGGTACGCTATTGTTTCCAGCTTTTATTGAGATTCTCACGCACTCAATTTCAGGTTATATTTTTCATCTTTATGAAGATGTAAGACGAGAAGTAGCGGATCGTCCTGCGTTGTAAATAGGTTATGTCCCGGGGAAATGTATTCCCCGGGACGCTATTCTTGTACTAATAAGAACACCCAAATAAATGGGTGTTCTTTAAGAAATAATATCTGGTGCGGGCGGCGAGAATCGAACTCGCATCGCTTGCTTGGAAGGCAGGCATATTAGCCATTATACGACGCCCGCTAAAAATGCTTCTTTATTATACCAGTTTGTGGGCTATAATAAAAAGCATAAACACATTATGAGTTTACAAGATTATATGCCAAGTCATCAGAGCGATGCGAGCAAGATCTTCCATTCTAATGCATATGCGCGAGTTGCAAATGGTAATAGAATGGGAGCGACGGCTCCAGTGTCTTTTGGGTCGCGCATGGATGTCCATAGGAATCGTCAGGCGGTACGGCATTACGGCACATCGTTTATAGGCAGAGGAACGGTGCAACCATATGCCCGAGAGGTACCTCCATTACCCTCTCGTGAAGGACCGGTAGTGCCAGCTCGGCCTCATACGTCGTTTCACGAGCCGCCAACGCGGTATAATCCTTATAGCTAAATTTTAATCTTCTTATAAAATGTCCCGAGTTCCTTAAGGCAGTGGAGATGTTGGAACGTTAATTATCTATCCTGATGCCTCAAGCATTGCTTGAGAACTCGGGGTAGACCCAGTGCTTGCGTCCTAGGACGCAAGCACTGGGGTAACATAGTCAGGCGTTCGTCTTCCACGGCTGGATGTAGACGAATCGCCCGGCTGCAGTGATGCTCCCGACGGGCCGATTGCTTTCGGCGTAGACCATCGGGACCACCATGCCGGCCAGTTCCATGAACCTGACGGTCGCACCGGGAATGGTGCGGATGACAGTGCCCACGGGCTGTTCCAGGCCGCCGAACATGGTCAGGCGGGCCCGCACATTCTCCATGAGCTCCTGGTCGCTCTTGGTCGGTTTGAAGTCGTCATTCTGACGACCGGTCAGCCAGCTCCAGAGTGCTTTCAACATGAGCGGTCCTCCTGGGATTGTCGGCTAGTGTAGCTACTGCATGTTAGCGTAATAAATAATACAACTTTGTGTTATATATGTCAATGGTCTTGTTTGGCAATTATCCCTTGACGCCATAACACCTCTGTAATATACTAATAACAGATATGAAGTTCACAATAAAACAGTTCAACGAGAAATTCCCAACCAGCGACGCCTGCCTCGATTATCTCTGGCAAATCCACTTCGCAGACAAACCTTGCGAGAAATGCGGCCTACTCGATGGCTTCCATAAACTCCCAAACCGTCCTGCCTACCAGTGCCAGTGCGGCGCGCAAACCTATCCGCTAGCTGGTACGCCATTCCACAAGAGCACAACCGACCTACGCACCTGGTTTCTCGCTATCTTCTTTATGACCAACACCCGCTCTGGCATGAGCGCTCTGCAATTCCAACGTATTAGTGGTGTGACATACAAGACCGCCTGGCGTATCTTCAAGCAAGTTCGTCTTATGATGGCCGACGATGAGACCCTGCTAAATGACAGCGTTGAAGTAGACGAAGCCTACATGCATCCAAACCCACAAAAGCGCAGCACGGCTAAGCCTCATAATAGTCAAGTTATGTTCGGCATGGTAGAGCGTGGCGGACGCGCAAGAATCAAGCACGTCAAAAGCTCTGGCGTTCGTGTCCTCGTTCCCGAAATCCAAAAGAACGTTGGCAAGACGGCCACAATTTACACGGATGAATACGGTTCATACCGCCTACTTAAGCGACGCGGCTACCAACATGAAACGATCAATCATAGTAAGCAAGAGTATGTCATTGGCCACGTACATACCCAAAACGTTGAGAATTTTTGGAGTCAATTTAAGCGCGGTATTTATGGCGTCTACCGCCACTGCGATCCGAAGTACTTGCAACACTATGCCAATGAATATGCTTTTCGATACTCAAATCGCAAGAATGATACGCCGATGTTTGAGTTGGTTTTGGCAAAGAGTAAATAACTAAAAGTACTCCCTCGATACCCAACCTATTTTCCTAGCTTTAATCTGTTACTTTGCCTTTACAGTCTCCTTTCCTTTCTACATAAATATAGGAGTAGGAGGGATAGGCAAAGAACATATACGCATAGTCAATCCAATAGAACTACACACATAAAACATCCAAGTAAAAACAATACAAATAGCTCAATAAGCAACTACTAACAAATGCACCAAGACTTAAACATACTAATCATCAAACTAAGCAATCATACCGACCAACTCTAAAATGCCAGACACCATCCATACAACTCAGACTACTAAACCAGAACCAAAGTACCGTAAAAAGCTCAACGAAGAACAAGTAGAAGTCCTACAATTGCTATGGCGCTTTCGGTTTGCCAGCAGTGAGCAAATAGCTAAGCACCAGCAAAAACCAACCAACAAGGCCGTACAGAAACGCCTCAAGATACTCGAAGACCAAGGCCTCATTGCCAAGCGCTACGACAAGTCATACAAGCTCCAAGGCAAACCAGCGGCATACTATCTCACACCTAGCGGTGCTCGTATACTCGCTATACATAAACCACGCAAAGCTGACGAACCAATAAGCATCAAGCGCATCTACAAAGACAAAGACGCCAGTGAAGGCTTTATTGAGCACTGCAAGAATGTATTGGATGTCTACCTGACGCTCAAAGCGCTCTACCCATCCAAGGGTAAGCTGAACTACTTCACTAAAGCTCAACTCAGCTACGAGAAATACGACTTCATGCCAAGCCCCCTACAAGATGCCTGCATTCGTATTAAAACGAGTGAGGGCGAACGGTATTTCTTCCTGGATATCTTTGAGGACAACCAGCCGTTCTTCGTATTAATTCGCAGGATTAAGAAGTACTTGGAGTATGCTGGGAGTGGTGAGTGGGTGCGGTATGACGAGGACGGTGGGCTGCCAACTATCTTATTGGTCGTACAAAACAAGAGCGTGCACAAGCGGCTACGAAAGCGTTTGGCTAAAGAACTGCGAGAAAGCTACGAAGAGGTATGTTTTGCCACAGGAAGGTTAGAATATATTTTAAACCCAGAGAATAAGGGTAAGGTGTGGCTCGCGGTTGATGAGGAGGGGGACGATCCGGACGAGCTGATAACGCCCGTAGTACTTACGAAGCTGCCGTGGGCGGATGAGTAGTACTAAATAGCAGGAGCGTGTTCTCGACTAACTTTACAAAATAGAATTTATATAGTATAATAAATCAGTTCGAAAGAAGCTCTTCTGAAAAGAGGAAAAGTGACCGAGAATTTTGCGGCCGACCCCACCAATGACAAGGCGCGCAAGTTGGTCAGGATCGTGAGCTACGGCAACCGGATTTCGGTTATCGCCGCTTGCCTGGCGGCCGTTATGGCCTCTCTGGCAACGTTGAGCGATGTCACAACCATTCGCTGGCTGACGGAGTACGGCGACCCGACTTTCTTGGACATCGTTCGGGTGATCAAGGCTGGCGTAGGAACATTCCTGCTCTGGCAAGTCGTCTTCAGACTTCTTCCCGTGCTGCTTTTTCGTAAGCATCTGCGGGAGGGCACCATTCTGGAGCTCGACGACAGCATCGTTAGCCTGGACCTCTCGACATGCGAGAACCCGGCTGCCCTGCGGTTCACCCTCCAGCGGGATCGCAACGCTGACCTGCGGCGATACGTCGACAGGTCGTGCCACCAGCAGTGACATTTCTCGTTCCTCTAACAGGAAAGGAGGTGCTGCCTGGCATCGCTCCGCTTCATCGAACAAGGGCATCGCGTCTAACGACGCAGATGCCCTTGTTTAATTCTAATAGGCTAGGAACGTCACTGAATAACTATTAGCAGATCTGGCCCTACATGCCATCTTTGTTGCCCTTGAGGCTATGAGACTTGAGACGTTCTACTGCGTTGCAACTTTTCATAAGTAGGCTTTACTCTGGTATCATTGATTAATGACCGAAACACAGCAAATTGTCTACACGACCCTTTCTAAAAAGATCTTAAGCATTGAAAAACATGCTCCCGTTCTCGTTGCAATCAACGGCAAAGACGGCTCTGGAAAAACCATGATGGCAAACATTCTGGCCGATTTCCTATCATCTAAAGCAAGCCGAGAGGTTATCCGTATCAGCGTGGATGACTTTATGAACAGCCGTGCTATTCGTTATACTCCTGCTGAGTCCGCAGGACGTGGATGCTACGATTACACGTTTAATTTCGATGGCTTTATCAATAATGTATTAAAGCCACTTCAAAAAGATGGGTCATGGGAATATAGGTCGAAGATTTTTGACCATGCTACTGATTCTGCATCTTTCTCGCCCATTAAAAAGGCAACCAAAGACGTAATTGTTGTTATTGATGGCGTTTTCCTATATAAAAACGATCTTGTGAACTACTGGGATTTAA
>CAZTOK010000021.1:0-1995 GCA_964615445.1 uncultured Candidatus Saccharibacteria bacterium | reverse complement strand
CGCTCGAAGAGACACAGAACGCCTTGGCAGCTATGAAGTAGCAAGACAGAAATACATTGATCGCTATATTGCAAGCCAGACCATTTACTACAACGAAGAATCACCACAAGAGCGAGCCGATATTATTATTGACAATAACGATGTTGAGTCGCCTTTTATTACAAAAGGCATATCGTTGGAATCGTAGTTAATACTTTACTGTCACGCCGCCGCTGTTTTACTAAGACATCTATAACATAGCAGCTACGCGATATCCGTAATATCTGGCATCTCCAGTAACTTCTTCTGGTTCGCCTTCTGGGAAATCGCTAGGATTGAAAGAGTTTCTTTCTTGTTCATTTGAAGCGTCCACCTCTAGTATACGAAGATTGCCATCGGGAAACTCATCGTACTTTACAGAGTAAGCTATACTATTCTGCGTATATTCAAATTCATAGCGTTTTTTCTCAAGATGAAGGATTGAGGAGCGGCGAAGCTCTTTGTATTCATCTTCGGTAATCTTTATCTTTTCGGAAGTTCTGTTGCCGTCTTTGGTTACTTTTGCTATCAGTAAAATTTGAATATCACCGTTATCAAACTTTTTATGTGCTACTTTCTTTTCATTTCTTCACCTGTTTCTAGCCAGTCTACGGCAAGGGTGAAGGAGGTTGCATTATGTTCATCTAGAAATTGAGGATCAATAGGCTCAACTGTGAACTTCCTTGCATTATCGTCGAGGATTTCTCTCTTCTCTGGTGTATTTTTTGGAATTTCTGCTGACATGCTAGTAATTATACCTCACTCCTTAACCTGCAAGGCTAACAGCAGATAGATAGAGCTATTTATCTGGCTTGCTCTTTAGGGCGCGTTTTACGACCTCTTCAAAGCGTTTCTTACCTTGAGGATGATCTAAGACTACCTTTTCGGTTTTGAGCTGCTTCTCAACCTTTTCCTGCCATACCTTGTCTTTTTTAGTTGACTTGGATATTTTCTTCGACTTCATGCTCCTAGTATATATCTAAATAGGTGTCTAGTTCAGTATATGGCTTGAGGGTATAATTGCCTCTTGTTTAAGGCCTCTGAGTTATTCGTGCCTTTAATAAAAAAATAATGGCTAAAATAGCCATTATTTCGTAATAATTTCTATGGGGCGAATGATGGGGATCGAACCCACTACCTACGGAACCACAACCCGTCGCTCTAACCAGATGAGCTACATTCGCCAAATACCTTGCCATTGTATCATATTGTACGGCCAAAAGAGAAGGTTTTACTCTGGCAGTAGTATTGATACTGCCAGAGTAATAACCATCGACTCGAAATCTACTATGAAACGAACCTTTGCAGAGTGGCTAGGACTTCGCTAAAGTTATTTTCATTCGGCCTAAGGATACCTTTCCAGATCATGCTACCTTCTTGGCCGGTAGATGCTTTCA
The DNA here is from genome assembly GCA_964615445.1 of uncultured Candidatus Saccharibacteria bacterium. Lineage (GTDB taxonomy): Bacteria > Patescibacteriota > Saccharimonadia > Saccharimonadales > Saccharimonadaceae > JALRBM01. Next base: position 580 of record CAZTOK010000021.1, on the reverse strand, counting down.
CTCGTACGATGATTTGATCATCAGACGCATTAAGCTCGAGAACTCCGTTTTCGAGCCTGAGCTTCTCGTCGATCCATATCGTGAGTTCACGCAGGTTTGTTAAGAATTCCCTAGTTGGAAACATATCTTCTTCAAGCATCGTTGCCGCACTACTATGCCTATATTCGATGCAGGGAATGGTGCCCATTCTTGCCTCCAGAGCTTGCGCCGATAACTTAATTATAAACTTTATATATGATTTAACAAGTTTTTTATATTTCGCGAATGGTTTCAATTTCGGCACCAAGCGCGTTGAGGCGATTGGCAAGATCTTCGTAGCCGCGGTTAATAGAATAAACGTCGCGAAGTGTTGATCTACCAGGTGTAGCAAGCATAGCAAGCAGTATAACAACAGATGGGCGTAGTGCGGGTGGAGCAACGATATCGGCTGGCTTCCAACGAGTTGGGCCGGTAATGTAGACACGGTGCGGATCGACTAACTCAATTTTCGCATTGAGTTTTGTGAGCTCTGTAAAGTAAATGACTAGGTTTTCGTAACTCCAGTCGTGCACGAGTGTACGGCCATATGCCTTTGTAGCAA
>CAZTOK010000020.1:0-23954 GCA_964615445.1 uncultured Candidatus Saccharibacteria bacterium | reverse complement strand
GACTCTAACTTCTTGCTATAATTATCGTTAATGGAGGCAGCAAAAACAGTGATAGTAACGGGCGGTAGTGATGGACTGGGAAGCGCGTTAGTAGATTCTTTGATGGCATCGGGCTTTAGGGTAGTTAACATATCCAGACACGAGAATGATAAAGCACACGTAAATATCTTGTGCGATCTGTCAACGACAGACGGCCTAAAAAATGCAGTCGACTCTATTTCGAAAATGAATGAACCGCTTCGAGCTATTATTTATTCTGCTGGGGTTTTATCTTTTGGTGACGCTGCTTCGCTGGATGGTGCAGAATATGAACGAGTCTTTAATATTAATACAAAGGCTCCAATGATAATGACGAGTAGGTTATTACGTAAGCTGAAAGCCAGTAAGGCTGACATTGTGATTATAAATTCTGTTGCAGGTATTCAATCTTATCCTGCGCAAATTATTTACAACTCTTCTAAAGCCGCGCTTCATAGCTACACAAAAGACCTAAGAGAAACCCTTAGCTCAACAGAGTCTCGTGTTATTGGAATATATCCAGGTATGCTTGATACCGATATGGCTCAAAAAATTCCCGATGGCGCGATGCCAAAAAGTAAACATCCTGCAATAAACCCTGTCGATTTAGCAGATTATATTGTATACACTATCAATCTTCCGAAAGTGATGGAGGTTTCAGATATTGTGATAAATAGAAAAAAGCTCTCCCGTGGTGTATAAAATTAAATGAACGAGCTTTTATCAAGGTTGAACATGTGAGCTAGTTGATTCAACTTCAATGTATCGGAGTTATCAGAATTCACAGTTAGAAATATGTCGATAATCTGGCATCAAAAAAATAAGCCTAGCATATCTAGGATTATTTTTTTGATATAGATCCTGTTTAACACTTTGCGCACACATATCTCGTCACCAAAACCATGTATTAAGAAAATACATACCTTTGGTGATGCCCGAGCAACCCTAGCACGAATGCTTCGGGACTGAGCGAACAGATCCCAATGGGTGCTCGGTGCGCATCAGAGTGTGGTGTTGTGAAGTTTGACATACGAACTCACTTGGAACTTGTAGAGAAGCTCGTAGCACGTACCGAGGATCAAGCGACCACTCATGTGCAGCAGTTCAACGGTTTTGTGTGTCCGAAGAACCGCACGAGCCTTGCGCGCCAGCTCGGGTTCATCCGAACGAGCGGCATCCTCTTCGACTATCGCGAAAAACTTGGCCATCGCGAGTACTTCTGCTGCAAGTTTCTCAGCTTTTTGTGGCTTCATATCTCACACGCTTTCTGATGGGTATTCTGACGAACAGTCAGAATTATATTATAACATAATAAACAATATACTGTCAACGAACGTGCAATTATGCGACGCCAACGAATGCTAGAACATAGAAATGTTATTGCCCGACGAGCTGTAGCATTCGTCTTAAATCCGCAAAATATTTTACGCGCGCTGAATAAAGTTTAGACTGTAAGTTCTTAATTAAACAAGAGAAGTTGAAGATATCTTAGAGATGAGTGATTAAGATTGAAGCAATCGCTCGGCAACGGCTTCGGGAGAAAGTTTTTCGCAAAAGAGCAAATGGGTAATGGCCAGCTGAAAAATCTGATAATCGTGACGACCAAACTTGCCTAAAGGATCTAGCCTTGCCTCATAATAGGACTCGTCTGGGTACGCTTCTTGGAGTAGGGTAATGCTTCTCTCTACTAATGGACGCCACTCTCCACGCAGGAGCATGTTTAGGTGAGAGAAAAATCCTACTTTGTCTTTGCGGTTGAAAATTTCCGGTGGCAATATATCTTTGAATGCTTCTTTGAATACGTACTTTAACGATAACTCTTCTTGCTTACCATGTATTTTGCTTGCCGCAGGGAGTGAAAGGGCAAGCTCAACGAGTCTGTGATCTAAAAATGGACTTCTATTTTCAACCCCAAATGCCATTGAAATATGATCGTCCATAGTCATGAGTGGCGGAAGGCTATAAAACATGTCAACAAGGTTCATCGCAGCTACTGGATCATGTGCTTCGGCGAATATGGCTCGGATGTTTGCCTCAAGCGTTGCGTTCGCTGCTCCGGAGCGGTTGACTAAGTGCGCATAAATCGCTGCTTTATCTGTGGGCGCTCCAGCAGTTCCATGAGCAACAAGTCCCTGGAAGTCGGTACGTAACTTTTCTGACAATAAATCTGGTGGAAGATAGCCGATAGCCTGTCGTACGTAGCCACTGAAAAATTCATCAACGCCCATACCGCTTAACATTACCCTTAGTCCTTGATTGTGGGCAACTTCACTCGATACGTATTGAGAGTAAGCGGCAAGAGTAGTGGTAGGGCCGTCGTTGCAGTAAATTACCCGAATAACGTCTAGGAGAATATCTCGCTTTGGTGGGGTGATTTTTATATATGTGCTGTCTGGCAAGGCTGCTGCTACCATGTCTGCATAGTGTTCTTCGGAAGCGACGTTGGTATCGCCAGGCAAATAGGTAAGCAGGACGGACGGCTTCGCAGTTAGAGCTACTACCGAAGAATCAATCCCACCACTAATATATGCACCATAAGGTAAATTTGAGGGTATACGAAGAGCAATTGCATCTAAAGCAAGTCGCCTTACTTCTTGTATCTGCTCCTTTAATGTACCTGTAAAAGGCGTGATAGTGTAAGAATAATAGCGGTGTGTCGTACGCTTCTTGCTCTTTCGATCAATCCGTATATACGAACCTGGATCTACTTGGAAAACATTTTTAAACACCGTTTCCTCACGAATAGGTGTTTCAAGTGCGGCATATAGACCTGGTAATTGCAGCACATATCCTATAAAAGGAATAAACGCTTTAAGCTCCGATGCAAATAGCATTTCATCGTTATTTATTGTATAGTAAAGCGGTTTTTCCCCGAACCGGTCACGTCCAAGATATATGGCTTCTTCATCAATAAAACAAAAACTAAACACGCCATTGAGTAAATTAAGAACTTTAGGACCATCCTTAGAAAGAGCGGCAAAAAGTACCTCGGTATCTGATGTAGAATCGGGACAATATTCTTCTGCTAATGTCTGGTAATTATAAATTTCACCGTTAAAAACCAGCCCGCAACCATGCTTCATGACGGGCTGTTTGCCGGCCTTTTCGCCAACGATTTTCAGTCGGACGTTACCAATACAGGCATCGGGGAAACTATCAACACCAATTTCATCAGGCCCACGGTGACGAATAGATTTCAGCATAGAAAGAACGCGCGTTGAGGTAGAAGTATACTCAAGGTGTGCACTATCTATACGTATGTTAATAACTCCTGCAATCCCGCACATTTTTAGGCCTTTCTTTTTGCGTATATGCACTCCATCTAATCACGACTTGTCGTACCTGTACAGTTTAATGGTAGAATGAATGAAGCAGTAATTTTCTAAGGTGGGGTAGTATGAGAAAAATAATTGTCCAAGAATTTGTTACATTAGATGGTGTTATGCAGGCGCCTGGTGGCCCAGAGGAAGATACGTCGAGTGATTTTAAATATGGTGGATGGACTGCACCATATTTCACTGAGGCTGACGAAGTGGCAGGTGATTTCATGAAAAGGTGGATGGAATCGACAGATATTCTCTTAGGCCAAAAAACGTTTGAAATGTTTGCTGAATATTGGCCAAAACATGCCGACATGTGGCCGGGTATTCTTGATGTTACGAAATATGTAGTGAGCGATACTATGAGCGAAGCGGATGTGGCTAACTCAGGCTGGAACAACTCCAAGTTACTTAAAAACGTTGACGATATTAAACAGCTCAAAAATTCGGAAGGCTCAGCTATCAAGGTTCACGGCAGTGGCAACTTGACTCAAACATTATTCAAGCATGATTTAGTTGATGAGCTGTGTCTCATGACATTCCCGATAACGCTCGGTACAGGCAAGCGGCTGTTTGGTGAGGGGACTATGCCCATGGCGTTTGAAATGACAGATAGTTTGATTACGTCAAATGGTGTTATTTTTGCCTACTACAAGCGGGCTGGGGAAGTAAAAACGGGTACAGTGGGTGAATAAGTCGATAGTCAGAAAGGTGAGTATCCTACTCACTTTAATAATATACTAGACATTTAAGCAATATGTGTATATAATACACATAAGTTGAAAAACTACGGAACTGGGAGACGACCATGCGTTCTACCGTGTTGGTTTTCTGCAACAGTGACAACTACGTCACCTGTCCGCGACTGAAGCGGACAGAGAGCCCGCACGCGGCTCGTCCGTTCTACATCATCGATGAGGACCACCCGCGAGGCGTGGTGTTCCTGAACGAGGATGAGCTGCTGGCGCTTCCGCGCTGCGGTGCGAACGGTGACGTCAAGGTGTACCGGGAGAACCCGGACGTGCTCATCGTGGATGCGTTTGACAACCGCATCGCCATGAGCGAGATGTACTTCAACCAGCTGTGCGATGACATCCTGAGTGGCAAGGTGGCCGCTGCGATGTCGGCGTGATGGTGAAGAACCAAGATATGCTATTAATTTCTTTCTTTTAGATACCCGTAGTGAGCGGGTATCTATTTTGTTCTTTGAAAGATCGTTATACTAGATATGTGAATATAGATAGCAAAACACGACATGCAATTAAACATACACTTCACTGTCTTCTTGGGTGTGGCATTGGTGAAATTGTCGGTATGCTGATTGCTGCTAGTTTAGGCTGGGGACGTCTTGGTAGGCTTGCACTTGCTATTATATTGGCATTCTTTTTTGGATATGCCCTTACGTATCGAGGCATTCGCCGACAAACCGCAACGGCAAAAGAAGCCATACAAACCACGCTTGCTACCGATACAGCCTCGATTGCCTCTATGGAGGTTGTTGATTCCACTGTCGAGTTTCTTATCCCTAACGCCCTTATGGTACTACCAAACTCGCCGCGTTTTTGGTGGGGACTTGGCGTATCGCTTCTTGTGGCATTCGTTGTAACGGTGCCAGTAAATCGATATACAATGCAGAGACTTCATCATCATGAGTAGTAGGTATTGACGATAAAAATAATCTGAGTTTATCATAAAAATAGGAGCATAAAACTGCTCCTATAAGTTATGAAAAAAGGGGGAAAGTATGCCAAACTTAGTAAAATTTGATCCGTTTGTAGAGCTTAACTCATTGCAGCGTCAATTTTTTGGCGATGATTGGTTTTCTAATCTAAAAGGTGTCACTATTCCAACTACTGATGTCTATATTAATAATGATAAAGAATTAATTGTCGAAGCGCATCTTCCGCACTTTAGTAACGACGATATTGATGTACATGTCGACGATGGAGCGTTGATTATTCAGGCTGAGAAACATGAAAAGGAAGAAGATAAAAACAAAAAATACGTGGTGCGTGAAAGTTCAAGCAGCTTCTATCGGCGTATTGCGTTGCCTGAACGAGCCGATGGCGATAAGATCGAGGCACACCTAGAAGATGGTGTACTGAAGGTTGCTGTTCCTTTAAAAGAATTACCTCAACCAAAAAAGATTGCTGTTACATCAAAGGTAACCAAAAAATAATGCCAGCCTACTAGGCTAGGTTAATCTACGATAGTGACTGTGGTGTCAATAGGCGCCCAGTCATAAACCCAAGCAATTATATTCAATGGCAAGTGTACGCATCCGTGCGATCCGTTCGTCGCATATTGGCTGCTTCCAAAAGGAAACGTTTGCCATGATGCATCGTGGAAACCTATTGGACCATCAAAAGGTATCCAGTACTGAACGAAGTCATCCCAACTGCCATTGATATCAGAGCCTCGAAGGTGTTGATTAGTCTGCTTTGAATATATTTGCCAGCTGCCGGTTGGCGTAGCATCGTCTACATTATTAGGTGCCTGTGTCATGCCGGTTGTGACAGCACTCTGATTAACGAGCGTGCTCGTTTCGCATGCCCACATATGCTGTGAACTAAGGCTAACAAGCAGCAACTTGGTAGTAGTATTGCTTGTACATGGCGTGGTGGGCGGTTTCACGGCGAGAGGTGGTGTTGGAGTTGGTTTTGAAGTAGGCTGCGGTGCTTGCTTCGGAGCAGCTACTTCAGTTGGTTTAGGTATCTCACTGGACTTTTGAATAGGCTTAGGTGTGGAGGTCGACATTGTGCTATGTAGGCGTTGTTGATATAACGCATAGCCAAGGCCGCCACCAAGAGAACCGATAACGAGTATAGGAGCGACAATGAATAGAGCTATTCTTTTGGATCGTTTGTTTTTAGTGAGTGAGGTTTTAAGTTTGAGCATATAGTCCCTTCTTAAAATAAATGGGTTAAACGCCATAAGGGAGATGGTGGTGGGATGGGTTGGGTGAGTTCCAGGGCGGCCGTGTAGTGCTTATCTTTTATGGTTACGGTAATGTCTCCAGCTGTTCGCTGGCCAGTGGTGGTTGCACTGTTATGGACGGCGATAGTAGCAGTTTGGTCAATCCAACGAAGTGGTGCTATATCCTGTGCTGCTACCGCTTGAAACGAAGTAGTCTCCCACGGTATGTCGTAAGTAGCAACAACTTCGTTACGAGTTACAAGCGGCGAAATGATAATATTCTGTGCAGTAGCATTTTCTAAAGGGAGCGTTTCTTCTAACGCCGAATCAAGTGAAGGCGCATCCATAATAGCGCTGACGATAGTTGCGAAATGACCGTCTTTTTGAAATTCGCGAATGCCAATAAAGCAGCCGCCGGCTTCGGGTGTGTTGCCGGTTTTACCGCCAATAATGCTATTTGTTCCAACTAAAACGTTAACATTATGCACTGTACCCGCAATAGGCAAAGCTGCACTTTTCTCTGACATAATGGAGGCGATAATAGGATTTTTAAACGCAGCAATGCCAAGCTTTATGAGATCGCCCGGTGTGCTGGTGGTAAGTGACGAAAATCCACTTGTATCGGCAATGTGGGTTGACATCATGTCGAGCGATTTAGCCATACGATTGGCGGCACTAAGGTAAGCGGATGTTGAACCGTATGCCCATACACCGAGTGTGGTAGCAATATTATTTGCTGATGGAAGTAAGAGTGCTTCAAGAGCTTGCCGTTCAGTAAGCACCTCCCCGGTAACAACAGGCACTACCGCGCCACCCCTCGCTCGTTCAAATTCGTAAAAAGCAACATCGTTTGTATCAAGTGTTAACGTTTCACCCGAGTTTGGCGTGGAGAAGGGTTTGGCTTGCAGGATAGTAAGAGCAGTTAGGAGTTTAATGGTGCTAGCGGTAGGTCTAGGGGTGGTATCGGTACTTGCGAGCACGCCCCATTCCGGCGTCCCAACAGCAGCCGAACCTCTGAGTGGCCAAGTAAGAGATGGCGAGGTGGAAGTAAGTTTGGAAGAAAGGACCGTCCGGACTGTAATGTGGGGAAGCGGGCGACATAGGGCATATAAGGTGTAGACGCCGATAAAAAGCAGAAGAAATGATGCTATAGTAACACTTTTATGTCTTGAATGTGATGTATGTTTGAGTATCATTAAGATGACCTCCTATTTACTTTACGTATAGAAAGATAAAATAATTTCAAATAGGGTGCTTTTTTACGAAAGCACCCTATTTCTTAATTAATGTTTTTGAGACATATACTGTTGGATATTGCAATATCCGCTAGCGGTTGTCGAACAGGGCACTACTTGTTCAAATTCTTTGCCATTATATTTTTGATAGTTTATTGCCGCCGTGAAATCGGGAGAGTTTTTGGAAATGGCGACGATAACCTGAGCGTTAGTGTCAATTTGGTCGGGACGAATCGTTTCAGAGTGCGTCAATGCATCACCACTTGCCCGGTAGTGAATGGCAATATGATCGCCAACATGAATATCGGCAAGTGAAAGGCGCTGACTACCCGAATATACAACCACATTTGGATCAATCTGCGGAAAAGTCTGGTCGATTGTCTTAATGGTATTGCCGATTGGTTCGTCGGAACGAATGCTTATGCCTAGGTTGCTGATTGAGGTGACGGTACTATCGATGTAGCCACCCACGATTGTGTCTTGGTTGAGTGGATTTTTATTCAATTCACTTTGAAGGTCAAACGTTTGCCCAGACTGAGCGGTGTTTTCACAGTATCCTTTAACGATCTGTACGATCTGGTCGTTTGTGAGTTTTGAATCGTTGATAACGCGGTAGTAGTAGGCTGATTGTTGCTTATCGTGTGATGTAATGTTGAATGCGCTCGTGATTGTACAATTGTTCGTATTCACCGTCACGATGCGGGCATTATCAACCTTCTTCTCGCCACCAAAAAAAGCTTGAATGCCGCTCCAGCCACCAACCGCGGCATATGAGGTTCCTCCGATTACCATACAGGTAATAATCGCAATAAGTGCCCCTATGGGGTTTTTCAGTAAATTCATAGTAAACAGTTCCTTAAAATGTAAGAATCGATCCTGTCGATGAGGATGTTCTAATTTATGTAGTGTATTTTTTGTAAAGTTTTGAGAAAGCTCGCGGCGAGGCGCAAGATGTTCATTTTTTAGTAGTGTTTCTAAGTCGCTTTTCATGACAACTCCTTTCGTAATTCTGCTTTTGCCCGGTGAAGCCACCCTCGTATCGAACCTACAGGTACCTCAAGTGTTTCAGAAATTTCTTCATAGCTAAGTCCTTGCCAGTAATACAAGCTAATGACAGCACGGTAGCGCGGTGCTAGGTTACGTACGGCATTATGTAGTTCTTGATGTACACTTGTTTGCTGCGGATCTGGATGAGGTGAGGCAATACTGGTAAATATCGTATCGTCAACAGATAGTTCGTGACGATGTTTTCGTAGCCAATCGAGTGCTTTATTGGTGGCAATTTTAAATAACCACGTACTCAATTTATATTGTGAATTGTAGCGATTTAGTTTGTAGTACGCTGTAATAAACGTTTCCTGCGCAATGTCTTCTGCGATATCTTCGCTATGCACAATAGCAAAACTATGATAAAAAATAGCGTTTTTATAACGGTCAACCAATGTTCCGTAGGCGATATGGTCACCATTTAAACTGCGAGCAATAAGCTCTGATTCATCTTTGTTTTGCATACCTTACTTACTGCTAAAGTATACAAAAAGTTACAAAATTACGAGAATAATGACGATGTAATAGCTTGGGTAAGCTGATGAATAATTTCTGTACGTTGGTCGTCGTCGCTATCATCTACAGCGCCTTTGGTATAAATAACGAGCGTGTACGCTTGATTGTTTTTAGTAAGGATAGCGGCGTCGTGAAGTTCACCATTTAATAACCCATACTTATGGTACACCGTAACGAGAGAGGGAATAGCAGCTGGAATAAGTGCCTCATCGTTGGTATTTTGCATGTACGAAAGCAGCTGCTTGGTGTCAACTTGATTGAGCAGTTCGCCATCATACAGTTTTTTAAGCAATGTAGCCATAGCAAGTGGCGAAAGCGTATTTGTGTTTTCGTCGTATGTGATTCCGATTGAAGTCGCGTACGCTTGTAAGTTGTCTTCTCCGATAGCGTTTATTAAAACACTCCACGAGTCATTGTTGCTGTCATTTACCATTTGTTGTAGTTGAAACTGTGCGTCATACGTCCCAAGCTGATTATCAAGGCTGACCTGTCCGGTTTCAGCAAGGTGATAATAGGCGCACGCAGTCAAAATCTTAGCGGTACTAGCTGCTTCAAAAGGAGTAGTAATCCCAAATGTCTGCGACTGGCCATTTGAAAGATTAATAAGTGCAACGCCAATCTGATACTGGCTGTTTTTCTGAATAATTGAGTTTACGCTGTTCGTAAAGTTCAAGGTCGTTTGTGTAGATTGTGGTGGCTTGGCGCTTGCAAGTGATGACACATTGAATACAGGCAGGCCAATCAGGATAATCCGAACTAGTATAGCTAAAACACTCACTGCAATAGTAAGACCAATAAACTGTCTGAATCGTGATTGTTTTGGTGACGCTGATGTTGGCTGATAGTAATAATGAGTATTCATAATATAGTAATTATCTTGAATAATAGTCACCTTTACTGAGGAAATGCTTTACTATCGGCTATACTAATACTATGAAAAAAGTCATTGTCGCATCTCAAAATCCAGTTAAAATTACCGCTACCAAACAAGGGTTTGAGAAAATGTTTCCCAACGAGACTTTCGAAATTAAAGGGGTGTCCGTGTCTTCAGGGGTGTCAGACCAACCACGAAATGATGAAGAAACGTTTAACGGCACTCTAAACAGAGCGAATAATGCCTCGCAAGTTGAGCCCGACGCCGATTTTTGGGTAGGACTTGAAGGAGGTATTGAACTAAAAGGCAATGAAATGGAGGCATTTGCGTGAATGGTGGTAAAATCACGAGATGGTCGCATCGGTAAAGGCCGAACATGCACCTTCTTTTTGCCTCCTAAAATAGCTGCCCTTATTCAAGAAGGTAAAGAGCTGGGCGAGGCGGATGACATTGTATTTGGTCGAACCAATTCAAAACAAGCAAATGGTGCTGTTGGTCTTTTAACAGATGACAATGTAACTCGCGTAACATACTACGAACAAGCAATGTTTTTCGCGCTTACTTTCTTTAAGCATGCCTCGCTCTACCAAAATTAGTAAGATGTTACTGCTATGATAGAAGTATGACTTCATTAAAACATCGCATGAAGACGTATATTAAGGCGGCAAGACAAACCGTAAAACGCCCGACTTTTCCTAGGCAGAGTTTGCATAAAAATGTACCGTATTTCTCTCAGTGGGAGTCGCCTGAACTAAACCAGTCCATTCTTGAACATACCATCGACACTCAAAGCGATCCAAATTGGAAAAAATCTGGCGCCAGTTCAAAAGAAGAATACGCAATGTGGAGTTGGAATGCCTGTGGAATGGCATGTACAAAAATGATACTAGCGCACCAAACAGGCGAAGTTATTCCTATTGTGCCGCTCGCGAAAAAGTGTGCCGAATATGGCGGGTATACCTTTCCTCTTGAAACGTCAAATGGGTTAGTCTATAAGCCATATAGTCAGTTTATGACGAAGGAATTTCATATAAAAGCAGTGCCCGTAGCGCCACTTTTACTTAAAGAAATGTGCATGTATTTGAGTCAAGGTTCGTACGTTATCGCTTCTGTAAATGCGATGATTCGCGATCCCCGTTCGGTGCCGCCAAATAAAGGTGGCCACCTCATACTCATGCTTGGTTATGACGTGGATAAGCAGCAAGTGTACTTCCATAATCCATCGGGAACAAAAAGGGACAATCAGGCGTACGCGGCCGTGTCTTTTAAAGATTTCAAGAAGTTTTTTAGTGGTCGTGGTATTGTACTCACGCCTATGATGAACGCCGAAAATCGTTTATGATAGAACATAAGTATGTTTAAAACGTTGATTCAGAAAAAACTCGAGCGGTACGTCCGTCGCTATTTCCAAAAACACTCAGAAGTAAAACTAGTTGTCGTTGCTGGGAGTATTGGTAAAACCAGTACAAAACGAGCCATCGCGACAGTACTTTCTCAGCGCTTTAGAGTAGCGCTTCACGAGGGAAATCACAACACGCATCTCAGCGTACCCATCTCAATCCTTAGTATTGAATATCCTGAAAATGTGAAAAGCATCAGCGCATGGCTGCAGGTTTTTGCGGCTGCACGTGAACGCATCAAGGAGCCAACGGGTGTTGATGTCATCGTGGCCGAAATTGGCGCCGATAGAATTGGCGATATTGCTCGCTTTGGCGCATACTTACGCCCTGACGTAGCAGTAATTACTGCCGTTACTCCTGAGCATATGGAGTACTTTGGCACAATGGATGCTGTTGCCAAAGAAGAACTGTCAGCAGCGAATTTCTCTAAACTCGCCCTTATTAACCGTGATGATATTGATGGTGATTTTGCTAAGTATCTTACAAATAGCAATGTCGATACCTACGGCACAACTGGCCTTGCCGAGTATCGTTTTGAACAACAAGATTTTGATGTCAAAAAAGGCTATAGCGGGACGGTCATTACGTCAGAGTTCGAGCCATTTGTCGCTACTATTAAAGTAGTAGGCGAGCATAGTCTCAGACCGACAATGGGTGCTGTAGCGGCGGCAGTAAAGCTAGGCATGTCGGCTCAAGAGATCGCTACCGGTCTTGCCGAGTATCGCCCGGTGCCTGGTCGTATGAACCTCCTTCATGGCATTGATAATACGATTATTATTGACGACACCTACAATTCCGGACTGCTTTCAGCGAGCTCGGCACTTCAGGCGCTGTATAGTCTACAAGTGCCGCAGCGTATTGCGATTCTTGGCACCATGAACGAGCTTGGGGCCACTTCTGCCGAGGAACATGAAAAACTTGGCCAGATGTGCGATGCGAGCCTTCTTGCATGGGTGGTAACGGTCGGCGATGAGGCTGAAAAATACCTGGCACCAGCTGCGCGTGCCCGAGGGTGTCAGGTAAGAAGCTTTAAAACCGCCATTGATGCTGGCGCGTTTGTACGCAGTGTTACTGAGTCAGGTGCTGCCATTCTTGCCAAAGGCTCTCAGGGAAATGTCTACCTTGAAGAAGCTGTCAAAGTACTGTGTGTTATGGATGAAGATACGCAACTTGTTCGCCAGTCACCCCAATGGCTAAAGATTAAAGAAAAGTTTTTCTCAAAATTTCAGTAAGCTTAAAATAGATGATTTGATCACACTTCTAAATCATTATAAAATCTAAGATGATTCCAATCCAGATCTTACGAAAGTAGGTTAGCTATGCGTAACCCTGCTCGTCCTGATGCTTTGAGCGCAGGTGAGGTTCAGCCTGGAGTCACTTTTCTTAATTATGTAGCAGGTGAACTTGCAAGTCATGGAAAATTCACAAGTACTGCGCAAGAAGACGGGACTTTTTACTGGATTCCAATTGTCGACGGGATTGAAATGGCTGAAAAACTCGGCTCACTTGCCCTTTTCGGTATCCAGCAGGCGGTAATTGACGGTAAAACGTTTTGGATAATTAATAGCTACTGCGTCGCTTGCTAAGTAGAATCTGAAGTTGGGATCCTGAGAGGTTTACATAGCTGGTTAAACCTCTCAGGATTTAAAAATTTACTGATTATTTTGCTATACTTATACATATATGAAGCGCTACAATCCGACCGAAATTGAACAAAAATGGCAAGAAACGTGGGAACGAGAAGGCACATACAAAGTAGACCTCAGTAATCACGCCAAACCAAAATACTACGCTTTTAGTATGCTGCCGGGTATTACAGGTGCCGGAATTCATATTGGTCACGGGCGCACATTTCAGTTTAGTGATATTAAAGTGCGAGCTAAGCGCCAACAGGGGTATAATGCCTATCATCCTATCGGATGGGATTCATTTGGCCTCCCGGTTGAAAACTACGCTATCAAGGTAGGTAAAAAACCGCGCGAAGCGCACGATGAAGCCAAAGTGCACTTCAAAAAACAACTCAAACGCCTTGGGTTCAGTTACGACTGGTCAAAAGAAATTAGTACGGCCGACCCAGAGTATTACAAATGGACGCAGTGGATTTTTAACCAACTCTATAAAAATGACCTGGCGTATCAAAAAGAAAGCCCGCAGTGGTGGTGTGAAACAGATCAAACTGTGCTTGCGAACGAGCAAGTCGAAGGCGGCAAATGTTGGCGCTGCGGTAATCCTGTCACTAAAAAGAACTTGAAACAATGGTTCTTCAAGATTACCGAATATGCCGATGAAATGCTTGAGGCGACGGATGATCTTGATTGGACTGAATCTGTAAAAGTAATGCAAAAGAACTGGATCGGCAAGTCACAAGGTGCAGAAATCGACTTTGCTGTCGATGGTCGCCAAGAGACTATCACTGTATTCACGACTCGCCCTGACACACTGTTTGGCGCGACCTTTTTGGTGCTTGCGCCAGAACATAAGCTATCTCGTGCACTTGCAACAGATGACGCTAAAGAGGCAGTCGAGGCCTATATTATGGAGGCTGCCCGCAAGTCTGAAATTGAGCGCATGAACGATTCGCGTGAAAAAACAGGAGTGTTTACAGGCAGCTATGCAACTAACCCAACAACCGGCAAAAAAATACCCATATGGCTTAGCGATTATGTGCTTGCAAATTACGGTGCTGGTGCCCTTATGGCTGTACCAGCTCACGATGAACGCGACTTTGCATTTGCCGAGAAGTTTAACCTTGCAGTCAAAGATGTCATTGCCCAAGATTTTGGCGAAGAACTGCCAGATGCAAAAGAAGTTGAAGGTGTAGTGGTTATTGCGTACGATCCTCGAATAAAACAATTCATGGGTCTAACCAATGCTCGTAACGAAAAAGGTTGGCTTGTATCAGGTGGACGCGAACAAGGCGAAACATTTGAGCAAACTGCCTACCGCGAGCTCCGTGAAGAAGCTGGATTTGTCGATGTTGAAGCTATGATTCCACTTGGCGCACCAGTATATTCGTATTACTACAACAGTAACAAAGATAGCAATCGCCGTTCAAAAGGATATAACTTTCTCGCCATTGTCGATAGCAATCGCCAGGGTGAGCAGGCACTTGAAGCGCACGAAAACTTTGTGCCGTACTGGACAACAGGCGAAGAACTCTTAAAGCGTACGCAACCAGATGGCGGCGCAGGTCACTGGCATGAAGGTATTCAGCGCGCAGTTGAGGCAGCTAAAGCCTACGACAAAAACGAAATATATCGTCAGCAATTATATACAGGTGAAGGCATTCTTATCAATTCTGGTGAGTTTGATGGTATGCGTACCGAAGAGGCCCGAGAAGAGATTGTGGCCTGGCTTGAACAGCAAAACATTGGTCGCAGTAAAATCACCTATAAAATGCGTGACTGGCTTATCAGTCGTCAGCGCTATTGGGGTGCACCGATCCCGATTGTCCACTGTGAAAAAGATGGCGCCGTGGCCGTTCCGGATGATCAACTTCCTGTTATTTTGCCAGATGTTGAAGAATACAAACCAAAGGGCGGCGCAACCTCTGTCCTCGCTGGTGTTATCGACTGGGTAAACACTACGTGTCCTACTTGTGGTGGTCCAGCCAAGCGTGAGACTGATACACTTGATGGATATGCTTGTAGTAGTTGGTATTTCCTGCGTTATATCGATCCGTTTAACGATCAAAAAGCATGGGAGCCAACTGCCGAAGCATACTGGGGTCCGGTTGACTATTATAATGGCGCCGACCATGCCGTTGCCCACTTACTGTATGCTCGTTTTTGGACGCGTTTCTTTCACAAACAGGGCTGGACGTCCCATCCTGAGCCTTTTAAGCGCATGATGTATAACGCCTATATTTTGGCGGCAGATGGCACTAAAATGAGCAAATCGCGCGGTAACGTCATCGATCCGCTTGAAATTATGGATAGCGGCTATGGCGCCGATAGTCTCCGTGTGTACGAAATGTTTATCGCTCCCTACGATATCGAAGCACCGTGGGATGTACGCGGTGTACCTGGAACATACCGCTTCCTTAGCCGCATCTGGAATCTTACCCAAGAATATCTCGAAGCTGGTGATCTACCGCTCGACGAAAAAACAGCAAAAGATATTCTTTCCATCGCTCATAAAACCGTCAAAAAAGTCACTGAAGACATTGAAAATGAAAAGTTCAACACGGCTATTTCTACCATGATGGAGACCGTTAATAGCTACTACAAGCTAAAAGAAACGTATGGTATAGGCAAATCAAGTGCATGGACATTTGCTATTGAGTCGCTGCTAAAAGTACTTGCACCATTTGCTCCACATATTACCGAAGAGCTATGGCACCAGCTTGGTAACACTTCAACTATCCACGTTGATACCTGGCCAAGGTGGGATGAAGCATACCTGCAAAAAGACGAAATGACTATTATTGTACAGGTAAATGGCAAAGTGCGCGCCAAACTCCTTGTCGATAAAATCACAGATGAAGAAGAGATTAAACACCAAGCCTTACATGAAGAAAATGTCATAAAATTCCTAGAAGACAAAGAACCAAAGAAGGTAATTTATGTCTCTGGTCGCTTAGTGAATATCGTCATATAAATATATACACTTGATGTGCGTATATTGATGTGTTATAAAAGATAGCGCACTGTCATGTTAATTTGACGAAGGGGATTGCCATGTCTCGGCCGTACATTCCGGGTGGCATCAACACACGTCCGCCCGATGATATGGAGGGCGCGCCCGGCCCTCACGACCAGGAGGTCGCTGAACAGAACCGGCAGAACCGTCAGGATGATCTGCCTGTCGATGAATAGCTAGTGCATAGGTAAGTGGCTGTCTGCGGAATGTCCGCAGACAGCCACTTACGAAGCTCTTGAGAAATTATCCCCCTTCCGCTATACTATTCTTAAAGTTTTATTACACACCCTAAAAGGAGATCTTTTCATGGCACAGCCAAAAAAGCAAAGCAGCCCCCGAAAAACTGGTCTGCGTCGCAGTCACTTACTACTCAAACTCGCTCGTCGTGTTAATGGCAAATCACCAGTAAAAGTAGTAACTACCAAGAATGAAACTGGTAAGAAAAAAGCTACTACTGCACCTGCTAAAAAAGCCGCCAAAGTTACAAAACCAGCTACCAAAAAATAGCCTCTCTTTTAGAGCGGTGTTCTTAAACATTTAGTCAAAAAGAAAGAACCAAAGCACCATGGCCTCTAACCGTCATCTTGGACGTATCGTCGCACTGCAAAGCCTCTACGAGTATGAATTTCGTGTTGGATCAGAGGATTCCTCTGTTGATATTGATGAAATCCTTAGTCGCAATCTCGATCGTTACGACACCGCCATCCAAGACAAGCAGTTTGTTATCGACCTTGTAAAAGGAGTTATTGCCGACCAAGCAGATCTTGACGGAAAAATCCAGCCTATTGCCCCAGATTGGCCAATCGAACAGATCGCTCGTATTGATCGCACCATTCTGCGCATTGGCCTTTATGAATTGCTTCACCTCGCAAAAATTGTTCCGCCAAAAGTTGCTATCAACGAGGCGGTAGAGCTCGCCAAAGCCTTTGGTTCTGATAACTCAAGCAAGTTTATCAACGGGGTGCTTGGCACTGCCTACCGTACACTTGTGGAAGGAGAATCAGAGCATGCAGAATCCAAAGTTTGAGCGCTTTAAAAAGTACTTCAACCGCCACAAGCCGTCGATTCAGGAAATCGTTCGTGAGCCGACTGCTGGAGGGGTGGTATTTCGTCGCAATAAAGAAGGAGAAATCGAGATACTTCTTATTCAGGACGCCAAAAACCGTTGGACAATTCCAAAGGGCCATATAGAAGAAGGTGAAACAGCCCAACAAACCGCTAAGCGTGAAATTGGCGAAGAAGCTGGTTTGCATGATACAGAAGTAATTAGCTGGCTAGGTAAAATCCATTTTCGTTACCGCCGTGTTGATCGCCTTGTGTTAATGACCACACAAATTTATCTCGTACGTGCTAAGGGTGATACCAATGCTATTAAAAAAGAAGAGTGGATGAACGGCATTAAATGGTTTAAATTCCATGATGCACTCGATGAAATAGAATACGAAGATATTGGTAAGCTTATGCTGCTTGCTATGAAAAAAATCCGACAGGAGAAGTTATAATGAGTGGGATGCAGGTCGCACCATACCAAGAATTCGCCCGTGAAAAATTAGGGTTTGAATATAAAAATATCGACTATCTCATTACAGCGTTAACACATCGCAGCTATGTGAATGAGCACAAAAAAAGCGTGAACGAACACAATGAGCGCCTAGAATTTTTAGGTGATGCTGTGCTAGAGCTCGTGGTTACTGATTATCTTTACAACAACTTCACTGAGCCGGAAGGTATACTCACTAGTTGGCGCGCGTCGCTCGTCCGTACTGAAAGTATTGGTGAAGCAGGTGAAGCGTTAGGTTACGAGCCACTACTGCGCATGAGCCGGGGTGAGAAGAATGGCAGTCGTCGTGCTCGTCAGCAAATCTTAGCCAATGCTTTTGAGGCGGTTATTGGCTCTGTCTATCTGGAACGAGGCTATGAAGATGCTGCGCGTTTTATTGAAAAACACATTCTCTCTAAACTCGAAGGCATTCTCCAAAGTGGCAGTTGGCGCGACCCCAAATCGCAGTTGCAAGAAGTATCGCAGCGAATCGATAACCAGACGCCAGTTTACAAAGTGCTTGAAGAAGTAGGGCCAGATCACGATAAAACGTTCACCCTTGGTGCGTTTGTTGGGGCAAAATTAATGGGGCAAGGAAGTGGTCCAAGTAAGCAAGCGGCTCAACAAGAAGCAGCTAAGGCTGCACTGGCGACATATGAACTCCAACAAAATAAAAAATGACCCCTTAAAACAGATTGACGTACACACTAAAACAGTGTAAACTTGTTCAAGAACTATAGATAACTCTAAGAGTAAGTAAAGGAAGTTTAATTTTTATGCTCGCAATTCGTTTGCAACGTCTCGGTCGTAAAGGCTACCCAGTGTACCGTCTGGCCGTTCAGGAAGCACAGCGCCATCCATCGAGTGGTCGCGTTGTTGCTTATATTGGTAGCTACAACCCTCACACCAAAGAGGCTAATGTACAGGTAGAAGTTGCTCAAAAGTATCTTGACAACGGCGCGCAGCCAACTCCTCGCGTGGTAAAACTGCTAAAAGATGCAGGTGTAAAACTTCCAAAGTGGGTAAATGAAGCTAAAGCCGATAAGCAAAAAGCTATCCGTAACGCTGAAAAACTACGCAAAAACCAGCCAAAAGAAGAAGTCGTAGAGGCAACTGAAGAAGCTGCAGAGTAAAATCAGACGATTTTTATGACGGAGCCTTGCGAGTAGCGCAAGACTCCGTTTTTGATCTCTAAGACCTACGAGGGATGGCGGTAATAGACTGGTTAAGGATATTTTTCGCGCACATCTTTCCCTCGGCAATGACCAACTCATTGTGCTTTGCTGCTAAAAGCTGTTTTTCCGCTATTTGAAGCGATTGATTAACATCTTTCACCTTGCCGTAAAGCAAGATGATATAGCGAGCTATATGGTATACGATCTCTTCTTTTGGGACCTCGATCATAAGAAGCATGAGCGCGTGATTTTTTACGGCTTCCACAACGTCATGATCACCGGGCTGCCGAGTGTTCATATCTTCTCCTCGTAGGCTAGGATCTTAATATTGTAATAGATATCTTAAAAAAGCGAAAAGCCCTGCGCACGAAGCAACAGGGCTCTTCCGGTAGTTCCGGGACGCCCTTTTTAGGGGGCGAATTTGCCAGAGGACGTCTGGCGGCGTTTGTATTGCGGGAGAGCTAGGCGACGGCCGCGGCGGGCTCGACGTCCTGCGCGACCTCGGTGGTCGCGGCCGGCTCGGAGGTGCCCGAGGCCGGGTTCCTGAGCTGCTCGTGGGCCGTGATCAGCGTCTTGTAGACGACGTCCTTGGCCTTCGCGAGCGCCTTGTGCCGACGCTGCTGGTCCTCGGGGAGTTCCCCGACGGCCACATCCAGGGCGTAGGCGGTGCGCTTGAAGCCGCTGTCGCGGATCACTCGCTGGTCGGTCACCACGAACACGTCGAACGCCCTGAGGGCGATCGTGTGCACCAGGCTCTCCGGCTCGAGGTCGGTGAAGGCCGGGTGGCTCTTCGCGATGGCGACCTGGTCGGCGCGGAACTGCTGCTCCTTCGCCGCGGTGGCGGCTCGCTGCGCCAGGCGCTGCTCCTCGGCCAGACGCTGGTCGGCGATCAGGCCGTCGAGCAGCGTTCCCGGCTTGCCCACCTTCGTCCGACGGACGGCCTGGCGGGCCTTGGTGGCTGCCTTGTTCGCGGCGTGCTGCTCGGCGGAAATGCCCTTGGTTTCACCCTTGGCGGTCATTTCTGGCTCCTCAATCTTTCTCGGTTCCTCGCTGGACTGAGTACCAGCGATGTATGTTTATATAATATCACAATAGTATTTGAATGTCAACAGGTTTAGAGAAAATAACTAGTAAAGAATCCTCATGGTATAATGGACTACACGATACTAGATATGACCGTTACGGCAAATGGAGGGCATATGTCGACAATAGATCAGCAGTTTGTAGAGTTTATCGTTAAATCACTTGTTAGTCATCCAGACGATGTTGTTGTCGATAGGGTAATTGATGAAAAAGGAGTGCTTCTTACTCTTACGGTAAATCCGGACGATTTGGGGCGTGTTATTGGTAAACGAGGTGTGACTGCCCAAAGCTTGCGTACGCTTTTGCGTGCCTTTGGGACAAAAAATGACGCTAGGTATAACTTAAAAATAGTCAACAACGACGATGAACGTGAAAACTATACTATTTCATCAGATGAAGGAAGCGACCAGCCTGTGAAAAACTCCACAGATGAGTCTGTGGAAAATGAATCAAGTCTCACAGAAAATACTCGAAAAGAGCTTGCAGAATTAGACGATCTCGATATATAATCATAAACAGTTCAGATACAACTTGAACTGCGAGAAAAAGAGAGCTCTATGCGAGCAACAAAACATATTTGTTGAGAGCCTTGTATGTGTCACGAATCAACCCACCTGAAAAGGTGGGTTTCGTGATTTAAGGTAATCTACTATTTACTTTGCACTCATATAGAGCGTGGCGGTTACTAAAAGAAACAGGGCACCACCAATAACGCCTAAAATGAGACTTGTTTTTTTGTGGGATGAAGAGTGAGCAGGCGGTAGCGTGCGGAGACTGTTTGAGGGTTCGATAAGGGACGCCGTTTGCTCGGTATCATTACTTGCGTTTGGCGTGGGTGGCTCCACAAGGTGATGCGCGACAATTTCACTATCTGGACGTGCTTCAGGGCTAATATCTGAATGTACTGGACTAAGGGTGATGCGCTTTGTCTCGGCCAGTTTTCTTTGCTCATCGCTCACCGGTGTGTTGTTATCGAATTCCATAAACCCTCTCTCTGCAATTAGAGGTAGTATAACAAATCTTTGGCATGAATAGCTAGTACTTTATAAAACTATGACTTTGGTTTGTCAACAGATCGGACCGGTGATACACTAAAAAAGATGAAAAAAGTACAAGTTATCACCCTTTTCCCCGAGATGTTCGAGGGCGTGCTTAATACTTCTATGATGTGGAAGGCGCAAAAAGAGAATGCAGTATCATTCGAGACGATTAACTTACGTGATTTTGGTCTTGGTCCTCGCAAGCAGGTTGACGATACGCCATATGGCGGCGGCGATGGTATGCTTCTAAAGCCTGAGCCACTATTTGCGGCTATAGAGCTAGCAAAGCAACGCGACCCGACCGCAAAAGTGTTTCTTATGACGCCTAGAGGACAGCGATGGCGACAATCTTTGGCAAAAAAATGGGCCGATGCCGACGCTGGACTTATTTTTGTTTGTGGCCGCTACGAAGGATATGATGAGCGAATTGTGACGCTAATAGACGAACAAGTGAGCATAGGTGATTATGTACTTACCGGAGGTGAACTCCCTGCTATGACCATAATTGATAGCATTGTGCGGCTTATTCCCGGGGTATTAGGTGGTGAGAATAGTGCTGAAATAGAGAGTTTTAGTGACGGCAAGACGCTTGAATTTCCGCAGTACACGCGGCCAGAGGAGTTTCGCCGTATGAAAGTACCAGAGGTACTACTGAGCGGCAACCATGCAGCTATTGCCAAATGGCGAGAAGAAAACTCTCTAGTGAGTGGCTCATCCAACAAATAGGGCAAAGGATTTGTACTATTTGTTGGATGCCCGACGCCTCGCTGTGGGAGCGTCGGGTGCGATCTGCAGGTGACGCGTGCCGTTGCCCGCAGGCGCCGAAGCGATGACGGGCACGATGGGCTGCGTGAGCGGAATGATCATGTTGCGACGCGCCTTGCGCCTGCAGATGTACCCTCGTGTAGAGGTGACCATCTCGAACAGGAGTGTGGCCAGAATGATGGCCGCCATGATGTTCTCCGCCTTGCTGGAGTGGTCCAGGCGTGACATCACCGTGAAGATCATGTCGTGACTGGAGAGCGCAGCGTGTGTGGCGACGTAGGCACTTGCAACCACGCGGACTCCCAGCAGGATGGCGCACGCCGCAGCCAATGTCATCAGAGCGATGAAGCAGTTGCGGCGAAATTTCTTCGACATGAGTCGGCCTTTCGCGAGAGTGACAGATGCGCTCTTCGCATCTGCGTGGAAGAGATAAGTATATAATACCATATAACGTTAGATGAGTCAATTATCATAAACATAAAGTAAGACACCTCATATAGAGGTGCTTTACTGTTGTGGTGGATATCGTAGAGCGATCAGTCACAACATATTTTTTGGAGTTGTGTTTGTTTTTGTAACCTTCGCTGGTTAGTAGAATACGTGAGCGCAAGATAAAGCGCAAGCAAAATAACTAAAATAACAACACTTTCCCCTTTTGTAGTAATACAGCGTATACTAAAGGCATGAGTTTCTTTGTTCGTCTTACCAACGCGCCGGCCATGAAAACAGCCAATGTAGGAAAGATCAGCTTGCTTCTAGCCGGACCACTCCTTATTATGGCGCTCGCACAGTTGTTTAACTTTGAAAAGTTCCCGAGTATTTTAGAACACATGGGATTAACGAATGAGGTGCAGGCTAAACTTGTAGCCGCATTGTTAGTGACAACAGAGGTATTAGCCCTTCCATTTCTGTTGCGACTAAAACTAAGCAACGCAATGCGCATTTTTAGCATGGTAATGGGGTGGCTAACAGTACTTTTATGGGTACTCCTTGCTATATGGCAAAACGTACACGCCGCTTCTACAAATAACGGCATCCTGGGAGCGACAGTAGCGCTTCCAGTGGGCATATGGACTATCTTTTTCTTTATTGGGCTTGGAGTCTTGACGATATGGGCAGCATGGGGAATGTGGCCAATTCAAAAAGAAGTATAGTAGTTGTGTTCCGTAGTTACTAAGCGTATTATAAAGGTAATTTAACGTAAGGGGAATTTCATGGACAGTCTACATAAACTTGAAACGACGGTGGCCACTTGGTACAAAAGCGTTCCGCATCTCCCACCGGAAGGTCGAAAGTGGATTGCTACGAACGCATGGTGGTTGGTGCTTATTGGTGTGATTGTTAATGTAATTGCTCTTTGGGGTCTTATGACGCTCCTTTTCTTTGCAAGTGCTATTCTTACCGGATACGCAGGGATTGCTGGTGCTGCTCTCGGCGGCCTTTTATGGGTTGCAAGTTTCGTTTTCTTCGCCTTCGGAGTATTGGTTATTATCATTGGTGCTATGGCGGTTAAGCCGTTGAAGGTCATGCGTAAAAAAGGCTGGGTGCTTCTTTTTGTCATTCTACTTCTTACGGTTGCGTCGCATGTAGTTGATTTCTTATTTAAGTTTAACCTGTTTGAACTTGTTTGGGGTCTTCTTGGTGCAGCAGTGGGTGGCTACTTCTTGTTTGAAGTACGCGACTACTTTGGCGTAGCAACAACAGATCGTCGACGTGTTAAGGTTGAAGCTAGTAAAAAGAATATCTAGCTTAAGCAAATCATTCCTTTAGTTTATGACCTATTTAGCTCATTCATACGTCTAAGCACTGTAGGTATGAAATAATATGTTAATATAATTAAGGAATAATTCTACGAGCCCCGGGGGAAACATGTCCGCGGACATCAGCTACACCTTGGATCGTAACGCCGTTGAGGATCTGAACGATATCGTGAGTCACATCGGCTTTCGCAACTTCAAGTCGTTCCTTGAGGCCGACTCGATCAGAGGCTTGGCGGTCTTATATAGGTACACGGAACTCCGCAATCAGCAGAACGGCTTGGATAAGAGAATGATGGTCCACGACCCGGCTGGGTTTCAGCTAAGCACCGAGATGATCTTGAATACTTATGCCGGTAAGTCCGTCGAGGTGCAGCTGGCGAGGCTGTCTCCCTGGACGGGGTCCGATATCTTGTTCTTCATTGTGCCCGTTAGCTAGTTCTAAAGATTACCGCCTCGAATATGAGTTTTTTGCGAAGAAAGTAAAGCCTCAACTATTCGAGACTTTACTTTCTTCTAGTTACTTGAGTAAAAATAGTAGAAGTGATACAATTCGTAGCGACACATTGGGGTGTCGCCAAGTGGTAAGGCACTGGGTTCTGGTTCCAGCATTCGGGGGTTCGAATC